>CAXSEE010000410.1:0-2036 GCA_964235615.1 uncultured Acetobacteraceae bacterium | reverse complement strand
GCTGTCTGGCAGGCCGCCAGGAACGAGGAGGCGCTAAGCGTGGCGCAGGCGACCCGTGCCCAGCGGACTCTTGCTACCGATATCTTGACGACGGCCACGACGGCGGAGGGTGCGCAACGCGGCTATCTGCTGACGCTGAATCCCGACTACCTCCCCCCGCTGGTCAGGGCGGAGGACGACCTGCCGGCGTTGATCGCCCGGGGGAAGGCAGTCTGGCCCGATGATCCGCGCCTGACGCTGCTGAGCCAGGCTGCGACGGCGAAAATGGCCGAACTGCGCCAGACGGCGGCGTTGGCGCAGGGCGGCAACCTGTCGAGCGCGATGTCGATCGTGCGCACCAACGCCGGGCTCAGGGATATCGAGGTGATCCGCCAAGTCACCAGCCAGCTCGCGGGGGAGCAGGACCGCCAGCTGATCGACCAGGTCGCCCGCTTGAGCCGGGGTAGCCACTTGCTGGTCGGCATCGACGCGGCCGGGTTGCTGATGGTGTTCGCGCTGGCCGGTTTGATCGCGATCAGCCTGCGCAGCTACCTGCGTACGCTGCGCAGTGCGCAGGACCAGGCGGTCGCCGCGCAGCAGGCACTGGAGCGCAACAACCGGCACCTGGACGAGACGGTACGGCACCGCACGGCAGCACTGACGGCGGCCAACGAGGAGATCCAGCGCTTCGCCTACATCGTGTCGCACGACTTGCGTGCCCCTCTGGTCAACATCATGGGTTTCACCAGCGAGTTGGAACAGGCGACCACCATCCTGTCGCGCCATGCCGTATCGGACGACGCTCCGGCAGACCTGCGGGAGGCGGCCCGGGAGGATATTCCGGAGGCACTGCGCTTCATCAAGTCCTCCACCGGCAAAATGGACCGGCTGATCAACGCCATCCTGCGCCTGTCGCGGGAGGGGCGGCGGGTGCTGTCGCCGGAGCCGCTCGACATGACGGCGTTGCTCGGCGGGTTGGTGGAGACGATGCGCCACCAGGCGGAAAGCCGGGAGGCGAAGGTGTCGCTCGGCAGCCTGCCGGACCTGGTCGGGGACCGGCTCGCGGTGGAGCAGGTGTTCGGCAACGTGGTCGAGAACGCATTGAAATATCTCAAGCCGGGCCGGCCCGGTGACATCCGGATCCAAGGCCGGCTGGAGGGCGGCACGGCGTGTTACGACGTCAGCGACAACGGCCGCGGTATCGCCGCCCGGGACTACGAGCGGGTATTCGAGCTGTTCCGCCGCGCCGGCGACCAGACCGTGCCGGGAGAGGGGATCGGACTTGCCCATGTACGCGCTCTCGTGCGACGCCTGGGTGGCTCGATCGATTGCGCGTCCGAACTGGATGTGGGCTCGACCTTCATGATCACGCTGCCTGCCGTTGCATCCTATGAGAGAGAGGCATTGGTTTGAACGCCCATCCGGTGACCATCATCCTGATCGAGGACGATCCCGGTCACGCGCGGCTGATCGAGAAGAACGTCCGCCGGGCGGGGGTCAACAACACGATCGTGCCGTTCACGGACGGCACATCCGCCCTCGCCTATTTGTTCGGGATCGACGCGGCCGGCAAGCGGCGGGTCGACTCGCCGATCCTCGTGCTGCTCGACCTCAACCTGCCGGATATGAGCGGGACGGACATCCTGGCCCGGATCAAGGGTGACGAACTGCTGCACCGCGCGCCGGTCGTCGTGCTGACGACGACCGACGACAAGCAGGAGATCCAGCGCTGCTACGACCTCGGCTGCAACGTCTACATCACCAAACCGGTCGAGTACGAGAGCTTCGCCATTGCGATCCGGCAACTCGGCTTGTTCCTGGCGGTGATGCAGGTGCCCGAAGCCGACTAGGTTGACCACGCTGTCCGTGCTGACGCCGCCCGACCCGATCCGCGTGCTCTACGTGGATGACGACCCCGGCCTATGCCGCCTGGTCCGGCGCCACCTGGAACGGGACGGATTCCAGGTCGCCACGGCGACCGACGGGGCGGCGGGGTTGGCGATGGCCCAGACCGCGCAGTTCGACGCCATCGCGCTCGACCACTACATGCCGGGACG
>CAXSEE010000409.1:0-2077 GCA_964235615.1 uncultured Acetobacteraceae bacterium | reverse complement strand
CCCCAAGCCCGTCCCGCACCGCCTTGCGGGCATCGTCAAGCGACTTCGAGCCGTCCGGCAGTCCGCCGCACATCATGACCAGGCATTGCGCGCCGATCTCTGCCGCTTCCGCGATGGCGCGCCGGTTCTCCTCGATCGCTGCCTGCCTGCCGGCCGCGTCCGGGGCGGTGAACATGCCGCCGCGGCACAAGCCCGAGACCGTGAGCCCGGCATCGCGGATCGCCCGCGCCGCGCGCGATGTTCCCATCTCGGCCAACTTGTCGCGCCAGGGGGAGATGCCCGGAATGCCGTGCCGGGCGCAGCCCTCGATGCACTGCGCGAGCGACCACTGGTCGCGCACCGTGGCGGTGTTGAGCGACAAACCTCCCTTCGCGGTCATGCCAAGCCATTTACGGCAAGCACGGCCTTCATGCGGTGGGCTGCGAGATCCGGGTCGCGCAGCAGCGACGCCGCGTCGCTCAACCGGAACAGCTGCACCAGATGAAGAAGCGAACGTGCAGATTGCTGGCCGCCGAGCATCGCGAAGTGGTCCTGGTGGCCGTTCAGGTAGGCCATGAACACGACGCCGGTCTTGTAGTAGTACGTCGGCTCCTGGAAGATATGGCGAGACAGCGGCACGGTCGGCCGAAGGATCGCGTGATACTCGTCCAGGTCGCCACGGCGCAGGCAATCCAGGGCGGCACTTGCCGCCGGCGCGATCGGGTCGAAGATGCCGAGCAGGGCATGGGAATGCTGTCCGGGAGCCTCGCCGTCGCCCACGATCATCTCGGTGTAGTTGAAGTCGTCCCCGGTGTACATCCGGACACCCTCCGGCAAACGCCGGCGAAGCTCGATTTCCTTGTGCTTGTCCAGCAGCGAAATCTTGATGCCGTCGACTTTCTCGATGTTGTCGACGATGATCGACACCGTCAGGTTCATCGCCTCGTCATAGTCCTCGGAGCCCCAGTAACCTTTCAAGGCCGGATCGAACATGTCGCCGAGCCAATGCAGGATGACCTTCTCGCGTACGCCGGACAGGATGCGGCCATAGACCGCCGCGTAGTCCGCCGGAGTTCGCGCAACGCGGGCCAGGGCGCGAGACGCCATCAGGATGAGCCGCCCTCCCATCGCCTCGATCGCCTCGCACTGCTCCTCGTAGGCACGGATCACGTCATCGAGCGAGCGCGCGTCCGCCGGATCGAGCTGATCGGTTCCGGCACCCGAGGCGATGAGAGCCCCTGGAACGTCGCGGGCGGCATCCAGCGACCGGCGCACCAGCTCCTTCGCGTTCGGCCAATCCAGCGCCATTCCGCGTTGCGCCGTGTCCATCGCCTCGGCCACGCCGAGGCCCAGTGACCACAAATAGCGGCGGTAGGCGATGGTGCGGTCCCAGTCGATCCGTATGTCGTGCCATGGGTCGCATTCGGCGAGCGGGTCGGCGACGACGTGGCCAGCGGAGTAGGCAACGCGGTTGAACGGACCGGTCGGGGCTGCGAAGCCGCGTGGCTGGCGCGTCGTGAAGCGGACACGCCGCCCGTCCTCTTGAGGCAGATCAATGGTTGCCATCGGTCAGACCTCCAAGGACGGGACGTCGACCCAACGGCGCTCGGCAGAACTCTGCAGGGCGAGGTCCGCAAACTGTACGCCCTTGGCTCCCTCGCCGAGGTCGGCGGTCCAGGGCGTGTCGGCCACGACGTGGCGAATGAAGTCGCTCCACTGCAGCTTGAAGGCGTTTTCGTAGGTGCGGTTGTCGGGCACCTCCTGCCATTGCGCATCGAACGGAATGGTCTGCGGTATATCGGGGTTCCAACGCGGGCAGGGCGTGTTCACGCGGTGCTGCGTGTAGCAGCGGGTCAGACCGACCACGGCGGAGCCGTGCGTGCCATCCACCTGGAACGTCACGAGATCGTCACGCTTCACCCGCGTGGCCCAGGATGAATTCATCTGCACGATGATCCCGTTCTCGAGCTCGAACGTCGCGTAGGCCGCGTCGTCGGCATCGGCATGGTAGGTGTGACCCTTCTCGTCCACGCGGGACGGGATGAGAGTGATACCGAGACAGCTGAGCGACTTGATGGGGCCCAGTATATTATCGAAA
>CAXSEE010000408.1:0-2082 GCA_964235615.1 uncultured Acetobacteraceae bacterium | reverse complement strand
GTTGGTAACTTGATTGAAGTCCCGGCCAGAGATCTCGCGATACAAGCTAAGCTGCGCCTGGACGTAGTCATCGCCATAAGGGTCAAGGTCCTGATCGACCTTGAAAGCCGAAGCATATTCGAAGCGCGACCAGTACTCGTTGCAGCCTGGGGAGTTTGGGCCGCCGAGCGCATCGCTCTGCGCCACGAACCCGTCCAGATTGTCCGGGGTGATCCGCATCGTTGACGACGAGGTAGAACCAGTATCTGCCATGCCATCCCCCACTATCATATTGACGATAAAACCTTTATGCGACTCTCGCAATGCTGGGTGTACGGCCTCCCAACGGTGTCACCCTACAAGCCGGCCGGTGCTGCGCGAACTGCGTAACCAAGAAGCAATGATCGGCTTCGGCAAGCCATCGCCTATGGTAACCGGCACCGATGCGTGCAGCGCGTGATCAGTGTTCTCTCGGGCTGTCGGATCGGCTCTGGCAGCGTTCGATCATTCGCAACCTCGCCTCGATATCCGTCTCGAGGCATAGCGCGAAGGATCGCAGGCCCAGGCTGACCTTGCGCGGGTCACCCGGGAAATGCAGATGCAGGTCGGTCAGGTGATCCGCGTTCAGGGTCACCATGGCCGCTCCTCCGCTGGCCGCGATCGCGCGGACCGTGACAGAAGGCACGCGCAGGCGGAGCTGCCGCAATTCATTCGCCTTGAGACGAACCGTCACGAGCGGCGTCAGACCGAACTTGACGGTGAGGGTCACCGCCTCGACCGGGGCTTCAACTTCCAGATACAACAACAGACTATCGGTCGCGCCATCCAGATCCGGAAGGCGGAACATCAACGCGCTGCTGCGGGCGGCCGCCCAAACGCCCCAGAGCTCCAGCCTGTGCCAGCCGAGGCCGTGCCGCAGCATGCTCGTCACCGCCTGATGGCGGCTGGCCTGCCGTAGCGCGGGGTTAGGCCGGGTCTCGTAGATCGCGCCGAACACCACTGCCGCAGGCATGGGGGCAGGCGGCGGGAGGGCCTGGAGCTGCGCCGCCACACCGTCGATCAGCCCGGCAAGCACCGCCTGCCAGGTGCGAGGCCGGAATTGCTTGGCGATCAGTTGCTCACGACCACGGCGATACGGCGTATCGTCGATCAGCCGCCAGGCCGCCTCGGCAAAAGCCGTGGGCGATGCGGCACTGTAATCGGCGAATTTGCCCCCCGCCTCCGGTAGCGAGGAATGCTCCAATGTCAGGCAGGGTTTGCCGTGGCAGAGGCTCTCGGTCACCGGCAGGCCCCATCCTTCGTAGGTTGAGGTGTAGACCGTGAACAGACACTCGAGGTAGAGCGTCTTCAGTTCGACATCGGACACTTGCGACAGCAGGATGACCTTCTCCGCGAGGTCGGGATGAGAGTCGAGCAGCGTCTGTGTCTGCTCGAAGCGCCAGCCCTGCCGGCCGGCGCAAACCAAAGGCGGCACGGCATCCGCACCATGCTGTTCGATCAACTGGATCCAGGCCTGCACCGCCAGAAGATGATTCTTGCGCGCTTCCAACGTGGCGACGAACAGTACAAAACCGCCGCTGGTGAGTGAAAACGCGTCCAGCGCCTGTCGCCGTTCGCCCGGCGTCGGCGGTTCGGCGGCATCGCCAAAACGGGCATCGAGCGGCATGACGATCGGGCTCGGCAGCGAAGGGTTTACCGACTGCACCGCTTTCACAAGATCACGTTGGGTCCAGTGGGAGATGCACGCGAGTGCGTCGGCCTGCATCAGGGTGTCGGACAGCCAGTGGGAGAAGTCTGCCGGCATCAACTTGGGCACGTATTCCGGCGTCACCAATGGCACGAAATCGTAGATTACGGGTACGTAACGGATGCCGTAGGTGTTCTTTGCATGACGGAGGAACAAGCTGTAGTCGATTTGCCACCATGGCCCGAGATTGATCAGTGCCGCACCGCGCTGCATGTCGAACGGGCGTTCCTGGGCCAACGTAAGCAGGAACTTATCGACAGCCGAGCGCCAATTTGGATCGAGTGGGCTGCCCGGCTGCTGGGATAACTCGCAAACGGCCTGCAAGGCGAGCGCATCTATCTTTATCCAAACGCCTG
>CAXSEE010000407.1:0-2090 GCA_964235615.1 uncultured Acetobacteraceae bacterium | reverse complement strand
AGGTGTGACCGAGCAGGCGAGCATTACGGTAGCGTCGTCCGCGAACGGGCCGAGAAGCACTGTGCAGGTAGCTCCTCTCGTGGACGAGGAGGCCCTGCGCGGCTTCGACCGGATGACGCGCAACCGGGCGTGGGTCGACCGGCTGTCGAACGGGCGGATCGGCTACGTGGCGCTCAGCGATTTCGAGGGCGAGGGCTGGGGGCAGTTCGTGCGGCAGTACTATCCCCAAGCCGGCAAGGACGGGCTGGTGATCGACGTGCGCTGGAACCTGGGCGGCTTCACCAGCCAGGCGGTGCTCGAGGTGCTCCGGCGCACGCTCGGAGGTGTGTTCGTCAACCGGGAACGAGCGGTCTCGCCGCTCCCGGTCGTCGTGCCGCCACGGACCATGGTGACACTGCTGAACTGGGGTTCCGGTTCGGATGGAGACCAGTTTCCATATTATTTCCGGAAATATGGCCTCGGTTCCCTAGTGGGGACGCGGAGCTGGGGCGGCGTCCAGGGGATCAACCGGCCATGGTCGCTGATGGACGGTACGAGACTAACAATTCCCAAGGATTCGCTGGCCGATCCGACCGGCCACTGGATCATCGAGAACACAGGCGTGGCACCCGATACGGAGGTCGATGATCGGCCCGACGAGGGAGCCAGCAGGCAGGATGTCCAGCTCGAAACGGCGGTCAGGATTGCTCTTGGGCAGCTTGCGAAAAAGCCCTCGACGAGGGGAACGGCTCCAGCAGCGCTGCCTGCCTATCCGTTGTCGGGGGAGGTACCAGGAGCTAGCTTCGTCCCGTCGTCCTATCGCTAGAGATGATCGCGCGATATCAGAAATCAGTTTGGGGGAACCCACGCAATCTTGCGGATTGGAACATTAATGAAGTGCGTAGTACTGGTCTGACGAACTCCATCCACTTGCGCTAGCTTCGTCGACAGGAACTGATGCAGCGCCTGATTGTCTCTGAAGATTGCGTTGATGACTAATACCAACTGTCTTGGAGAATGACTCTTTGAGCGATTCCCAAAGCCTTGGAATTGAGATTCTCTGACTCTGTGCGGCATTTGCCGGGTTGGAGGTTTGAATGGGTGCTGCGGTGAAGATCACCCGGGTGGATCATACGCCGTCTGAACTGCGTGGTCTGGCAGCGAGGACGCGCGACGTGGCGCAGAGCCGGCGTCTTCTGGCGATTGCCATGGTGCGCGAGGGGAGCAGCCGGCTGGACGCGGCCCGGCAGGCAGGCATGGATCGCTAGACGCTGCGTGACTGGGTGCATCGCTACAATAAAGCCGGCGTCGCTGGTCTGGTATCGCTTCCCACACCCGGACCCACGCCCAAACTGAGCCAGGCGCAGATGGACGAACTGCGCGAACTGGTCGTGGCGGGTCCGGATGCGGCGGTGCACCAGGTTGTGCGGTGGCGGTGCGTTGATTTGCGCGACGAGGTCTCACGGCGCTTTGCAGTGACGGTGAGCGAGCGCACGATTGGCAAATGGCTGCGCAAGTTGAAGCTGACCCGGCTTCAG
The DNA here is from genome assembly GCA_964235615.1 of uncultured Acetobacteraceae bacterium. Classification (GTDB taxonomy): domain Bacteria; phylum Pseudomonadota; class Alphaproteobacteria; order Acetobacterales; family Acetobacteraceae; genus Lichenicoccus. The sequence continues at coordinate 573 of CAXSEE010000407.1, read as the reverse complement.
CCGCGTCCATATCATCCCAAGAAGGATGCACAAGCCGAAGATCTTTTTAAAAGAGTTTCAGCACCCTGCTGAAAGCAGCCTTGCTCGGCACCGCTGCCGGAACACCGATAGAGATATGGTATCAAGACGAAGCCAGAGTAGGACAGAAAGGCACGCATACCTATATCTGGGCTCCGATCGGCTCGCGGCCGCCGATGGTGCGCGACAATCGTCACGACACCGCTTACCTGTTCGGCGCCATCTGCCCCGCACGCGGCACGGGTGCTGCCATGATCACGCCGGCTGCCAATACCGAATGCATGAACCTGCACCTCCAGGAGATCAGCACCCAGGTCAGCCCTGGCGCTCGCGCCGCTCTCATCTGCGACGGCGCGGGCTGGCACCAACCCGGTGGAGAGCTTAAGGTGCCCGACAACATCGTCCTGCTCCATCTGCCACCTTATTGTCCCGAGCTGAACCCAATGGAGAACGTCTGGGCCTATTTGCGAGACAATAAGCTCTGTGCACGCGTCTGGAACAGCTACGATGACATCCTTGAGGCATGCCGGCAGGCCTGGCTGTTCCTGATCAACG
>CAXSEE010000406.1:0-2124 GCA_964235615.1 uncultured Acetobacteraceae bacterium | reverse complement strand
TGGAAGAAGCGCTCGAAGGTCAAGAACGACATCGTCGAAGCCGAGAAGGTACTCGACATCGACCATTACGGCTTGGACAAGGTCAAGGAGCGCATCCTCGAATATCTCGCGGTGCAGTCTCGGGCCAACAAGCTGAAGGGGCCGATCCTGTGCCTGGTCGGGCCGCCGGGCGTCGGCAAGACCTCGCTCGGCAAGTCGATCGCCAAGGCTACCGGGCGTAACTTCGTGCGCATGTCGCTCGGCGGCGTGCGCGACGAGGCCGAGGTCCGTGGTCATCGCCGCACCTATATCGGCTCGATGCCGGGCAAGATCGTCCAGGGCATGAAGAAGGCCAAGACCTCGAACCCGCTGTTCCTGCTCGACGAGATCGACAAGCTCGGCGCCGACTGGCGCGGCGACCCGTCCGCGGCATTGCTGGAGGTGCTCGACCCGGAGCAGAACTCCACCTTCGCCGACCACTATCTCGAAGTCGATTACGACCTGTCCGACGTGATGTTCGTGACCACGGCCAACAGCCTGCACATGCCGCAGGCGCTGATGGACCGCATGGAGATCATCCGGATCGCCGGCTATACCGAGGATGAGAAGGTCGAGATCGCCAAGCGGCATCTGATCGCCAAGCAGGGCGAGGCGCACAGCCTGAAGCCCGAGGAATGGTCGATCACCGACGACGCGTTGCGCGAGTTGGTGCGGACCTATACCCGCGAGGCCGGCGTCCGCAACCTGGAGCGCGAGCTGGCCAACCTGGCCCGCAAGGCGGTCAAGGAGATCGTCACCGGCAAGGCCCGGAAGGTCGCGGTCACGCGCAAGAATCTGGAGAAATATGCCGGGATCAAGCGCTACCGCTATGGCGAGGCCGAGAGCGAGGACATGGTCGGCGTCGTCACCGGGCTGGCCTGGACCGAGGTCGGCGGCGAGATCCTGACCATCGAGAGCGTGATGGTGCCGGGCAAGGGCGTGGTCAAGCATACCGGCAAGCTCGGCGACGTCATGCAGGAGAGCGCTTCGGCGGCGTTGAGCTATGTGCGCAGCCGCTCCACCAGCTTCGGCATCAAGCCGACCCTGCTGGAGAAGCGCGACATCCACATCCATGTTCCGGAGGGCGCCACCCCGAAGGACGGTCCTTCGGCTGGTATTGCCATGGCCACGACGCTGATCAGCGTCATGACCGGGATCCCGATCCGTCGCGACGTGGCGATGACCGGGGAGATCACGTTGCGCGGTCGCGTGCTGCCCATCGGTGGTCTCAAGGAGAAGCTGCTGGCTGCCATGCGGGCGGGCATCACGACGGTGTTCTTCCCCAAGGACAATGAGAAGGACCTCGCCGAGATCCCCGACAGCGTGAAGAAGCATCTCAAGCTGATCCCGGTGGCCCATGTCGACGAGGTCATCGCCCAGGCCCTGGTGCGCAAGCCGGAGCCGATCGAGTGGGAGGAACCGGCGGAACCTGTCGCGGGTGCCGCGGTCCTGCCGGCAGGCGCGTCGCTGCCGCACTGACGGGTCTGCCCAGGGGCCGCCGCTGGTGAAATCATCAGCGATCCCCGATACTTCGTTGACGACCCAGAACAGGGGCCCTTACTCTGCGGGGCCTCTGTCTTGTTATATGCGGGCCTGTTACAAGCGGGCTCGCTGCATGCGCGATGGGCAATCCCTAAGGAACGGTGCGGATCGCGAAGGGTCGGGTCCGCGCCCAAAATAGAAAGGCGTTACATGGAGAAGCCACTCAACAGGCAGGAACTGGTCTCGGCAGTAGCCGAAGAGGCCGACCTGCCCAAGGCAAAGGCTGGCGAGGTCGTGGACGCCGTGTTCGCTTCCATCGAGAAGGCGCTGAAGAACAAGCAGGAGGTCCGCCTGGTCGGTTTCGGCAGTTTCGTGACGGCCCCGCGCAAGGCCGCCAAGGGGCGCAACCCGCGTACCGGCGAAGAGATCGACATCCCAGCCTCGACATCCGTGCGGTTCAAGCCGGGCAAGACACTCAAGGAGGCCGTGAGCTGATCCTCGCGGTTAGTAAGCTACTTTGATCAGAGGCTGTCCCGGGCCCGGGGCAGCCTTGTTCTTGTACGGAAGGGGCGGTTAGCTCAGCGGTAGAGCGTCTCGTTTACACCGAGAGGGTCGGCGGTTCGA
>CAXSEE010000405.1:0-2171 GCA_964235615.1 uncultured Acetobacteraceae bacterium | reverse complement strand
ACGACATCACGGACCAGATCGGCGGCGAGGTGGAGTTCCTGTTCAGCGACGGCGCGGCGCCGACGGTGGTCCGGGACGCAGGGGACACCAGCGCGCTCTACGTCCTGATGCCGATGCGGGTGTGACGCTGACGGGCGCGGTTACGCCGACGCAGGCGCGTGCTTTGGCGCTCGCTGCCCGCCACATCAACGCCTCCACGCCGGAGACGATCTCCGAGGTGGCCTTGCTGGATGCATTACAATCCGGTCAAGTGCCAATCCGCTATCAGCATCATCTGTTCGCGTTCTTCGACGAGACGGACACCGCGACGATAGCCGATCTGGTCGTCTCACGCGCTGTGACGTTCAGCCAGCTTGCTGCAATGGCAGATAGGCTTCTGCCAGCCGGGCACGAAACACGGACCTGGCTCGATGACTGCCGCTCAATCTGAGTGGGAGTATCTGCTTCGTTTGGCGCTCCCGGCGCTGGACCATGTGTTTCCCGCGCAGGGCCCTGGCTCGGCACCGAGATGGACGTTGGGCGGCGGGACCGCGATCATGCTGCAGATCGGGCATCGAATTAGCCACGACATCGACATCTTCGTCCCGGGCACGCGGCTGAAGGATCTGACGCCTGCGGTAAACCCCGCTGCGGCATTGATATCGGAGCGCTTCCAGTGGCCCGGCCATTATCTGAAGTTCGAGCGGCCGGAAGGTGAGGTGGACTTTCTGTCCGCCCCCTTGCAGACGGCCCCTGGCTATTCCTGGCAGGAGCACGCTGGCCGGATGATTGCGCTCGAGACTCCGGAGGAAGTCATCGTCAAGAAGGTGCGTTACCGGTCCGAACGCTTCACTGCGCGCGACGCGTTCGACTTGGCGGCGGTCGCGGCAGCCCGTCCTGGACTGGAGACCGTACTTGCTTCCGAAGTTGCCGACGCGTTACCCAGACTCGCGATGGCGCTACGCGTGCTTCAGGGCCGTGGTGTTGACGCGCTCCGGGCCTCGATCGTGCCGGTCGGCCACTACGCAGGCTTGCTGCCGAATGCGCTCACAGTCGCATCCGATATCGTCGCGCGTGCGGCCGCGCTCCAGGCGTTCTGAGGGCGGCTACAACGCCAGCTGCACCTTCATCGCCCGGGACCGGTCAGCCGCTAGCTCGAAGCCGCGAACCGCCTCGGCCAGCGGCACCACCTCTGTCAGCAGCGGCGCCACATCGATCGCGCCCGAGGCGATGAACCCCACCGCCCAGGCGAACTCCACGTCGAACCGGAAGCTGCCGCGCAGCTGGATCTCCTTCGCCGTTACCACGTTCATCGGCAGCGTCATGTCCCCGCCGATGCCTAGCTGAACAACGATGGCGCCGGGCCGGGCGACGGAGAGGGCGGCGGCGAGCGCGGCGGCGCTGCCGGATGCCTCGATCACCACGTCGAAATAGCCCTTGTCCGCCTTGAACCGGTCCAGCCCCGCCGGATCGGTGCGCACGTTCACCGCCAGGTCCGCCCCGATGCGGCGCGCGATCGCCAGCGGTGCGTCCGCCAGGTCGGTTGCCACCACCTCCCGCGCGCCGGCATGGCGGGCGGCGAGGATGGCGAGCGCGCCGATCGGGCCCGTGCCGGTCACCAGCACGCGGCGGCCGAGCACCGGGCCCGCTTGGCCGATCGCGTGCAGGCAGACGGCGAGCGGCTCGGCGAAGGCCGCGTGTTCCAATGGCAGGCCCGGCGGGACGGGAACGGCCTGTGCCTCGGTGCAGACCAGGCGCTCGCGGAACCCGCCTTGGACGTGCGGCATGCGCATCGCGCTGCCGTAGAAGCGCATATCCAGGCAGTGCCGCGGCGCGCCCTCCAGGCAATAGCGGCAGTGGCCGCAGGGCCGGCTCGGGTCCACCGCAACGCGGTCGCCGGGCCGCACGCGCGTGACCCCCGTGCCGACCTCGACCACCTCGCCCGCGATCTCGTGCCCCAGGATCATCGGCTCGCGGATGCGCACGGCCCCGAAGCCGCCATCCTGGTAGTAGTGCAGGTCGGACCCGCAGATGCCGCCGGCACGGATGCGGACCAAGACCTCGCCGGGGCCGGTTTGCGGCGTCGCGGTCTCCTCGATGCGCAGGTCCCGCGCGCCGTGGATGATGGCTGCTCTCATCGCGTCATCCCGTCGCAGACAATCTCGCCGGCTGTGCGGCAGAGACGTAGCGCC
>CAXSEE010000404.1:0-2174 GCA_964235615.1 uncultured Acetobacteraceae bacterium | reverse complement strand
TATGCTCTCGCTGCTGACGCAGAGCATCGCCAACGCCTCCTTCGGCATCTACTTTCCAAAGTTCGTCGGCACGATCTACGAACTCCTCTCCGCCCCCGTCGCCCCGGCCGAGATCGTGCTCGGCTACGTGGGCGCCGCCGCCAGCAAGTCCCTGCTGCTCGGCGTCATCATCCTGGCGACAGCCAAGCTGTTCGTGGCGTTCGGCATCATACACCCGGTCTGGATGGCCGTGTTCCTGGTGCTCACCGCCGTGACGTTCAGCCTCTTCGGCTTCATCATCGGCATCTGGGCCGACAGCTTCGAGAAACTGAACCTGATCCCCCTGCTCGTGATCACCCCCCTGACCTTCCTGGGCGGCAGCTTCTACTCGATCAGCATGCTCCCGCCGGTCTGGCGCACTGTCACGCTGTTCAATCCCGTGGTGTACTTGATCAGCGGCTTTCGCTGGAGCTTCTTCGGCACCTCGGACATCGGCGTAGGGGTTAGCTTGGGAATGACGCTGGTGTTCATGGCGGTGTGCCTCGTCGTGATCTGGTGGATCTTTGCGACGGGTTATCGGCTGAAACGTTGAGGCGAACGTCTCGACGGTGTGCCAAATCGACGTCGAGGCCTCATCCCAGGAGTGATCGATACGGCAAAGGACTAGACATCGGGCGGTATCGGCATCCGAGATCATCTATTCGCCGACGGCACGAGTGACTTGACGTTTGGGATCCCAAAAAGGGAGATCGCGTTGTAGTGACATAGATCCACATCGCCCAATTCGGCGGTGGACTCGTCATCATGATACTTCACCTTGATGTCGAACTTGCAGGCACCGTTGCCGTGCGGAAAGTGACATCGACGCTTTCGCCATCAGCCAGTGTATCGCTGCCCATACGATCCCGGTCCCAAGCCGAGTTGCAGTGGCGCGATACGTAAACCTCGTCGATTTGGTAGCCTGTCTTGTTCCTCAGAGTGAAATCCGCATCGCTGGCAGGGGCAAGCCCGCCCGCCCCAACATGAGTAGGGGGACGGCTTGGGACGGAGCGAGGCCACGCCTGAGGCCAAGCCGTCGATGTGGCTTACCCCAAGCCGACGTCAGACTCCACATGTTCATGATGAAGAAAGCCCAAGCATCCGATGGCGTGTCTATCGCCGATGAAGGCCAAGGGGCCGGACGTAGACGAACCGAAGGCGGTGCGTGCGGCGCGGGAGCAGGTCGAGACACTCTGCGCGTGTCCCGAGAGTTGAACTGCGTCCGGGATCTCCCACGCTAGTCGGTCAGGCGAATGCGGTCATGAATAGAGGCGCCGCATCGTCAGCGCACAGTCTTTGATCTGTGCTGCTACCGGGCGAAGGTCGGTCAGGCGGGCGGTGAAACGTTGCCCGCCAAAATCGACCTGCATGGTGTTGCTGCGCATGAGCGCGGGCCCGAGCGTGTTCACCAGGATGCTTCCTGGGAGATCGGCCATCACCTCGTGGCCGGAACCGGGAACTTCCTCTTGCGAGAGCATCTGCGCATCGAAGATCGGCTGACCATCCCCCAAGATGCGAAGTGTCTGCCCCGCCTGGAGGTTCTCGCCGCCAAACGTGGTATAGAAGTGCGTCGCCGACGAGTCAGAATAATTGCGATATCGCCTGCGTTGAGGACACGCGTCCGGCTTCATAGACGGTAGCACAAACGGCATCACCGTGTGGCTTCTTTGGAAAAAGCGTTGTTGCCCAGTGGCTGACTGGTTGGCCATTTCAGCCTGCCTTCCGATGTCTATCGGGACCCGTCTTGAGCTATCGCAGCAGAGGCTAACAGCAGAAACATGAAGTCGAGTGAAGCGAACGTCATATCCAACGCTCGCACGGCCACGTAGAGGCGTGAAATGCTAGTGCAGCACCCCGAGCGCCTTGCCGAGCCCGATGGCGCCCACTAGGGCCGCAATGATAGCTACAACTCCGACCGGCTGCTGCCACCACGAGGGCACCTTAGCTACCAGCAGGTCAAGCTTGCCGTCGACCCTGCCAATCGCGATCTCGATTGCACGGACTCGATCGTCCAGCTTGTCTAGCTTCGGCTCTATGCGACCCACGGTCTCTTCAAGTGTCGCTAGTCGGCGGTCGGTATCGGGATTGATGGGCCGCCGCCACCGCTGCCGCTCGACACTTGAGCGTTTCCTTCCTCAACTCGTTCTTGAGATGCC
>CAXSEE010000403.1:0-2180 GCA_964235615.1 uncultured Acetobacteraceae bacterium | reverse complement strand
TCGTCGACACCGGGACCACGCTGGAGAACCCCGACTTCGCGGCCATGGCCAACGCGATCGGCATCCACGGCGTGCGCATCGACGATCCGGCCGACGTGGAGACCAAGCTGGCCGAGGCGCTGGCCCATCCAGGCCCGGTGCTGATCGACGCGGTCGTCAACCGGATGGAGCTGGCGATGCCGCCGAAGGTCACCGCCGAGATGGCCCGCGGCTTCACGCTCTACATGCTCAAGGCGGTGATGAGCGGGCGCGGCGACGAGGTCGTCGAACTCGCCCGCTCGAACCTGCTTCGCTGACGCGGTCGGCGTTCGTGGGACTGATGCATCTGGCTTGGTGCTGATTGACGCGGTCGTTAGCCGCTTGGATTTGGCGATCCCGTCCAGGGGATGCAAGTCCGGCGTCGCTGTCACTGCCGCGTCATCCTGTGCGGCTCAGCCACCGGCATCGTGCGTTGCTGGTGCTAGGCGCTCTGGTGTCCGTGGTCGTGCTGTGGTGGGGATCGGGTTACGTGATCGCCTATACCGACGATGCCTACGTCACTTCCGATGTTGTCGCCGTTACGCCGGAAGTGACCGGTCCAATCGTTTCTGTCGACGTCCATGACAATCAGTCGGTCAAGCGCGGGTCGGTGGTTTTCACGATCGATCCGTTACCCTTCGAACTGCAGCTACGGCAAGCGGCCGCGAAAGAAGAGGAAGCGCGCGCGCAACTGCCAATCGATCGGGCGGCTATCGCAAGCCTTCAGGCGCAGAAGGAAGTCGCCGACGAAGCATCTCGTCTAGCCACCTTCACCCTGAATCGCGCCATCCCGCTGAATGCGACGAACGATATCCCGAGGCAAATCTTTGACAATGCCCGGATCGCGCAGGCGCAGGGTCTTGCCAGGCAGGCCAGCGCTCAGGCGGCGCTCGAAGGGGCCGCGCAGTCGATGCGCCTGCACCAGATCGCGATCGCGACCGCACACGCCGCTCGGCTGTTCTCCGAATGGCGTCTCAGCCGCACGCGGGTCGTGGCTCCCGTAGACGGCGCCATCACCAACCTGAGCCTCCAACCTGGCGACCAGGTGTCTCCCGATCATCCGGCCCTGGCAATCGTCGATGCTCGGGCCTGGCGCGTCATCGCGAACTACAAGGAATACTACCTGCGCCATCTGAGGCCGAACCAAATCGTCTGGGTCTGGCTCGATACCGATCCGTGGCACCTCTTCCGCGCGCGCGTCCAGGGTATCGCGCACGGCATCAGCCGCGAACAGGAGCCGCAGTCACTGGTTCCCTACGTGTCTCCGACCGTGGACTGGATCAGACTGAACCGCCGCATTCCAGTCCGGCTGCAGCTCATCGACGGGCCGGCGCCCGAAGATCTGTTCATGGGCGCCGACGCCCGGACCATAGCATTCTACTAGGCAAGAGGGACGGACGCCCGGGGATGCCGAAGCTCGCCGATATTTTTCGGCCTATCCCGGGCGGTCTCGTTCGCGATCTTCGCAGCCTGACGCTGCACGGCGCGGCAGCTCGGGAGCCTCTTAAGGCCGTTCTCTCCGTGTTGCTCGCCGTGACCCTCGCCGATTTGCTGCAGTTGGACGACCTTTCCTGGGCCGCCTTCAGCGGCTTCATGGTGTTGCGCGCGAGCATGTCGGAGGCATTGTCGCGCGGAATCCTGCGCATCGGCGGCACCGTCAGCGGTGCCGCTTTCGGCCTGTTGCTCGCACCGATGATCGCCGACGATCCGCCGCTCCTCATCGCATCGTTGTTCGTGGCGACCTGGATCGGCGCGTTCGGCGCTCTCGTCGGCCGCTCCAGCTACGCGTGGGTGTTCTTCGGCATCACGGCTGGCCTGGTCATGACCGAGGCGCTGGCGGACCCGGGCGACGTTCTGCATTTCGCGGCGACCAGGGTCGCGGAGATCACCGTGGGCACGGCATCGTGTCTCTTGGTGGCAGCACTGTTCAGCAGATCGCATCAACCGGATCGAGACGCCACTGCGCGACCGAAGCGTGTGGCCAGTGACAACCTCCTTGGCGCCTTCTGGCAAGAGGATTGGCTGAAGTCTCACTGGCTGCTCCTGGAACATGCGACGAGATCAGCCCTGGCGGTCGGATTGCTTCCCGTGGTCTGGCGCTGCTTCGAGATCCAGGATTTCTCGCAGACAGCAGTCACTTCATTCGTGGTCATGATCGTGCC
>CAXSEE010000402.1:0-2195 GCA_964235615.1 uncultured Acetobacteraceae bacterium | reverse complement strand
GCCGCGGCGATGACGTGCAGGAAGCGGTCTGCCTCCGGCTCGCGGCGCAGGATGGCGATCAGCGCCGAGCTGTCGATGGCGATCATGCCGGCAGTCCGTCCGCATCGTAGAGATCGGCTTCGTTCATCCGGTCATGACCCTGCAGCCGTTCGGCGCTGCGCAGGCTGATGGCGCGGAGATCCTCGAACAGGGCCGAGGTTTGCGACCGGTCAGCTCGGCGCAGGCGCACACCGTTCTCGATGAAGATCGCGCCGGCCTGTTCCAGGACCTGACGCACTTGGTCGAGGGTGACGGCGGCGACGCGATCGGCGCCCTGTGCCGCCTCGAGGCGGCGGATGGTGATCACCGAGACGTGGGCGCGGCGGGCGATCTCGTCCTGCTCGAGGCGAAGCAGCGCCCGCGCGGCACGGATCTGTTCGGGGCTGACGATCATGATCGATATCTATTTCGAAGAACTCTTCCGATCAAGTCCTTCTCTGGCCATCCTCTGCTGTCCCATTTTGTCCGGTAAGATGGATTCTCGAACAAAATGGATGGGGTAGAAGATAGGGTGGAAGAAGCAGCCGATCGAAGGTTTGGAGAGCGGTGGGGGGGGTGTGGTGATGGACGACGCGGACGATGATGGCGACCAACCCGATGCCGGGTTGTCGATCCGAGCGTCCGATGGTGACGCCGCTCTCGTCGAGCGGGTCCGCGCCGAGATCGCCGTCGCCGCCAGATACGCCGAGGCTGCCCGGGCGCCGAGCACCCGACACCCCTACGCGCGCGACTGGCTGGTCTTCAGCACCTGGTGCACGGCGCGCGCACTCGCGCCGCTGCCGGCGGATCCGCGCGCAGTGGCGGTCTTCCTCGCCGGCGAGGCCGCACGCGGCTGCGCGCCGATGAGCATCGGCCGCCGGCTGGCCGCGATCGGGCATGCGCACCGCCAGCACGGGATGCAACCGCCACCGCAGCGCGAAGGGGCTGCGGCGATCATCGAGGTGATGGCCGGGATCCGGCGCAGCCACGGCAAGCCGCCAGCCCGCAAGCATGCGGCCGACGCCGACGTGCTGCGCGACATCCTGCGCGCCATCGAGGGCGACGACATCCGCAACGTGCGGGATCGGGCTCTGCTGGCCTTCGGCATGCCGGCGCGTTCCGGCGGAGCGAGCTGGTGGCGCTGCGGGTGGATCAGATCACCCGCGAGCCGCGCGGCCTGCGCGTGCAGTTCGGACACACCAAGGCCGATCAGGAAGGCAGCGGCCAAGTCATCGCCATCCCGGACGGCCGGCGCATCCGGCCGGTACAGCGGCTCGAGGCGTGGCTGCAGCTGGCCGGGATCAGCGAAGGGTTCGTATTGCGGAAGCTGAAGGCAAGAGCAGCAACAGATCAGCCGATGAGTGATCGGGCGGTCGCACGGGTGGTGCAGGCGCAAGCGGCCGCGGCTGGGTATGATCCGAGGTTGTTTGCGGGGCATTCGCTACGGGCGGGCTTCATCAGGTCGGGGGCAAGGGCAGGCGCGAGTATCTTCAAGCTGAAGGAAGTCTCACGCCATAAGTCAACCGACGTGCTTGCCGGCCATATCCGCGACGCACAGATCGTCGACGGACACGCAGGAGAGGGCTTTCTTTGAGCCTGATTCTCTAGGAAATCCGCATGTGATAACCGCATTATTAAGTGCTGACGAGGAACCCTGCCGTAGGTACCACGGCCGTTTTGCGCCAAACTCAGCCATCCGACGGACAGGCGTAACTCCCCGGGACCGGACATACCGGCCGACACCTCGGTCGGCTGAATTGGGAGGAAAGCGGTCTGTCCGCCTTTGAGGTAGGAGTACGAGAAACTTGCCGGCTTGGGAGGCAAGTGCAACCATCATGGGCATGCAGCCAGGCCGCCGTCTCCAACGCCGACCACTCCCTTGCTGACGGCAGAAAATAACGGTTGGCTCAACTGGCCGATTGCATATTCCGCCGATCGTTTCAACCCGAAGCCGACGCTCTCGCCACGACTTCAATGTGTTAGGTTCCTTTATTACGAATCACCTAAACAGTCTCGCCTTCTACTTGCTTGGGCTTCGCAAATCGCAGATAAACCTCGACTTTGCCGCGATTAACATCATTACGGCCCTGGTTTTTCAGGCGTTTCTAGTCGCCTGCGCATGCTTGGGCCTTTTGATACGATTTGGTTTGCGAAAAATTCGTGGAGCGAAAGTCAGA
>CAXSEE010000401.1:0-2196 GCA_964235615.1 uncultured Acetobacteraceae bacterium | reverse complement strand
CTCACGATATGGAGCCGTGAGTTGGACCAGTTGGAGCATGAGACGTTTTGGCGGACGCACGTCGATGCATGTCAGCAGCACCGCGGCTTACAGCGCGACTACTGTCGGCAGCATGGGCTTGTAGCCAGGGAACTGCGGAAATGGCGCACCCATTTCTATGGACCGCTTCGTCAGCAGATCGTTCGGGAGGGTTCAGAGGCTCCCGATGAGGAGGGCCTAAAGGAATTCTCTTATGCCCGCCCGCCGGGAGACGCCCCGGAGGCCGTGGTCCTACCCGTCATTCGCCGGCGATGGACGATGGAGCAGAAACGTCAGCTGGTCTGGGAGGGGCTCAACTCGGGACAGCCGCTGTCGCGTTTTGCCCGTCAGCACGGCATCACCCCGAGTGCTGCCTACCGCTGGCTCCGGGAGTTCGCGCGTCCGGTTCTGACGGCGCCACCACCCGAGGCAGAACCTACTTTTGCAGAGGTCCAAGTCACGGCGTCAGCGTCACCTATGCCGATCGCGATATCTCCGCCTTCGCTGATCGAGATCGATCTGGTGGGTGGCCGCCGCATCCGCGTTGGCTACGACGTTGATGTCGATGCTCTGCGGCGCATCGTTATGGCGCTGGAGATACCGCTGTGATTACGGTGCCGGCGGGTGTGCGCATTCATCTGGCACTTGGTGCGACGGACATGCGAAAAGGCTTAGACAGCTTGTCGTTGTTGGTTCAGGAAGTGCTTCGACAGGATCCATTTGGTGGGCACCTTTTCATCTTTCGCGGGAAGCGATCGAACAGAATAAAGATTCTGTTTTATGATCAGAACGGGATGTGCCTGTTCATGAAGCGGCTCGATCAGGGCATGTTCACCTGGCCGTCGACGCAGCCAACAGTCGATGGTGCGACGTCGATCATGCTGAGCCCAGCGCAGATGTCGATGCTGATAGAGGGGCTGGAGTGGCGGACGCCGGTCCGGCCGCGACAGCCCATGGTCGCCGGTTGAAAGCGCTGTTTGTCATTGTACTGGCGATGATGACTGCAGTATGTTTGTCTCGTGAAGATCGCCTTGGACAACCTGCCGACCGACATCGACCTGCTCCAGCAACTGGTGCGCGATCTCGCCGGTGCTGTCGCCGGCCGTGACGGCGCCCTCGCTGAGAGCCGGATCGAGATCGAGCGTCTGCAGTCCATCATCAAGCAGTTCCTGCGGACGCAGTTCGGCCGCCGCTCGGAACGGCTCGATCCGGACCAGATGGCGTTCGGCCTTGAGGATCTCGAGGCCGACTTGGCCCGGGCCGAGGCTCGCAACTCCGATCCCGAGCCGACAACGGCCGCGGCGGAGCCTCGCGACAAGAAACCTCATCGGGCGCCGCTGCCGGCGCATCTGCCCCGGGTCGAGACGGTGCTGCCGGTGCCGCACGACTGCTGTCCCGATTGCGGCGCTGCGCTGCATGACGCCGGTGCCACCAGCAATGAGATGCTCGACTGGATCCCGGCTCAGGTCCGGGTCATCCGCATCACCCGGCCGAAATGTGCCTGTCGTGCCTGCGGCACCCTGTTCCAGGCGCCGGCGCCCGAGCGGGTGCTGGCCGGCGGCCTCGCTACCCCCGCCCTGATCGCCCATGTGCTGGTCAGCCGCCACTGCGACTACCTGCCCCTGTTCCGGCAGACCCGGATCTTCGAGCGGCACGGCATCGCCATCAGCCGCTCCACGCTGTCCGGCTGGGTCGGTGCCGCCTGCTGGTGGCTGGAGGCGCTGCACGAGCGCCTGGTCGCCCATGTCATGGCCGGCTGCCGCGTCTTCGCCGACGACACGCCGCTGCCGGTGCTTGATCCCGGCCGCGGCCGGACGAAGACCGGCCGGCTGTGGGGCTACACCCGCGACGATAGGTCCTACGGCGACACCACGCCGCCTGCCGTGGTGTTCTTCTACGCGCCCGATCGCACGGCAGCCCGGCCGGCTGGCCATCTCGCCAGCTTTCGCGGCATCCTCCAGGTTGACGGCTATGCCGGCTTCGAGGCACTGGAGGCGAAAGGCCTCGTCACCCTCGCAGCCTGCTGGATTCACATGCGCAGGAACTTCTACAAGCTGCAGGAGAAAGGGTCTCCGCTGGCCGGCGAGGCGGTCAGGCGGATCGCCACCCTCTACCGGATCGAGGCCGAGATCCGCGGCAGGCTGCCGGACATACGCCAACGGGTCCGGGCCGAGCGGT
>CAXSEE010000400.1:791-2209 GCA_964235615.1 uncultured Acetobacteraceae bacterium | reverse complement strand
ACAGCGACCGGCCATCTGACTGTCGCCAACCGGCCATCCTTCGTGTCGCGCTACAACGGGGTGAATCTGGTGATCTCCGACGCGCATGAAGGTCTGAAGTCGGCCATTCGCCGGGTGTTCAGCGCCTCGTGGCAACGCTGTCGCGTTCATACGATCCGTACGCAATGGTGCATCGGGAGTGTCCGGGACGTCACGGCCGGGCGGGTTGGCGGGCAATGGGATGACATGGCGGATCTCCAGGTTGCCTTCGTCGACGATGATGCGCTCGATGATCAACTGCAAGATCGTCTGCTTGTCGGAGAGTGTTGCTTGATCGAGCCGGGCGGTTATACGGGAACAGAACGCTGTCAGGTTGGTCCGCACGGCTTCGGCCTGAGCACGCTGCTGGCGTAGCTGATCCAACTCCTGCTGTTGCCGTTCCAGACCACGCCGCTGCTCTGCAAGGTGATGGCGGCGCTCAGACAACTCAGACAGGCTGATGGCGTCAGCCTCATACGCGTCGAGCAGGCGCTTGTCAGCACGGACAATTCGGTCCACCCGAGCGCGGAGTTGCTGATCGGCTGCGCGATCTCGGGCAGTGCCAACTTGCGCTGTAGCGGCCAGATGTTCGAATTGTGCCACCAGCCGCTGCGGATCGGATAATAAACCGGCGATGTGATCCCACACGGCCGCCTCGATCTCCTCGGCTTTGACATTGCGAGTAGGGCAAGCAGCTGGACGAGCTGTCATGATGCAGTCCTTACCGTGGCACTGGTAATATCGCCGCTCAGGCTGCCCTACTCGTGCCGGATAGGTGCGTCCGAACATGGCTAGTCCACAAACCTTGCAGGTAAGCAGGCAACGCAGGAGGTAGGTGTATTTGCTGTTGTTTCGAAACGAGAGGCTGGAGTTGCGTGCGAGCTGCGCCTGCGCCCGGTCCCAGACGTCGGCATCGACGAGTGCCGGCACGGAGATGGCGATCCACTGCTCACGCGGCTTGATCTGGCGGCATGAAGCCTCACGGCTACGTGGTCCCCGGTCACGCCGCGGCTTCTTCGGAGGCACGAAGCTGTAGCGATTGGCATAGGCAGTGCCGGCATAGATCGGGTCGGCAAGAATATGATGCACCACCGAGGGTGACCAGGGATGATGGCCGGAGCGCGGATAGTGCGGTCCGCCGTTTAGCCGCTTGAGGATCTGCCTGATGGTCATCTGCTCGTCGGCAAGCCAGCTGTAGAGCATGCGTACCAGTTCTGCTTCCGCGTCATCGACCACAAGATGACCAGGTGCTGCTTCATGACGAGGAACGTAGCGATAGCCGTATGGCGCGCGGCCGCTCAGGTACTGTCCATCACGCGCCTTCTGCATCTTGCCGCGGCGGAAGCGCTCGCCGAGGACGGCGTGCTGCGTTCCCTGCAGCAGAAGCTTGATCCTGACGA
>CAXSEE010000400.1:0-781 GCA_964235615.1 uncultured Acetobacteraceae bacterium | reverse complement strand
CGCCGAGGACGGCGCGCTCATACTCGGCGATGGCACCCTGGATCTGCAACAGCAACTGGTCATTCGGATTGTCCGAGATCGGGTGATGCAGAAACGTCACCTGGCACCCAGCACGACGGAACTCCTCGAGCAGCAGAACCTGGTAGGCATAGCGTCGTGCCAGCCGATCGGGGCTCAACACAACGACATGCTCGACGGCCCCGTCTCGGACAGCATCGCGCAACCCGTCTAGACCGGGTCGGTCGAGCCGGGCGCCACTGTATCCCTCATCGCGGAAGACATGCGTCTCGGCGAGCTCGTGACTTCCGCCGGCGACCCAGGCGCGCAGGGCGGTGAACTGGCTGTCGATGGTTTGCTGACGTTCCTGGCGCTCGGTTGAGACACGGGCGTAGAGGGCGATACGCATGGCGGGCTTATCTCGGATTTCGGGGTGGAACGGGAGGTGACGGACGTGTCGTCCAGCAGGCGACGATAGACCTGATCCAGTCGCTCGGGTCCGTCGCGGGTCCGGACCGCTATCGACTGGATCGTCCAGGTGGCCCCTGCCCTGGCACGTAGTGGATGGGGCATCGGGCTGAACCTTTGCAGCAGGTTAGCCAGACCGAACGCGCCACCCTCTGTTCAGGGAAAAAGGGCATCCCGCCGCCGTCGCCGTAGAGCAGGACCCGCTCCAGCGAACGGCACGGACATAGCAAAACGGATCGCGTCGATTGCGTTCGGATCGTGCACTGGATGCGCAATGCGTTGTCCTACGTCCCGAAAGCCCAGCAGAGCATGGCTG
>CAXSEE010000399.1:0-2222 GCA_964235615.1 uncultured Acetobacteraceae bacterium | reverse complement strand
AATATCGGCGATGCGACCTATCTGACCACGCAACAGAGCGTCCTTCATATCCTGCGCGTCGCGTTTCAGGCGGTGCAATCCGGCGAGGGCGTCCGAGGCGTGCTCGGTCATGTTGCGTGTCTGCTCCTCGATGATCCGTTCCGACCGGCGGGAGACGCCGGTGAAGCAGATGACCAGGCTGATCTCCAGCTCGTTGAGCACCGCCTGCGGCACGCGCAGCGGATTGACGACGACCCGGTCGCCGGCCAGGAACTCGATGAAGTTGATGCCGCCGAAGGTTGCGGCATACTGGTCCTGCTTGCCGCCGGCGAGACCGAGATCGATCCTCTCCACCTCGAAGGCGAGATGCGCCACGTCGTACAGACCCAGTGGCAGGCGCATCATGGTCCGGAAGGCTTCCACGAGAGCCACGCACAGCGCCGAGCTGGAACCAAGGCCGCTGCCGGGCGGCGCGTCGACGAAGGATGTGACCCGCATCGGTCGTATACGACCGTCGTCGAACTGCCTGGCCATGCGTCGCAACACGCCCGCATGCAGCACGAGCTTCGCATCGGCCAGGGCATCGTCATCGGGCCGCAGGGCTTCCTCGATGCCCAGGTCGGGCGCGATCAGGTGGACCCTGTCGTCCTGCGAAGGGGCGATGATCGCGTAGGCATAGCGATCTATGGTGGTGTTGAGCACCGCGCCGCCATGCTCGTCGCAATAGGGGCTGAGATCCGTGCCGCCTCCGGCCAGCCCCAGTCGCAACGGCACGCGAGACCGCACGATGCCCGCCAGGGAGCCGGATGAGCCGCCTGCGTTCATGACGATCGTCCAGTTTCCAGTAGAGGCCGTATGAAGGCGGCAAGATCGCCGCCCGTAAACAGATGTCCGGATATTCCTGCGGCCGTCGCGGCGGCGATGTCGCTCGGCTGATCACCCACCATCAGGCATCGCGACGGCGCCAGCTCCCATGCCCGGATCAGGTCGATCAGCATCCCTGGCGCCGGCTTGCGCCAGTCGGATTGCCGCCGATAGCGTGGCACCACGCCATCGGGATGGAATGGGCAGTAGCGCACGTCATCCACGGTCCCACCTGCCTCCCGCAGTCTCTGCCCCATCCACCGGTGGAGGTTTTGCACATCGTCCTCCGTGTAGAGGCCGCGGGCAACACCGGACTGGTTGGTGACGACGAAAACATGGAACCCGGCGGCGGTAGCGAGCCGAACCGCCTCTAGGGCGCCCGTCATCCAATCCCATCGCTCGCGACTGCCGACCCAGCCATGATCCTGGTTCAGAACGCCATCGCGGTCGAGGAGTAGTGCCGGACGAAGCACCTGGCCGGGCAACTCCGCCCGGGCGCGTTCGAGGTCGGCGGTGATACCAATATCGATGAACCAGCCGTCGGCAAGCGTTCCGCAGACACGGCCATCGGCGACCAGATCGGGCAATACATCGCGTTCCAGAGAGCAGTTCGGGGTTGTCCGTTCAACGGCATGGCGATCCATCAGATAGATGCCGCTGTTGATCAAGCCCGGGCCGGTTGCCTCCGGTCGCTCTCGAAAGGCGCTGACCTGATCGCCGTGCCGGGCATTGCTCTCCAGGGTAACGACGCCGTAACGGCCGGCATCGGGCACCGACCGCAGGATCATCCGGCAGGCGACCTCGGGTGGATCCTGGGAGAACTTCGCCAGGGCCGGTCCAAGGTCGGCCAAAAACAAACTGTCGCCGTTCAGCAGCAGGAAGCGGTCGTCAAGCATCCCCCGTGCATGATGCAGTGCGCCGCCGGTGCCGGCCGGAGCCGCTTCGTTGCTGACGCGGATGACGACCGGCCGTGGCAGCAGGGCCGCCAGCGCGTCGATCCGGGCCTGGACCTGATGCCCGAGATGCCCGGTCAGGAGCACGAACTCCTCGATGCCCCAGCGCATGGCTTCGCGCATCAGCCAGGCCAGGAAGGGACGGCCGGCAACATCGAGCAGCGGCTTCGGCGTGTCTCGGGTGAGTGGGCCAAGACGGGTGCCGAGGCCGCCTGCGAGAATGGCGCATTGCCGAGGCAGCATCATGTTCAAGAATGCAGGATGCGCTCGACGATGGCACGGAACAAGTGCGCTGCCGTGACGTGGAGAAAATCAGGGCTCTGCCCTGGACCCCCCCCGGCGAAGCCTTGAGAATCCAATCATATCCATGGATTGGTTTCCAAAGGCCGAGGCCTTTGGCGGGTCTGGGCAGAGCCCAGCCTTACC
>CAXSEE010000398.1:0-2229 GCA_964235615.1 uncultured Acetobacteraceae bacterium | reverse complement strand
TGTAGGCGCAAAGCTAGAATGTCCGTCTTGAGCAAACCAGAAATGTCCGCCTTCTCGTCCGACTGGATCGGTTTGGAGGTGCATTTTGGGCTGGGTGGTGATGAGCGAGCGCGATCTGCATCGCATTGGGGTCCTGTCCGAGGTCGTGTCCGGGAGGCGTTCTGTCGCCTCCGCGGCGTCGCTGCTGGCGGTAAGCAGCCGGCACGTCCATCGTCTGCTCGGGCGGCTTGAGGCTGGCGGCGGCGCAGCCCTTGCCCACCAGGCGCGTGGGCAGCCGCCCAACAACAAGATCCAGGTCGGCATCCAGAGCTACGCCATGGCCCTGGTCCGAGAGAAGTACGCGGACTTCGGTCCGACCCTGGCGGCCGAGATGCTGGCGCAGCACCACGCGCTGACGGTTTCGAGGGAAACGCTCCGTAAATGGATGGTGGAGGCCGGCATCTGGCTGTCGCGCCGGCAGCGCCGGACGTTCCATCAGCCTCGTCTGCGTCGCGAGGCGCTTGGCGAGCTGATCCAGATCGACGGCAGCGAGCATCGCTGGTTTGAGAGCCGCGGCGGCTCCTGCACGCTTCTGGTGTTCATCGACGATGCGACCGGCAGACTGATGCAGCTGCGGTTCGTGAGCAGCGAAAGCACGGCATCCTACTTCGACACGCTGCGCGGCTACCTGGAGACGCACGGCTGCCCGGTCGCGTTCTACTCGGACAAGCATACGGTATTCCGCGTCTCCAAGCCGGAGGCCAAGGGCGGACAGGGAATGACGCAGTTTGGCCGTGCGCTGGCCGAGCTGAACATTGAGATCATCTGCGCCAACTCCAGCCAGGCCAAAGGCCGTGTGGAACGCGTCAATCGAACGCTTCAGGACCGCCTGGTCAAGGAACTGCGCCTTGTTGGCGTGTCGAGCATGGAAGACGGCAATGCGTTCCTGCCGGGTTTTATCGAGCGCTTCAACGCCCGGTTCTCTGTGGTCCCGGCTTGCCAGGACAACCTGCATCGGGCGCTGACGGTCCGACCGGAGCGCCTGAGGGACATCCTCTGTCGTCGCGAGCAGCGCTACCTTGGTCAGCAGCTCAGCCTTTCCTACGAGCGCAGGCTGCTCATTGTGGAGCGCAATGCCGTCACGGAGCGAGCGGCCGAGCAGTATGTCGACATCTACGACTTCGCAGACGGTCGCTTGGAAGTCCGATGGAAGGGCGTGTCCCTGCCCTACACCGTGTTCGACAAGGACCAGCGCGTGAGCCATGCGGCGATCGTGGAGAACAAGCGGCTCGGAGCGGCGCTCGCCTTCATCAAGGTGCAGCGGGACGCCGAGGTGCCGGCGCCGAGGATTAAGACCAAGAGCGAGGCAATGGGCTACCGGCGGAAGGGTCGCAACCTTGCTGCCGGGGTGCTTCTCCCGACGGCGGCAGAATGAGCGGCTGCCGGACATTTCAGCTTTGCGCACCAATGGACATTTCAGCCTGGTTGCAACATCGTCCTGGACTTTAGCCTTTCCACTCACTGCCCTGCCTCTGCGTCCAGCTGCTCGAGGACATTCGCCAAGTCCAGCACCTGGTCCGCTGGCACATGGCTCCTCACTTTGGCGCAAAACTTGGTGTCGGCCGTCACGAAGCTGCAGCCGCTGGATTGCGCCAAAGCAAGATAGACGCAGTCATAGGCCGGATGATCGAGCTGAATGGCCAGCCGGGTCGCCGGCTCCAGAAGACGCCGCATCGGGATCAGCTCGACATCCGCATGCTCCAGCAGGCGGGCGGCAAGCGAGGCCTCGTCTGTGCTGATCTCCTGGCGGCGCACCTTCTTCCACAGGATGTTTGCACACTCCGGAATCAGCAGGTCAGGCGCCGACAGGCGATATCGACGCAAGGCAAGCGCCTCCGCGGTCCCTGGCTCCTCGATCACCCATTTGATCGCGACACTGGCGTCGACCACGAGCCGCTTCACCGCTCGTCCCGGCCCTCGCGCTGCAGGATCTCTGCCGGGGTCTGGGGTCGGGTAGGCGTCAACCGCCGCAGGTCGGCAGCCAAGCGCTCGAAGTCGCCATCCGCCTCGCCCTCCAGCACCTGCCGGAGGATGTCACGCACCTCGGCTTCCGCTGACTGCCCATGCCGTGGAGCCCGGCGTTTTAAGCGGGCGATCAGCTCGTCGACGTTGCGTATGCTGAGGCTGCCTGCTACCTGCGGTCTCCTGTAAATGCTGGCAATGCTGGCAATGCTGGCAATGCTGTCATCA
>CAXSEE010000397.1:0-2229 GCA_964235615.1 uncultured Acetobacteraceae bacterium | reverse complement strand
CGAGGCGGCGTTGCGCCAGTCCAGCAAGATGGAGGCGATCGGCCAGCTCACCGGCGGGCTCGCGCACGACTTCAACAACCTGCTGGCGGCGATCTCCGGCAGCCTGGAGATGATCGAGATCCGCGCGGCCCAGGGGCGCATCGCCGAGCTCAGCCAATATGTCAAGACCGCCCAGACCTCGACCGACAGCGCCGCGGCCCTGACCCACCGTCTGCTGGCTTTCGCCCGCCGGCAGACCCTGGAGCCCAAGGCGGTCGACGTCAACGAACGGATCGGCGGCATGGAAGATCTGCTCCGTCGCACGCTGGACCCATCGATCCATCTCGAGACCCGGCTGGCAGACACGCTGTGGCCGTTGTTGTGCGATCCGAACCAGCTCGAGAGCGTCCTGCTCAACCTCGTCATCAACGCCCGCGACGCCATGCCGGATGGTGGATATCTGGTGCTCGAGACCGCCAACATCGTCGTGCCCGACCGGCGTGGCGCCCGGGACGAGCTTCCCTGGCTGGACCTGCGTCCCGGCGACTACGTGGCGCTGCATGTCACCGATACCGGCATCGGGATGTCGCCAGACGTGATAGCGCGCGCCTTTGACCCTTTCTTCACGACCAAGCCGCTGGGAAAGGGCACCGGCCTGGGCCTGTCGATGGCCCAAGGCTTCGTCCAACAGTCCGGAGGACAGATCCACCTGCGCAGCGATGAAGGGAAGAGCACGACCGTGTCGATTTATCTTCCCCGCCATCTCGGCGCCGTGGAACGCCAGGCGGCGCTCGACATCGCGAGCGGCATATCGAAGACCGTGAGAAGTGCCGTCGTCCTGGTCATCGAGGACGAGGCATCAATACGCATGCTCATCGTCGAAATGCTCGCCGACCAAGGCTACACGGTGCTGGAGGCGGATGACGGTCATTCTGGGCTGGCTCTGGTGGCGTCAGCGCCGCATCTCGACCTCCTGGTGACCGATGTAGGTCTGCCCGGAGGCATGAACGGCCGCCAACTTGCTGACGCGGCGTGGAAGCTGCACACCGAGCTCAAGGTCCTGTTCATCACCGGCTATGCACATGGCACCCTTGTCAGCAACAACCTGCTCGACTACCGCATGCAGGTCATGACGAAACCCTTCAAGCTGGACGCGTTCATCGCCCGAGTGCAGGAAATCATCCAGGCGTAATTGCTTCGAGCGGAAGACATGGGGAATGATCAGGAGTGCAAACGAACTATAAGACAGCAGGGTGCCCTTATGCTGCTGCCAACTCGGCGCGCTCGGGCTCAATCTCACATTGAACAGTTTGGCCGCCACGCTCCATAGCCCGAGCTGCACCAGTTCCACGACATCGGTATGGACGGCCGCATAATCCCCGCCAGTTTCGGATGGTCCAGCTAAGCCTGCATCCGAATTTTCACACCTACATGACCGAGAATGAGTCAATCATGCAGACCAGCTACGAAGCGGGAGTAGCGCCAGCAATGATGGATATGACGAGCTACTTGAGCTCCAAGCCCGATGCAGCACTTCGGCAAAGCCGGAGGCTACCGGAACGCATCCTGATCGCGGCTCATGAGGCCTGCGATCTGGGGAATCTCGATGTTGCGGCTCAGCTACTTCTGACCCTGGAGCGCGTCATCATTCAGGAAGGGTTCGTTGGCAAACCACAGAACCGGCGCACGATAGAAAAAATGATTACAGCACACCATCGGCTTTGGCAGCTACGGTTCGATGACGGTGCTTCAGCCGAGCCGATCGGGCAAATGCCAAGCTTCCGCGGAGATCACGTCTCCAAAGTGTCCGGAGAATGATCAGGGCGATCCGGAGGCATGGAGGCGAGAAGCGCGAGGCGACTCGCGACGTTGGGTGGCACCATTGCTGATGCCATCCCCCTCCACCATGACGGGCATCGTGCTGATCGCAGCCGTCATAGTTGCAACGATCAATGTCAGCCGCACAGGGAAGAAATAGTTATCTTACTGACATCAGCCTTGCCGTCTGCTAATCAGGCCGCGTCAATAGGCTTGACTTGAGGCTGCTGATCTCGCTGTTCTTGGCGATCTCCTCCACAAACAACGGTTTCGGTGATGACGGTATGCAGAGCCGCATGTCTCAGCAACCGGATGCAGGTTGTGTTCATAATGAACACACCGGGACGGTCGCACCCGTCATGTCGGCATCGCCTGTAGCTCTGCCTCATCGCCCTTGGCTGGAGCGAGCGCGAGCTGGCCCGGCGGCTCCAG
>CAXSEE010000396.1:0-2241 GCA_964235615.1 uncultured Acetobacteraceae bacterium | reverse complement strand
TGGCGTGCAGCGCGTCGTCCACGCGGTCCTTGCGCTCCTTCACCTCGACCTCGGTCGCACCGCCGACGCGGATCACCGCGACGCCGCCCGCAAGCTTGGCCAGGCGCTCCTGCAGCTTCTCGCGGTCGTAGTCCGAGGTGGTCTCCTCGATCTGCGCCCGGATCTGGCTGCAACGGCCCTTGATGTCCTCGGCGACGCCGGCGCCCTCGACGATCGTGGTATTCTCCTTCTCCATGATGATGCGCTTGGCCTTGCCCAGCATGGCAAGCGTCACCGTCTCGAGCTTGATGCCGAGGTCTTCGCTGATCACCTGGCCACCGGTCAGGATCGCGATATCCTCGAGCATCGCCTTGCGCCGGTCACCGAAGCCCGGCGCCTTCACGGCGGCGACCTTCAAGCCGCCACGCAGCTTGTTCACCACCAGGGTTGCGAGCGCTTCGCCCTCGACGTCCTCGGCGATGATCAGCAATGGACGGCCCGACTGCACCACCGTCTCCAGCAGCGGCAGCATCGGCTGCAGGCCGGACAGCTTCTTCTCGTGGATCAGGATGTAGGGCTGGTCCATCTCGGCGATCATCTTCTCCGCATTCGTGATGAAATACGGGGAGAGGTAGCCGCGATCGAACTGCATGCCCTCGACGACGTCGAGCTCGGTATCGATGCCCTTGGCTTCCTCGACGGTGATCACACCCTCGTTGCCGACCTTCTGCATCGCTTCGGCGATCATGCGGCCGATATCGGTCTCGCCGTTGGCGGAGATCGTGCCGACCTGCGCCGTCTCGGCCTCGGTCGTGATCTTCTTGCTGCGTGCCTTCAGCTCGTCAACGATGGCGGCTACCGCCATATCCACGCCGCGCTTCAGGTCCATCGGGTTCATGCCCGCGGCCACGGCCTTGCTGCCCTCGCGGACGATGGACTGCGCCAGCACGGTCGCCGTCGTCGTGCCGTCACCGGCCAGGTCGTTGGTCTTGCTGGCCACCTCGCGCACCATCTGCGCGCCCATGTTCTCGAACTTGTCGGCCAGCTCGATCTCCTTGGCGACGGTGACGCCGTCCTTGGTGATCCGCGGCGCGCCGAAGCTCTTGTCGATCACCACGTTGCGGCCCTTCGGCCCCAGCGTCACCTTCACCGCGTCGGCGAGGATGTCCACGCCGCGCAGCATGCGCTGACGCGCGTCACCGCCAAACCGTACGTCCTTGGCTGCCATGATATTCTACCTTCTGCTATGTGGAGAGAGGGGTCGGGTTGGCGATCAGGCCGCCTCGACGATCCCCATGATGTCCGACTCCTTCATGATCAACAGCTCTTCGCCATCGATCTTGACTTCGGTGCCGGACCACTTGCCGAACAGGATCTTGTCGCCGGCCTTGACGTCGAGCGCCACGATCTGGCCCTGCTCGTTGCGGGCACCCGGCCCGGCGGCGACGATCTCACCCTGCATCGGCTTTTCCTTCGCCGTATCGGGGATGATGATCCCGCCGAGGGTCTTTTCCTCGGCCTCGAGACGCTTGACCACGACGCGGTCATGCAAGGGACGGAACTTCATTCGGACTGTGCTCCTCAGTGACGTGACACTGGATTGATCCGGCGGCGGTGTTTTGGCACTCAGCCATCCAGAGTGCCGGCCGTCTAACGGCCACCCGGCCCGAAGTCAAGCACTCGACGTCATCGAGTGCTAACCGTCCCTGCCAAGCCGCCGGATCCGGTAGCGCATCCAAACGGGACGGTAAGCAGTCGTCGCGCACCGGGCAATGAAGCAGGCCTCGACTCGGCCCCCGCTCGGCAGACAGCGGAAATCTTTGCTAGGACTCAACAGTCCACTTGAGAAAAACCACGATAGATGCAAGGTGTCGTACACGACCGTTCTAAATGCGTTTGCGGAGTCGATTGCCTATGTCCGAAAATAACCCAAACCACGCAGTCCTTAGCCTCACCGCTCAGATCGTGTCGGCGCATGTCTCCAACAATACGGTGTCCCGTGACGCGTTGGCCGAGCTGATTCAGCAGGTTTTCTCTACTCTGATCGCCGCTGGCACTGAACAGGCCGAGCCGGAGCGGCTGCAGCCCGCCGTTCCCATCAAGAAGTCGGTCTTTCCGGAGTACATCGTTTGTCTCGAGGACGGCAAGAAGCTCAAAATGCTCAAGCGTCATCTCCAGACTTCCTACAACATGACGCCGGAGCAGTATCGCGAGCGTTGGGGCCTGGCACACGACTACCCGATGGTTGCACCGAAATACGCC
>CAXSEE010000395.1:0-2244 GCA_964235615.1 uncultured Acetobacteraceae bacterium | reverse complement strand
GTTAATCCTAGCGCAGGTCCGCTCGGTCATCAAGCTACGCTCGGACGTAGCTTGTGCAGTTATCATATTCGACAGCAAACCTTCGCCTGACCCGCTGGTGCCGTCGTCAAGCCCGCCGTCCGCGCGTCAGCCCCGATTGGATGATGACCGCGATGAGCAGGAACACGCCACCGGCCAGTCCCTGATAGGCGGCGCTCAGGCTGCCGATCTGATTGATGATGTTGTTGATGAGGCCGAGCAGCAGCACGCCGGCGAGCGCGCCGGTCATGGTGCCGACGCCGCCGGTGAGCAGCACGCCGCCGATCACCGCGGCCGCGATCGACTGCAATTCATAGCCGTTGCCCGCGGCCGAAAGCCCGCTGCTCAGATGCGCCGCAAGCAGCGCGCCAGCCAGCCCGGAGAGGCCGCCGCTGAGGCAGTAGGTCATGATCTTCACGCGCTCCACGCGGATGCCGAGCATGCGGGCGGCTTCCTCGTTGCCGCCGATCGCGAACACCGCGGCACCGAACGAGGTACGGTTGAGCACGAGTGCCGCGATGGCGAAGGCGGCCAGCAGGATCAGGATCAGGCCGTTGACGCCGAGGATCTGGCCGTTGGCGATACGGCCGAAAAAGCCGGAATGGCTGATGACCATGCTCTCGCCGGCCAGCGCCACCGCCGCTCCCTTAAGCGCCAGCAATGCCGACAGGGTCACGATGAAGGGCGCCATGCGGACGCGCGCGATCAGAAGACCGTCGATCAGTCCGACGAGAATGCCGACCGCCGCCGGCAGCAGCAGGGCCGCGGCCCAGCCATAGGGTATGGCGTAGGCGGCGAGCACGGTGCCGACGCTGACCATCGACCCGACCGCGAGATCGAAGCCGCCCATGATGATGACGAAGGTCTGCCCGATCGCGACCAGACCCAGGAAAGTCGCGGCAGTCACGATGTCCTGCAGGTTGCCGACGTGCAGGAAGTTGGGAAATGCCAACCCGGCCACGAGCACGACGGCTGCCAGCACCACGATCGCGCCACGCGCCTGTATCAGGGCGATCAGTTGCGCGCCCTGCAGACGCCGCCCCGCCATCACGCTCGCCACCGTCTCAGCCCCCCGCCCGTTGCAGGTAGAGCGCCCCGATGATGAACCCGGCCTTCAGGATCTGGGCATAGGTCGAGTTCACGTTGTTCATGATGAAGCTTGCATCCAGCACTTCCAGCAGCAGCACGCCGAACACCGTGCCGATGGTCGAGACGCGGCCGCCTGACAATGGCGTGCCGCCGATCACGGCCGCGGCGATGGCGTCGAGCTCGAACTGCACGCCGATATAGTTGGGATCGGCGGCACCGAGACGGGCGGTCGCGAACAGGCCCGCGATGCCGGCGAGCATTCCGCTCAGCCCGTAGACGAACACCAGCGTCGCGCGTACCGGCTGGCCGGCGAGATAGGCCGCCGTTCGGCTGGCGCCGGCGAAGATCGCGTAGTGGCCGAACGTGGTTCGCCGCACCATGAATGAGAACAGCAGCGCGATGCCGAGCGCCACCAGCGCCGTGATCGGCAGCACCGAGATCGTCGCACCCCCGAGCCAGGGGATCGGGCCGTCGAAAGGCAGGTCGGCGCGGGCTCCGCCAAGCAGCGCCTGCGCCAGGCCGCGCGCCGCGACCAGCAGGGAAAGGCTGGAGATCAACGGATCGATGCGCAGCAGCGCGATCAGCAACCCGTTGAGCAGGCCGCAGCACAGGCCGGCGCCGATGCCGAGGCCGATCGAGGTTTCCTGTCCCCCGATCGGATCCCACGACAGCGTCACGCCGATCACCGCCGAGCTCAGCGCCATCACCGAGCCGACCGACAGATCGATGCCGCGCGTGCCGATCGCGAGACTCTGGCCGAGCGCGATCAGGACGACCGGTGCCGACTCGAACAACAGGCTGCGTATCACTGCGGGATTGCGGAAACCCGGGGTGATCGCGAGATCGAGCAGCACCAGGATGGCGAAGGCGATATAGACGCTCCACAACCGCGCCCAGCCTGCGGGAAGACGCGACCCTGTCCTCGGCGTGTCGGCCGCGGGGGCGCTCATGGCGAGGCTCGCGCCGCGGCGGCATTCGTCTCGGTGCCGGCCAGCAAGGCGAGCACGTCGTCCGGCTCGCGTCCGGCGGTCTCGAGTTCGCCGGAGACCGCGCCCTCGTTCAACACGACCAGGCGATCCGCAAGCTCCATGAGTTCCTCGATCTCGGATGACGTCACCAGCCCACCGAGACCTTCCT
>CAXSEE010000394.1:0-2247 GCA_964235615.1 uncultured Acetobacteraceae bacterium | reverse complement strand
GTGGGATGCCGGTCCGGAGCGTCATGAGCGATGAGATCGAGTTCAGGCTTGCGCCGCTCATGCGGGCAGCACAGGACGGCGACGCGAAGGCCTACCAGGCGTTGTTGCGGGGCTGCGTTCCAGTGATCGCCGCCATTGCCCGGCAGCGGGGACTGGCTCCGGACCGGGTGGACGACGTGGTGCAGGAGACGCTGATGACCATCCATCGCGCGCGCGCCACCTATGATCCGGACCTGCGGTTCCTGCCCTGGCTGCGCGCCATCGCCCATCGCCGCGCCATCGACCTGCTGCGGCGGCATGGACGCGCTGCCGGGCATGAGGTGCATGATCCGGCGGCCTACGAAGGGCATGCCGATACCGCCACCGATGCGGCCGAGCTCGTCGACCGTGGGGATCGACGCGAGACCCTGCATGCGGCGGTGGCGCAACTGCCGGCCGGACAGCGGCAGGCAGTCGAGCAACTGGTCCTTCGCGAGCAGAGCCTGGATCAGGCGCGGGCGGAGACCGGCCGCAACAAGGTGGCGCTCAAGGTCAACCTGCACCGGGCGATCCGGGCGCTGCGTATCAGGATGAAGCAGCCGGACGGCGATGATGCCTGAGATCCTGTCCCAGACGCCCGAGGCGTCCTCGCATGAGGCGCTGATACGCGACCTGTCGTCGGGACTGTCGCGCGTGCAACGGCTCAGGCCGCCGATATGGCGCATGGCCGGCTGGCTGGCGGTGGTGGCGGCACTCGGGCTCGTGCTGGCCAGGATTTCCAACCTGGGCGCGATGTGGGAACGGCTGGGCGGCGCGTCGGACATGTGGCTGGCGGCGTCCGGCTCGGCACTGACCGCGCTGCTGGCTGCCATGGCCGCGTTCGAGACCGCCGTGCCGGGACGCTCGCGCTGGTGGCCGCTGCTGCCGCTGCCGGGGGTTCTGCTCTGGCTGGGCGCCAGCGGCATGGGCTGCCTGCGGGCCTGGGCGGTGCCGGCCGCGCATGATCCGTCGCTCCTGGAGGAGCGGAGCTGCCTGATATTCATCGTCGGGATCTCGCTGCCGCTCTCCCTGCTGCTCGGCTTCATGCTGCGGCGCGCGCATCCGCTGCGTCCGGGCCTCACCGCAGCACTCGGGGGTCTTGCCGCCGCCGGAGCCGCCGCGACATTGCTGAACCTGTTCCATCCGTTCGACGCGGCATTGAGTGACGTGCTGGTGCATCTGTTGGCGGTGGCGCTCGTGGTCGCGGGCAATCGCCTTTTTGCGGGTGTCGGAACGCGCTGATGTCTCGTCCTGGGTCTCGATGGTGCAGCGTCCGCTAGACCAGGGCCCGGGCGATGCGGGCAGCGAGTGCTGCGTTGTTGTGCACCAGGGCGATGTTGGTGCGCAGGCTGTCCCCGCCGGTGAGCTCCAGGAGCCGTTGGAGCAGGAATGGCGTCACCCGCTTGCCGGTGATGTTCTGCCGCGCCGCGTCCTCCAGCGCCTCCGCGATGTGCCCGGCCATTCGTGCCCGCCCGATCTCGTCGGCTTCGGG
Organism: uncultured Acetobacteraceae bacterium; assembly: GCA_964235615.1. Taxonomy (GTDB): domain Bacteria; phylum Pseudomonadota; class Alphaproteobacteria; order Acetobacterales; family Acetobacteraceae; genus Lichenicoccus. Next base: position 737 of record CAXSEE010000394.1, on the reverse strand, counting down.
CACCGGGTTGGCCACGACGAAGCCGCCCGGCAATCCGAGCAGGCGATGGGTGCGGATCAACCCCGCGACCGCTTCCGGCGTGTCGAGGCGCATCGGCACGCGCAGCCCGCTCGAGCGGCTCCAGAAGGCTGGAAAATCATCCGTGCCATATCCGACGACCGGCACGCCGGCGGTTTCCAGGTATTCGAGCGTGCGCGGCAGATCGAGCAGCGCCTTGGCGCCGGCACACACCACCGCCACATCCGTGCGCGCGAACTCTTCCAGGTCGGCGGAAATGTCCAGGCTCCGCTCGACGCCCTGATGCACACCGCCGATCCCGCCGGTGGCGAATACGTCGATGCCGGCAAGGCGGGCGCATATCATCGTCGCCGCGACGGTGGTCGAGCCATGCCGTCCGGTGGCCACCGCGAAGGCGAGATCGGCGCGGCTGAGCTTCATGACATCCGTGGCCTGGCCCAGCCACTCCAGCTCGGCGTCGCCGAGCCCCGCGCGAATGCGACCCTCGATCACCGCGATCGTGGCCGGCACTGCGCCATGCCGCCGCACGGTGTCCTCCACCGCCCGCGCGGTGAGCACGTTCTCCGGCCAGGGCATGCCATGGGTGATGATGGTGGACTCGAGCGCCACCACCGGCCGCCCCGCGTCCAGCGCGTCGCGGATCTCCGGAGCGTGGTCGAGCGGCAAGGCGCTGGACGCCGCCGCTCGATGGCTTGCCGGGCCAGTGCGGGTCATGATGC
>CAXSEE010000393.1:0-2271 GCA_964235615.1 uncultured Acetobacteraceae bacterium | reverse complement strand
AGCACAATCCGAAGCCGGCGCCGATCATGACCGGGGCGGCGAACACGACGGCGATCCATCCCGTCCGCAACGCGAGCAGCAGCCCAAGCAGGCCGAGGGTGTTCAGCACCGGGCCGAGCTGTGCCAGCCGCGTCCGCCACTTCGGGAGGCCCACGACCAGGAACGCGAAGCCGCTCCAGGACAGGGCCATCAGCGCGCCGATGCCACCGGCGGAAGCGGCGCGGAAGCCCCAGATCTGTTGCAGCGCCAGCACCAGATAGACACCGGACACCGCCTGGGCGAGCGGCATCAGCAGGATGATCCAGTAGATCGGCCCGACGCCGTTGGAGAGACGGAACATCCCGGCGGGGAACAGTCTGCTGTCGCTGTCGCCATCGGCGCGCACGGTCCAGACCAGGGCTGCCGCCGCCAGCACCAGGCAGGCGAGCCTGGGCAGCGCGCCGGACAGCACGGCGGCGACCGCCACGGCCATGATGCCCAGGGTGATGCCCGACAGCCTGAACACCGCGATACCGGATGGCGCCGCGCCGGATGATGCCGGGCCGGGAGGGCGCTCGCGCGGGGCGACCAGGGGCACCAGGGCGAGGAAGCCCAGGATCACCGGCACGTTGACCAGGAACGCCACGCGCCAGGAGAAATACTGCGTCACCCAGCCGGACACCAGCGGTCCCCCGAAGGCGGAGATCGCCCAGATCATCGCCTCCACGCCGAACACCCTGGCGATCAGCGCCGAGGGAAACAGCGCCGGGATCATCGCGTAGCAGAGGGCCGCGATGACGCCGTCGCCGGCGCCCTGCAAGGCTCGGCCGAACAGGATCGTCGCCATGTTCGGCGCCGTGGCGGCGACCAGCGTGCCGGCCAGGAACACAAGCGCGGACACGAACAGGACGACGCGTGCGCTCAGCCGCTGCTTGAGGCTCGCGGCACAACTGCCGGAGACGATCGAAGGCACCAGGTAGACCGTCACCGCCCAGCTCATCAACGCGCTGCCATCGACGTCGCGCACGGCGCTCGGCAGCGCCGTGGAGACGAGGAACTGGTTGAAGGAGAACAGCGCGATACCGAGCGAGACGGTGAGAAGGGCTGGTGCGAAGCGCCGCTGCAGCAGGACCCCCCAGCTATCTTCGGTCACATGCCCAACATCAGGGCGATGTTCTGGATCGCGCTTCCCGATGCGCCCTTGCCGAGGTTGTCGAGCCGGGCGGTCAGCAGCGCATGCGGGTAGCGGTCGCTGCCATGCACGGCCAGCTCCATGCGGTCGGTACCGGCCAGCGCCTCGCCGGCCAGTGCCGTGTCGGGCTGCCCGCTCACCGTCACCCGGTCGGAGCCGCGATACCAGTCGCTCAGGCAATCGCGCAGTGCCCGCGCCGTGGCGCCGCTGCCGAGGGTGTCCAGATGCAGCGGGATGGAGACGATCATGCCCTGCCGGAAATGCCCGACCGAGGGCACGAAGATCGGCCGCGCCGTCAGCAGGGAGTGGGCCGCAACCTCCGGGACATGCTTGTGGGCGAGCTCCAGGGCGTAGAGCTGGAAGGCCGGGCCGCAGCTCTGCTCATGGGCCTCGATCATCGCCCGGCCGCCGCCGGAATAGCCGCTGACGGCATTGATCGAGATCGGATGGGATGCGGGGATCAGGCCGCCGGCGACCAGCGGACGCAGCAGGGCGATGGCGCCGGTCGCATAGCAGCCTGGGTTCGACACGCGCGGCGCCGACGCGATCGCCGCCGGCTGGCCGGGTACGAGCTCCGGAAATCCGTAGACCCAGTCCGGATCGGTGCGAAACGCCGTGCTCGCGTCGAGCAGCCGTGGCGGATGCGCGAGCGAGGCCACCATGGCGGCGGCTTCCCGCGCCGCGTCGTCCGGCAGGCACAGCACCACCAGCTCGACATCGCGCATGAGCGCGAGCCGCGCCTCGGGGTCCTTGCGCCGCCCGGCATCGATCGATTGCAGCGTGACCGGCAGCGCCTGCAGCCGCTCGCGGATGCCGAGGCCGGTGGTGCCGGCTTCCCCGTCGATGAAGATACGTGGCGTCATGTCCTGCTCCCCGGTTCGTCACGAATGAAAAAGGGCGGAACCCGAAGGTTCCGCCCTTTTCGACACCGGAACTTGCCGAAGCTCAGCGCTTGGAGAACTGGAACGAACGGCGGGCCTTGGCGCGGCCATACTTCTTGCGCTCGACCACGCGGCTGTCCCGGGTGAGGAAGCCGGCGACCTTAAGGATGCCGCGCAAATTCGGCTCGTAATAGGTCAGCGCGCGGCTGATGCCATGAC
>CAXSEE010000392.1:0-2278 GCA_964235615.1 uncultured Acetobacteraceae bacterium | reverse complement strand
CTCGATTGAACGCGTGACGTCCAGTTCATCGCGGAAGCTGCCGGTTTGACTGGTGTCCAGCAGCACAATCCCGTCCAGCTTCAGCACCCGGGCGAGGCGGACCACGTAGCAGCCAACTCCTTCCGCAGCGCCGTCCTCGCGATAGGATCGGTCGAGGCCGCGGTTGATCGCCGCGATCGACGGCCCATAGAGCTCCATATCGCGCGAACCAAAGATGCTCCCGTTCGCAGGCTGGTAGCCCCATTGCCAGGCGTACGACTCCTCACGGCGGCCATCGATCTGACACTGGAAGCGAAACCGATCGAGCCGAAGCGTCTTGCGACCATCGTCGCCCTCGCCAATCACCCGGTAGTCTCCGTAGGTGCGGGTTGGTCGCCGCTCGGCCTCCTGCATGACGAGGGCGTCGAAGTGCGCGTACGCATCGCCGCCACTGACGGTGCTGAGCCAAGGCCGCAGCACGAGGGCCTGGCGAAGTCGGATTTCCTGGGCCGTGGGCGCGTGTTCTCTCGATGTGCCGAACCGTCCGGCTGATGATGAAAGGGAGCTGTTGGACGTGTCCGCGATCATGGGACGCCCGCTGCGTCGAGTGCTTTGCGGGCACGTAGGCGCCACTGCGCAAACCAGTCCATCAGGTCGGCTCCGGAGATCGAGCAGTCCTGATCCTCGGGCCCATCGAACTGTTCGACCCAAGCCTTGGTCGCCTCGTCCAGTAGCTCGGCCATCATCTTGCTGGCGGCGAACAAACCGGCATTGGCATGCGCCTCTGCGCGATGTGCCGGGTCTTCGCCGATCGGGTGAACTCTGCCGATCCATTGTCCCGTATCGGCGACTTGGACCCCCCATGTCGGCATGACCGTTCCGTCATGCATGGTCTGTTTGGTCGGCACCCATCTCCAATTGCCGGGCGTGGGCTCGCACGACCGCATCCCCGGCCGGCTCACGGCTGCACCATCGCGACCTGACCATGCAAGGACACCGTCGATGCTTCATCCGAGAGAAAGCCCGGCGCGGCCAGAATCACGTAACATACAGCCGCGAAGAGCAGGCTTCCCGTCACGAGTTTCACGTATTGGATCGTTTTCATTCGTCACCCTCCTGATGTCGTCTTCTTGTCGAAGACCTCATCCGGCAGGCGCGGCGGTGAAGGCGGGGCAAGGGCGCGTAGCGGGCCGAAGGCCGCACCCTTGCGGCGCCAAGCCCGACAGCGGCAGCCCTCTCCCCTCATTCTCGACGTCTTTACTCTTTTGTCAGGAGATCGATCAGTGACCCGGTTGTCAGGTGGCCTAGAAACGACGCAGCAGTTCGAGGCTATCCAGCTCGGCGAGCGCTTTGGACGGGATGCCAAGTGGACGCGTAGACTTCGGATTCTGGTTGTGCAGCCAGCCGGCAACGCGATTGACTATCGGGATATCCTCGATAAAGCATGACGGCCTGGTGAAGCCGCGGCGATATTCCACGTGCGTGATGCTGACGCGCTGCATGCCGCGCGTCAGCGCAACATAGGCCAGTCGTCTTTCCTCGTCGTGATCACCGTAGTTACTTGGGAACGTCGAGGCATCCCACCCCGGCAGGAACACGTGCGGAAACTCCAATCCCTTGCCTTTGTGCAGTGTCATGAGCTGGACGCGGATTTCGGTCGCCTCGCCGGGTGCGGCACTTGCCAACGCGGCATGATCAAGCAGCTCGGACGCATTGTGGAAGCTGCCAGCAAGGGTGACGAGTTCCTGCAGGTTTTCCATCCGGTCTTCGGTCTCTTCTGCCCGACTTGCACGAAGCATGTCGCGATAACCGGTGCGGTCGAGTAGCAGAGAGATCTGGTCAGCCAGAGTACCGATGTCGTTGCGACCAACCGACCGGATTCCGTCGACGAAGCTCAGAGCGGCAGCTCTTGCTCTCGGGGGTAGCTTCGCGGTCTCGACAGCCTGCAGCAATGACACGCCCCGAAACGCGGCCTCAAGATGAACTTCCTCAAGCGCTTTCGGATCAAGCCCACGGGGCGGTGTGTTGCAGACGCGCCGGAATGCCTCGTCTGATTGAAAGTCATCCGGGCGGGCGGCGAGACGCAGAAGTGCCAGTGCATCCTTGATCTCGGCCCGTTGATAGAAGCCGACGTCGCCAACGATGACGTGCTATATCGATCCAACCATATGTCTCGCGGAATCGAAGAAGCGCTGATGCGCGGCCGGGTGCCCTAGCTAATATATCATGCAAGCACGGCGGCTAGCTCGACGGCATTATCCGGTAGCACTAAAGCCTGCGTACCAACCACTGACGCCGC
>CAXSEE010000391.1:0-2297 GCA_964235615.1 uncultured Acetobacteraceae bacterium | reverse complement strand
ACGGCGAGGTCTTCGTCACCGACGACGGCGCCGAGACCGACCTCGACCTCGGCCATTACGAGCGCTTCACCGGCGTGCACGCGACCAAGTCGGACAACGCCACCACCGGGCGGATCTACTCGGACGTGATCGCCCGCGAGCGGCGCGGCGATTATCTCGGCGCCACCGTGCAGGTGATCCCGCACATCACCGATGCGATCAAGGAGGCCATCGTCGGCGGCACCGAGGATCTGGACTTCGCGCTGATCGAGATCGGCGGCACCGTCGGCGACATCGAGAGCCTGCCGTTCCTGGAGGCGATCCGCCAGCTCCGTAACGACCTCGGCGCCGAACACACCATGTTCGTGCATCTGACCTTGGTGCCGTTCATCGCCTCGGCCGGCGAGCTGAAGACCAAGCCGACCCAGCATTCGGTCAAGGAGCTGCAGAATGTCGGCATCCAGCCGCAGATGCTGCTGTGCCGCTCGGACCGTCCCCTGCCCGAGGCCGAGCGGCGCAAGATCGCCAGCTTCTGCAATGTCCGGCCCGAGGCGGTGATCGCCGCCCTGGATGTCGACACCATCTATGCCTGCCCGATCTCGTATCACGCCGAAGGCATGGACAACGAGGTGCTGCGTCATTTCGGCCTGCCCAACCACGGCGAGCCGGATCTCTCGGCCTGGCACCGCGTGCTGCACGCCGTACGCAACCCGGAAGGCGAGGTGCGGATCGCCGTGGTCGGCAAATACACCAGCCTGCTCGACAGCTATAAATCGCTCAACGAGGCGCTGATCCACGGCGGCATCGCCAGCAAGGTGCGCGTGCATCTCGACTGGGTGGACAGCCAGATCTTCGAGCAGGACGGCGCGGTCGAGCGGCTGCAGGACGTCGACGGCATCCTGGTCCCGGGCGGTTTCGGCGAGCGCGGCTCGGAGGGCAAGATCGAGGCGGTGCGCTTCGCCCGCGAGCGTCGCATCCCGTTCTTCGGCATCTGCTTCGGGATGCAGATGGCGGTGATCGAGTGCGCCCGCAACCTGGCCGGGATGCCCGGCGCCTCATCGACCGAGTTCGGCGAGACCGACGAGCCGGTGGTCGGGCTGATGACCGAGTGGGCGCGAGGGAATGAACTCCAGCAGCGCCGTGCCGGCGGCGACCTCGGCGGCACCATGCGGCTCGGCGCCTATCCCGCGGTACTGGCGCCGGGCTCGCGCGTGGCCTCGACCTACGGGGCAGGCGAGATCAGCGAACGCCACCGGCATCGCTGGGAGGTCAACGTGCATTACCGCGAGCGCCTGGAGGCCGCCGGGCTGGTGTTCTCCGGCATGAGCCCGGACGGGATCCTGCCCGAGATCGTCGAGTATCGCGACCATCCCTGGTTCATCGGCGTGCAGTATCACCCCGAGCTGCTCTCCAAGCCGTTCTCGCCGCATCCCCTGTTCAGGGGCTTCATCGAGGCGTCGCTGAAGAAGGCCAGGCTCGTATGACCGACGTGAGGATCGGCGGACTGACCGTCGGCAACGACCGGCCCTTCACGCTGATCTCCGGACCCTGCCAGATCGAATCCGAGAGCCACGCCGACGACATGGCCGGTGCGCTGGACGCGATCTGCCGGGAGCGCGGCATCGGCCTGATCTACAAGAGCAGTTTCGACAAGGCCAACCGCACCAGCCTGGATGCCGCCCGCGGCGTCGGCATGGACAAGGGGCTGGAGATCCTCGCAGGCATACGCACCCGCTACGGCATCCCGACCTTGACCGACGTGCATGCCGCCGAACAGTGCCGGGTCGTGGCCCAAGCCGTCGATGTGCTGCAGATCCCGGCCTTCCTGTGCCGTCAGACCGACCTGCTGCTGGCCGCGGGCGAAACCGGAGCGGCGATCAACGTCAAGAAGGGCCAGTTCCTCGCACCCTGGGACATGGCCCATGTCGCGGCCAAGATCGCCTCGACCGGCAACAGCCGCATCCTGCTGACCGAGCGCGGCACCTCGTTCGGCTACAACACACTGGTCAACGACATGCGCGCGCTGCCGATCATGGCCCAAACCGGCTATCCGGTGGTGTTCGACGCCACCCACTCGGTGCAGCAGCCAGGGGGGCTGGGTGGCGCCTCCGGCGGTCAGCGCGAGTTCGCCCCTGTGCTCGCGCGCGCCGCGATCGCGGTCGGCGTGGCCGCGGTGTTCATCGAAACCCACCAGGATCCGGACCATGCCCCGAGTGACGGACCCACGATGGTTCCGCTAGACCGGATGGCGGCAGTCCTCGACAGGCTGCTGGCCTTTGACCGTCTGGCCAAGGCCTCAACCTAACGCAAGGCGAAAG
>CAXSEE010000390.1:0-2303 GCA_964235615.1 uncultured Acetobacteraceae bacterium | reverse complement strand
CGCGGCGCCATCATGCGCATCTTCCTGATGTGCGGCGCCTCGGTCGGCGTCACCGGCACGCTCGCCGGCACACTGGTGGGCATCGTGTTCTGCCTGAACATCGAGCGCATCCGGCAGTGGCTGCAGGCCCTCACCGGCACCCAGCTGTTCAACCCCGAGGTCTACTACCTCGAGCATCTGCCGGCGAAGCTGGAGTGGCCGGAGGTGATCCAGGTGATCGTCATGGCCCTGGTGCTGTCGCTGCTGGCGACCCTGTATCCCTCCTGGCGGGCGGCACGCACCGATCCGGTGGAGGCGCTGCGCCATGAATGAAGCCGCCTGCCCGCTGGAACTACGCGACGTCCGCCACGGCTTCCAGAGCGGGGAGAGCCGGCTGGAGGTGCTGCGCGGTGCCGCCTTGTCATTGCGCGCGGGCGAGATCGTGGCGCTGATGGCCCCGTCCGGCACCGGCAAGTCGACCCTGCTGCATCTGGCCGGCCTGCTGGAGCAGCCGCAGTCGGGTGCCGTTCTGATCGACGGACGCGATGCCGGCGGGCTGTCGGACAACGAGCGCACAGCCGTCCGCCGCAACACCGTCGGCTTCGTCTATCAGTCGCATCACCTGCTGGCCGAATTCACGGCGCGGGAGAATGTCGTGTTGCCGCAGATGATCGGAGGCAACTCCCGGCGCCAGGCCAGGTCGCGCGCGGAGGGACTGCTCGGGCGGTTCGGCCTCTCGCACCGCCTGGACCACCTGCCGGGAAAGCTGTCCGGCGGCGAGCAGCAGCGGGTGGCGATCGCGCGCGCGCTGGCCAACGCGCCGCGTATCCTGCTGGCCGACGAGCCGACCGGCAATCTCGACGCCGCCACCGCCGACCAGGTGTTCGACGAACTGCTTCACGTCGCGCGAAGCGAGGGGCTGGCTGCCCTGATCGCCACCCACAATGCCGACCTCGCCCACAGGATGGACCGGATCGTGACCCTGCAGGACGGCCGCATCGTCGCCCTGACTTAATCAAACGGGCACTGAAGCTCTTCAGGCGGTGCGTGCATGCGGGCGCCTGGAGGCCAGGGCGCACAGGTTGAGGAAGGCCTCGCGCGAGAGCCCGGGCCATTGCAGCACATAGGCTTCCGCCATGAGCTCGCGGAACTCGTGGGCGAGGGCGGCACGCTTGTCGGGCTCCGGGGTCAGGCTGATCAGCAGTTCCATTCCGGCCCAGTGCGACAGCAGCAGTTCCGCGCCGCTGTCGGTGAGGATCACCTGTGCCAGACTGGGGTTGTTCACGTAGATCCACTCGGCGCTGACCATGTAGGTGGCGCCGTCCGTGACGGCTTCGAACAGATCGCGAAGCACCGTCCAGGGGAAATCCGCGCCGACCAGGGGAGAGCGGTAGAAGCGCAATTTCCGGCCGCGAAGCGTCACCCGGTGCAGCAGGCGCGCGCCGGCGGGGCTGCCAGGGGTCGCGCGGAAGCTCTCCGGCCGGCGCTCCCGCTTGCGGACGCGCCGCAGGATGATCGCCGCGATGATCATCGCGAGGACGAAGTAGGCCAGCATGGCATAGATCACGAACATTCCGGCCGACCCTTCTCAAAGACTCCCGCCGATCGCATTGGCCATAGGGATGTATTGCTGGAGGAGGAGGCAGTCGATATAGGTTAAAATGTATCAAAAATAGCAATTCTTCATGCGAACCGCGAAGACGGCGTTAGCCACATACAAGCGAGGCAGTTCCCCCATGACCGTGTCAAGACCGGAGCTGCTGATGGATGGTTCGGATCTGGCGTTCCGACAACTTGTCCATGACATCATGGCCTTCGGCGCGCGGATGCAAGAAAATCGCGCCCGCGTTGCGGGATGTATTGGGTTGAGCGCGCAGCAATATACTATCCTCATAACGATTGCCCACCATCAGGACCTGGACGGTTTCGGCATCATCCAGGTAGCCGACCACCTCCGCCTCAGCGGTGCGTTCGTCACCATAGAGGTCAACAAGCTGGTCGAGGCGGGCCTGGTGCGAAAGAAGCTCAATCAGGCCGATCGCAGGCGGGTGCTGCTGACGATCCTGCCCAAGGCGCGGGAACTGCTCGACAGCCTGGGCCGGATTCAGCGGCCAAGCAACGACACCATCTTCGGCAGCCTATCGGCGGAGGACTTCCAGACCCTGCGTGTCATCATCCCGCAGCTGGTCGAAGCGACAGATCAATCCCTAAAACTAATCGACTTCCTTACGCACGCTCGATAATCCGTTCTGGCGGCCATCTGACGCGGCTCTCTGCGCTTCCGGTGCTCACGGACCATTAAGGTCCGCTCCGCTCCGGTTCTC
>CAXSEE010000389.1:0-2310 GCA_964235615.1 uncultured Acetobacteraceae bacterium | reverse complement strand
AGGCGATCGGCGCCTTGGCCATCTCGGCCAGCACATAGAATTTCCGACGCGCATGCGCCCAGCAGGCCGCCTCGGTGATCGGGCCCGGTGTGCGCCCGGGCGCGTAGAGTTCGTTGTATCCGGCATAGGCGTCGGCCTGCAGGATCGCGGCGTAGCGGGCCAGGTGCTGGCGCGGGTGCTCCCCGCCTCGATCGCGGGAGTAATGGAAGATCGCTGCGGGCGGCGCCGGTCCGCCGAACGGATGGTCGTCGCGCACGTAGGTCCACAGGCGGCCGGTGATGGTCCTGCCCTTGGCCAGGACCGGCACCGTGGTGTCGTCGCCGTGGATGCGCGTGCCCGCCAGCACGTGCGCCTCGACCAGCGCCACCAGCGGCGACAGCGCCGCGGTGCAGGCGCCGACCCAGTCCGCCATGGTCGAGACATCGAGGTGGATGTCCTCGCGGGCGTAGGTCTCGCTCTGGCGGTTCAGCGGCAGGTGCTGTCCGAACTTGGCTTCCAGGATCATCGCCAGCAGCTCCGGCCCGGCGCGGCCGCGGGCGATCGGGTGGAACGGCGCGGGCGGCTGGGTGATGGTCTCGCAGGCGCGGCAGACGCGCTTCTCGCGCACGGTCTGGATGACCTTCCACTGTCGCGGGATCACCTCCAGCGTCTCGGTCACGCTCTCGCCCAGCCTGGCCAGCGGGCCGCTGCAGCACGGACAGGTGGTCGGGCCCGCGATCACCACGCGCTCGCGCGGCAGGTGGGCGGGCAGAGGACCACGCACCGGTCTGGCCCGGGGCGTGGAGCGTCTGGCATCGCCGACAGGCTCAGGCTGCCCGGCCTCGTCCTCCGAGGCGTTGGCCTCCAGCTCCTCGAGCTGCAGCTCGAGCTGGTCGAGCAGGCGGCTGCTGCGCTCCGAGGTCGGGCCGAACCGGTCGCGCTGCAGCCTGGCGATCATCAGCTTGAGGTGGACGATCATCGCTTCGGCGCCCGTGGCCCGCGCCTCCGCCTCGTGGCGGGCGGTGCGCTCGGCCACCAGCGCTGCGCGCAGCGCGTCGATGTCGTCGGGCAGAGGCTCGGTGTCGGGCGTCACCCAGGGATTCAATCATGCCCGGAGCGGCTTGTGTACCCCCAGGCGGTCTGTCAGCCAGCCGCCTCCGGTCGCCACGTGCGCTGCGGATTTCGCCAGTCGATCCCGTCCAGCATGTATCCGAGCTGGGAGGCGGAGATCGCCACGCATCCGTCCGCGGGCGAGGGCCAGAGAAAGCGGCCGCGCTCCAGCCGCTTGGCATACAGCGACATGCCGAGACCGTCGTGCCACAGGATCTTCAGCAGGTCGCCGCGCCGACCGCGAAAGACGTAGAGGTCCCCGGCGTGCGGATCGCGCTCGAGGGCCTGCTGCACCTGCAGCGCCAGGCCGTTCATGCCGCGACGCATGTCGGTGTGGCCGTTGGCCAGCCAGACCCGCGTGCTGCCCGGCGGCACGATCATCGGCGCACCGCCGCCATCACACGGCGCAAAGCCACTAGGCCGATGTCCTCGCCCACCCGGATGCAGGTGCCATCCGGCAACGCAATCTCGATCCGGCTCGCCTCGACCACAGCCGCAGGTTCGCCCGAGGGTGCGACGGGCGATGCGACCAGCGCACGGGCTGGAGGCGGCGGGTCCGCCACGATCCGCACCGGCATGAACATCGGCATCGGCTCTGCCGCCAGCGTGCCGCGGCGCACCTGCCGCCGCCAGCTCCACAGCAGGCTGCGGCTCACCTCGTGGCGACGGGCCACCTCGGCGAAGCACATCCCGGGCCGCTCCACCTCGGCCACGATCCGGAGTTTCTCCTCCAGGCGCCACCGACGGCGGCGCTCAACCCCAGTGATGATCTCCATCCGCACCCGCCCACCCCTGCTCTTGAAGACGCTCGTACAAGCGCCCTTAAGATCAGCCACCACCCTCAATCCAGACAGGCGTCACTCACCGGACGGATACGGCCTAGCCGACGCGTCTATGATCCTGATGGACTGCGACGACGAGACGCGGACACGCCGCCTCACGCAGGAGCGGGGGCAGCCGGAGCTGGCGAACCCGCGGATGATGGACTGGGCGAGGTTCCTGCGGCGCGAGGCGCACGAGGCAGGGTGCGAGGTTCTGGACACGGCCAGGGTGCCGCTGGCCGGGTCGAATTCCGGGTCGACCATGTCCGGACCGTCCTTCGAAACCGGCGAGATCCCGGGCAGGGCGAGGCTGACCGGCCGCGGTGCCCCGCCGGATCGCGATGCCGTCATGACGATCGAGGAGCCCTGGTAGGCCGCCTGGTAGCAGGGGCGGATGATG
>CAXSEE010000388.1:0-2315 GCA_964235615.1 uncultured Acetobacteraceae bacterium | reverse complement strand
TTCCTGACCCGTTCACCCTTAGCGTTGTCTACATGACAACCGACGCTATGCCCTCGGTCTGGGCGTTTCATCACCCGTCCGGCCTGCGCTTCCCGGGTGCGGTCCCACAAGGTGCGCATGGTCCGGCCATTGCCAAACGTCTCCACTCGGCCTCGGAGCAGGATCTCGCAGGCTTCCGCAAGCGCGTCCTCTCCGCCGGCCGCCAGGTGGAAGCCGGCTGCACGCACCAGGTCGCGGTAGATCGCGGTCAGCTCGGCAGCGTCGTAGTCGGCGAAGTCGATGGTGCGGGTGAAGCGGGAGCGCAGGCCGGGGTTGCTGTCCAGCAGGCGGCGCATCTCCCCGGTGTAGCCGGCGACGATGACGCAGAGTCGCCCGCGATGGTCCTCCATCAGCTTGAGCAGGGTATCGACGGCTTCCCGGCCGAAGTCCGGCCCACCCGGGCTGGTGCTGGCCAGCGTGTAGGCCTCGTCGATGAACAGTACCCCGTCCAGGGCCGTGGCGACGGTATTGCGCACCTGGATGGCGGTCTGGCCGATATAGGCCGCCACCAGGGTGGAGCGGTCGGCTTCCACCAGGTGACCGCGCTTGAGGTAGCCCAGTCCATGCAGGATTTCCCCCATGAGCCGGGCGACCGTGGTCTTGCCGGTGCCGGGGTTCCCCAGGAAGACACAGTGCAGCACCGCCGGCTCGCTCTTGTGGCCCAGGCGGGCACGCTCCCGCTCCGCCGCCAGCACGTCGATCAGCTTGCGGATTTCTGCCTTGACCCCACCCAGGCCGATCATGCCGTTCAGCTCGGCCAAGGCGCGGTCCAACGAGCGGGACGGCCGCGCGACCGGCGTCACGGACGTGGCAGGGGAGGCAGGGTCTGCCTGTCCCGGTAGCCCCGTTTCCGGCGGGGGCGGCCGGTTGACGGTCGGACCTGGGCCACGTCCGGTCCTCGCATCCGGCAGGGTGGCAGCGGCGCGGAGCAGGCGCCAGCCGGCCAGGGCGGTGAACAGCAGAAAGGCCGGCAGAGCGTAGGCGTTGAGCAACGACCAGCCGATATACAGGGCCAGCAACGTGCCCCCCAGGCGCAACAGGGTGCCGGTCGGGTTCACTCGGCAGCGTCCTTGTGAAACCGGTTCTTGCCGACCAGGCTGGCCCACTCGGGACGGCGGAAATAGATCCCCCGGCCGCAGCGCAGCGGCGGGGAGCCGCGCATGATCACGAAAGCCTCGTCCGCTCGCGTGTCCTGCATCAGCTCCTCCGGCTTGATCAGGGCGCGCTTCATCTCCGAGCGGTTCTCCGACCGTCCCGAGCTGCTGGAGGCGCCCATGGCGCCGCGGGACTGGCTACCCTCGGTGTCGCCGCTGCTGGTGCTGACCACGGCATACTCGCCGCAGATCGCCGACAGCTCGCGGGCGGTGTCCGGGTCCTGCACGGTCGCGAACAGCCGCCAGGCCGAACTGTCGTACCAGGCTTGCTTGCCTTCCTTGCCCCACTGGGACACCAGCTGGCCGAGCGACTGGTAGAGCAGCATCAGGGTGATGCCGTATTTGCGCCCGGCATCGCGGGCGACCTCGATGATGTTCATGTAGCCGAGCCGAGCCACCTCATCGAGCAGGAACAGCACCCGGCCACCCTCCAGCGCTCCGTCGGCGTCGTACACCGCGTTGAGCAGGGCACCGATCGCCACCCGGCCCAAGGCGGGGGTGGTCTGCAGCACGTGCAACGGGATCTGCACGAACACCGTCAGCTTGCCGCGGGTCAGGTCGCGCGTCTTGAACGAGCTGCCGGACACCAGGCCGGCATAGGCGGCGGTGGACAGCCAGGCCGTGTCCTCGTCGGCGTTCTGATAGATGCCGGAGAAGGTGTCCTTGACCGCGCCCTTGAGGGTGCCGGCGATGTCGCGCGCCTTCGGGCTGTGCGAGATGCCGTGGATGCGGTCGAGCAGCTCGCGCATCTCGTCTTCCGGCGTCACTAGGCGCTGCCGCAGGGTGCGCAGGGTTTTCTGCTCCGGCGGCACGGCAGGGTCCCAGAGCAAGTCCGCCAGCAGGCAGCGGATCAGGGCGCGGCCCCGGCCGCCGAAGAACTTGCTGGAGCCGCCATCGCCTGGGCGGGCCTCACCGCTGATCCAGCCAACCACGGCATCGACGTGGGTTTCCGCGGCCGGGGAGGCGGTGTCGATCCAATCCAGCACGTTGAAGCCGGTGCCGACCACGAACGGGTCGAGGGTGACGACCTGGTGGCCGAGCGCCTGCTCGCGGTAGTCGCGCAGCATGGCCAGAACTAACGAAACGGCTTTTTTGTACGCATAAGGGGACAAAGCTGGAACG
>CAXSEE010000387.1:0-2354 GCA_964235615.1 uncultured Acetobacteraceae bacterium | reverse complement strand
CCGACGATGTAGATCGCCCGCTTCGCGCGCGTAACTGCCACGTTGAGCAGATTGGGCGTCCGGCTGGCCCAGATCCGGGATCCTGCCCTGGCGCCGCGTCCGGCACCCAGCATCAGGATCACTGCTTCGGCTTCCTTGCCCTGGAAGGTGTGCACGGTCCCGACCCGCTTCCTGATCCAATCCTTCCGTTCTGCCGCGTTGAGGCCCGGCAGCACCGAGGGCGTGTCGCGCAGCAGGATCTTCAACCGCCTGGCCGGCGTCCTGAACGGACAGATGACGTAGATGTCTGGAGGCGCCGGAAGTGCCTGGCTGAGCCGTGCGATAGCCGCGGCGATCAATCGACCTTCCGCTTCCACCCACTTGTCCGACGATGGCGCATCCACATCGACCCATGCCGAGGGTCCGAGAAGCGTGCGGATCACCGACGCCGCCGGCGTCGTCGCGAATACCATCCGCTCCGCATAGGCGATGCGGTTGGCAATGTCGAACATCGGCTGCTCACAGCGCCGATGCACCAGAAGCGGCATGCCGGTGATCCGCTGTGTTCTTCCGGCGTCGCCATTCTCGACCTGGAAGCCTCCCTGGACCGGACTGACCCTGTCCGCGAGGGTCTGCGCCGATTGCTCCGGTGCCGCCCAGGCTGCCGGATCAGCGCCGTTGCCCTCGAAAATCAGCCTGGTCGTCCGACGCGGCGTCGTGGCCACCGGCTCGATCTGCAGCGGGTCACCGATCACCACGGCGCGTCTGGCGCGCCAGATGGCGCCGACCGCGGCCTGCGGCGGCGCCTGTCCTGCCTCGTCGATCATCAGCCAACCGATCTCGCTTCCCCTCAATCCCTGGAACATGCGCCCAACCGAAGCGAAGGTGGTCGACACCACCGGGACCAGCAGGAAGAAGATCCCCCACTCGGCGGCACTGGGTCTGGGAGCACCCGGACCGCCCTGGAGCGCCCTGGTGACGGTGTTCAGCGCCGGCTTGATCGTCCGCACCGCAGCCACGATGAAGGCACGGTGCAGCTGCATGGCCGTGGCGAACAGCGCGTCACGTGCCTCCCGGAAGGCGCCTCCGTTCCAGGGGCTCGCCTGCTGCAGGTCATCATCCGGCTGCGCCCAGAAGCCGACGCCGGGTATGGCGTCCCCGGTCGATGATTGGCCCTGCCGCAACTGCCGCCTGAGTGTCGCCGCGGTGTCGATCAATATGTCATACGCTTCCTGTGCGGCGCGATGCTCGGAATAATGCCGCTCCTCCTCCCCGGATGCAGTATCGAGGCGCTCCTGCGCCGCCTGACTGGCATCCTGCGCGTTGCTCAAGGCCATGATCTGTGCGCGAACCCCTGTCTCATGGGTCTGCCAAGCCCGGGTGCGGAACAGCCTGGCCAGCCGCGACGGCGCCAGGGCGGTCAGGGCCGTCAGCTTGGTGAGCTCGGTCGTCTCACGCTTACGACGCTCGTCGTGATCGGCACGCGTCCGGTTTGCCGCACGGGTGGCAGAGGCGAGATCCTGCTCTGCCACCAGAAGTCGGTTCCTGGCCGCGGGGATCTGCGCCTCGACCTCCCGCAGGCGCGATCCAGCCACGCTGAGCGCCGCCAGCTCTGCCCGAAGCTGGCGGCATCGCTGCAGCGCCTGCCGGAAAGCATCACGTGCGGTGCGCCAGTTCGCCAACGCTTCCGGAGACCGTGGTGGCGGGTCGATCTGGATCAGCCTGCCCGGCGGCGGCTTCTGCCGCGCCTGGTGTGCATCCGGCCAGCCGGCCTGGTTCAACCAGTCGTTCAACCCCCAGTCCGGGTTCGACCAGAAACGCGACACGAAATTACGCCGGTTCTTGGCGTTGCCCAGCCGGGCCGCCACCAGGCCCCAGGCACGCTCGGCCTGCGGCGCATCCGGCGGCACCTCCAGTACGGCGTTGGCCGTGTGCCCGAAATAATCCAAACCCGCGTCCCGCCATACCGAGGGATCCAGCGCTTTCTCCCGGATGGGCAGCTCCAGGCTGATGTTCTCCACCGCGGCATTGTTGCTGCTGGCCACCACCATCGCGAAGTCCATCAGCTCGAGGCCCGACAGGTCCGATCGTGGATCATCGAGAGCGGCCAGCTTCTCGGCGCGCGACACCAGCACATGGGCGACCAGGTCGCGCAGCAAGGTGGTCTTGCCGGTGCCGGGTGGCCCGTTCACCGCGGCGATGCCGCCCTGGTCGAGATCACGAACAATCGCGTTCACCGCCGCCTGCTGCAGCAGCGTCAACGGATGCAGCCCAGGGCCAGGCCAGCGGCCCAGCGGGAACAGCTCTGGTTCCAGCAACGCGGAAAGCTGCTGCCGATCGGTCAGTGCATCCCAAGGCTGGGCCGGAGGGCGCAG
>CAXSEE010000386.1:0-2362 GCA_964235615.1 uncultured Acetobacteraceae bacterium | reverse complement strand
CGAACGATCCGAAAGGCTTTCACATGCGCGTCCCTGGCCGCCTCCGAACCGCGCTGCTTGCTGGTGCAGCCGTGGGACTCGCCTCCGCGGCCTCCGCCAAGACGCTGGTGTTCTGCGCCGAAGGAGCGCCAGAGAACTTCAGTCCGATGCTGAACACCACCGGCACCACCTTCCAGGCGAACCGGCCGATCTACAGCCGCCTGATCGACTTCAAGGAAGGTACGACGCAGATCCAGCCCGCCTTGGCAGAGAGCTGGGACGTGTCTGCGGACGGCAAGGTGTTCACCTTCCACCTGCGCCACGGCGTGAAGTGGCACAGCAACGCCGTCTTCAAGCCGACGCGCGACTTCGACGCCGACGACGTGCTGTGGACGTTCAACCGCCAGGGCAAGGAGGACCACCCGTACCACAAGGTGTCCGGCGGGTCGTACGACTATTACGGCGACATGGGGTTCGCCAAGCTGATCGCCGCGATCGACAAAGTGGACGACTACACAATCAAGATCACGCTGAACGAGCCGCAGGCGCCGTTCCTGGCCGACCTGGCGATGGATTTCTCCTCCATCATGTCCGCCGAATATGCCGACGTGCTGACCAAGGCCGGCAAGCCCGAGCAGATTGACCAGCAGCCGATCGGCACCGGGCCGTTCTCCTTCGTCGCCTACCAGCGCGACGCCACGATCCGCTATCGCCGGTTCGACGATTTTTGGGGGCCGAAGGCGAAGCTGGACGCGCTTGTCTTCTCCATCAACAAGGACCCGGCGGTCCGCCTGGCCAAGCTGCGTGCCAACGAGTGCCAGGTGATGAACTACGCCGCCCCGGCCGACCTGCCGGGCATCCGGATCGACACGACGCTGACCCTGATGAGCCTGCCGGGCCTGAACGTCGGCTACCTCGCGTTCAACAACGCCAAGAAGCCGTTCGACGACAAGCGCGTAAGGCAGGCGCTCAACATGGCGATCGACAAGAAGGCGATCCTGGACGCCGTGTATGGCGGCGCCGGGGAGCCGGCGAAGAACCTGATCCCGCCGATCATGTGGTCCTACGACACGGCGGTCACCGACTACCCGCACGATCCGGACGCGGCGAAGAAGCTGCTGGCTGAGGCCGGCTACCCGGACGGGTTCGAAACCGACCTTTGGGCAATGCCGGTGCAGCGCCCGTACAACCCCGATGCCCGGCGCATCGCCGAGCTGATGCAGGCGGACCTGATGAAGGTCGGCGTGCGGGCCAAGATCGTGAGCTACGAGTGGGGCGAGTATCGCAAGCGGGTGCAGAACGGCGAGCACCAGATGGCCGAGCTGGGCTGGACCGGCGATAACGGTGACCCGGACAACTTCTTCACTCCGCTCGCCAGCTGCGCCGCCGCCCGGCCGGGTGGCGGCAGCGCTTCCAAATGGTGCAACAAGGATTTCGACGCGCTGCTCGCGAAGGCCGTCGGGCTGTCCGACCAGTCCGAGCGGGCCAAGCTTTACACGCAGGCGCAGGTGATCATGCACGAGGAAGCGCCGTTCTTCCTCATCGCGCACTCCGTCACGTTCCAACCGATGCGCAAGGAGGTCACGGGCTTCGTGATGAGCCCGTTCGGCGTGCAGGACTGGAAAGGTGTCGACCTGAAGTAGCCGGTCCGGCCTCCATGGCGCGACCGAGCCTCCGGTGACGATTCTTCGCCTGCTGGCCCGGCGGCTGGCGCTGATCATCCCCACGGTGATCGGCGTCACGCTGCTGGGCTTCATCCTGGTGCACGCCGTGCCGGGTGACCCGGTCGAGATACGGACCGGGGAGCGCGGCATGGCCCCCGAGCGACTGGCCTACTTTCGGCACGAGCTGGGGTTGGACCAGCCGCTATGGAAGCAGTTCCTGAACTACGAGGGCCAATTGCTGCACGGCAATCTCGGCCGCTCCGTGGTCACGCAAGAGAGTGTGTGGACCGAGTTCACCACGTTCTTCCCGGCGACGCTGGAGCTGGCGACCTGCGCCATGGCGTTCGCGCTGCTGATCGGCCTGCCGCTGGGGGTGGTGGCGGCGGTGAACCGCGGGACGCCGCTGGATTACGGCCTGATCGGCCTGTCCGTCACCGGGGCGTCGATGCCGATCTTCTGGTGGGGCCTGATGGCGATCTTGATCTTCTCGGTGGCCCTGGGCTGGACGCCGGTTTCCGGCCGGATCGACGAGTTGTTCTACGTGGAGCCGCATACCGGTTTCCTGCTGTTGGACATCCTGATCTACGGGGCGGAGCCGGGGGCGCTCCGCTCCGCGCTCCGTCACCTGATCCTGCCCACCATCGTGCTCGGCACGATCCCACTCGCCACCATCGCGCGCATGACCCGCTCGGCCATGCTGGAGGTGCTGGGCGAGGATT
>CAXSEE010000385.1:0-2376 GCA_964235615.1 uncultured Acetobacteraceae bacterium | reverse complement strand
AGATCAATGCGACCATTCCCATGACGAAGACGATCAGGAACGGCCATTCGACGATCAGACCGATCCAACGTCCCGGTCCGCGGGCAACGCTTCGGTTCAGGGCTACGGGTAGGCCGGCGACAACTGCGAAGGCGATCAATCCACCGATCACTACCAAGACGGTCAGTGCCAGGGCAGTTGCGTTGAGTCTGATAAATCCGCGTTGTTCCGGTTGATCGTAGGCGATGTTGAGTGCCGTCATCATGCCGGTCATCCCGCGCACGCCGCTCGAGAGCGCGATCGCGATGCCAGTGACGACACCAAGGCCTAAGCTCTGGCTCGACGCGGAGGCGAATTGAGTAAGTTCATCGCTGACCAGTTTGACAATCGACGGCGGAAGCATGCTCGATAGGGACTGAACGCTTATCGCCACATCCGCGGGGTTTGCGACCAAACCATAAACCGAAACCAGTGCGGCGAAGCCGGGGAACACCGCCAGCAGCAGGTAATAGGTCACGCCGGCCGCAACGAGCGACAGATTTCTCTCGGCTGTGCCTTTCCACGCCCGGTGCAGGATATCCGCCCAACCGCGCGCCGGTATCTGCCAAGGAGCGTCTGCGTCGCGACCGCGGTCCTGTTCCATCCCGTCCAGTCCCTTCGGTGAAAATCCGACGATAAGATCAACGCCCCTTTCGAGCTTGCCCGACTTTGATTAGATGGACGGAGCCTTCCACCCTTGATCCTGCCGCGTATTTTGAGACCCATTGACTCGACCTGTGGATCTTACTTGCTCTTCCAGTGAAGGAATCGCCACGAGCCGTTTAAGCAAGTTCCTTTGAAATGGATATCGCCCGTCAAGAGTACGCGTCAACGAGCCGCTTTTACGGAGTTCTCGCGGGCGGCCGTGCTTCAAGCTGCATGAAAGGAGGTCATCCTCAATCTGTGTGAAGGTTGATCTAGTTCAACCCTGTAAGGTCCTGATATCACATGACCTTCTACCTGTTGACGACCGTGTCGCACAGAACAGGCTTTAGCATGCGTCCGACGGCCGATTGCCTCATTTATCTCATAGCCTTGCAGGCGCGGAGCAGAGATTAAGAATCACACAGATTGAGGATGACCCCGTGTCCTGGTTATCACTCTTTCTCGAACCCTGTCCTGCTAGAGAGATCCGTCGGCTGAGTTCCGGCGGCGTGCGCGATAGGTCCCGAAGCCGTCAAACCGTTTGCTCCACCGTCACGGAGCGCCCAAAGCGCTCGATCGAGTTTGTGTCTGCTTCGTAATAGAGTAGCTTCCGGCTGCGGGCGCCTGCGATCCGTCATTTGGAGTGGCTGATGTTCGCTCGCCTGCTCGGCCTCTTGTCTAATGACATGGCGATTGATCTCGGCACCGCCAATACCCTGGTCTACGTCAAGGGCCGGGGAATTGTCCTGAACGAGCCATCCGTGGTCGCGATGGCCGACGTGCGCGGCAGGAAGCAGGTCCTCGCGGTCGGCGAGGAGGCCAAGAACATGGTCGGCCGCACCCCCGGCAACATCACCGCCATCCGGCCGCTGCGGGACGGGGTGATCGCCGATTTCGAGGTGGCCGAGGAGATGATCAAGCACTTCATCCGCAAGGTCCATAACCGCCGCCGCTTCGCCAGTCCGCTGATCATCGTCTGCGTGCCGTCCGGATCGACCGCGGTCGAGCGTCGCGCGATCCAGGAGAGTGCGGAGAGTGCGGGCGCCCGACGGGTGATGCTGATCGAGGAGCCGATGGCCGCCGCGATCGGCGCCGGGCTGCCGGTGACCGAGCCGTCCGGCAGCATGATCGTCGACATCGGCGGCGGCACCACCGAGGTCGCGGTGATCTCGCTCGGCGGCATCGTCTACGCGCGCTCGGTGCGCGTCGGCGGCGACAAGATGGACGAGGCGATCATCTCCCATATCCGGCGGACGCATAACCTGCTGATCGGCGAGGGCTCCGCGGAGAAGATCAAGATCAGCCTGGGAGCCGCGCATGTCCCGCGCGACGGCTCCGAAGGTCCGTGGCGGGAGGTCCGCGGCCGGGACATGATGAACGGAGTGCCGCGGGAGGTGGTGGTCAGCCAGCGGCAGATCGCCGAAAGCCTGGCCGAGCCGGTCAGCCAGATCGTCGAGGCGATCAAGGTGGCGCTCGAGAACACGCCGCCCGAGCTTGCCGCCGACATCGTCGACAAGGGCATCGTGCTGTCCGGCGGGGGCGCCCTGCTGCACGGCCTCGACGAGGTGCTTCGCCAAGCCACCAACCTGCCGGTGATGGTGGCCGAGGATCCGCTCTCCTGCGTGGCGCTGGGCACAGGACGCGCGCTCGAGGACATCAAACGGCTACGGAATGTTCTGACGTCGATGTATTAAAACCAAGGCTCTGCCCTGG
>CAXSEE010000384.1:0-2380 GCA_964235615.1 uncultured Acetobacteraceae bacterium | reverse complement strand
TAGAGGCGTCGGAGTTGTGCAGCACGTCATTGAGCGCATAGCCCCGGCCATAGAGATCGGCGAGGCGTAAGGCTTCCGGCCGGACGGTGATGACCGTGGCGATGGCCATGCCAACGATGCCGCCGATGCCCATCAGGCGGCCGAGCAGCCGGGTGCGATAGACGACAACGCCGACAAACATCAGCAGCGCCGGGCCGCACAGCGCAGCGACGGGCCAGGCACGCCAGAGCAGGTACTGGCCCCCGCTCATCTGTCCTGGCGTAAGGCCACTGATATGGGCCGAGCCGATCAGCACGCTGTCGCGGTAGAAATCGCTTGCGAAGTCCCAGACCCACCAGAACAGCCACAGCGGCCAGAGCTGGACGGCAACCCGAAGCGCTACGCGCAGCAGGTCATAGCCAGCGCGGCCGATCACTCCGCGGCCTTTGCTGCTCCCGGAAGCCCGGCCGTGTTGCCGACGCGCTGGGCGGTGCCGCCGTGCGCCTTGGCGAGCGTGCTGGCCTCGTCGAAGCGGGCCAGGCCCTCCCAATGCTGCATCACGCGGCTAAAGCGGAAGCCGGCACGGCGCAGGACCGTAGTGGCGTCCTTGGGCAGGGAAGCGGTGAAGGTCAGCAGCACGGGCTCCTTGCCCTCGTCGCGCGCCTTGGCCTCGCGGTCGAAGGTGCGGCCGCCTAGTGTGGTCCACTTCTCGACCTGGGCCGCATCGTCGGCACCGTCACGCAAGGAGAGGAGCGCGCCGTAGAGGGCGTTGCTGTCGAGGTCGAGCAGGCCGGTCTTCTCGACCAGGGCGCCGGCCTCGACCAGGCGGCGGGTGCGCTGCTTGCGCTCGTCGAGCTTCAGGCGGGCCTCTGCTTCGGCGAGCTTGGCCTTCTGCTGTTCGTGGGCGCGCATCCGTTCACTGAGCGTGCGGGCCATGACGTGTTTCCTCCGGCTGCCCTGTTGTTGGTGCCGGCATCACACGTCCGACGTGAGGAGAAAACATCATGAACAAATGGAGGCGGCAACTGGATTGGCAGGACTTTCCGCAGGCGTATCGTACAGGCATTCGTGCGGCTCAAGGTTGAGCCTTTGAGCGGAGCACGATCTCGCCGATGTTGAGACCGTCAGGCTGCTCGATTGCGTAAGCGATAGCCCTTGCGACGGCTTCCGGCTCCATCGCGAACTTGGCTGCGGCTTCTTTCATCTGCGACCGCAGCACATCGTCCCGAACATGACCGATAAAATTCGTGTCCGTGAAGCCGGGAGAAATGACCGTGACCCGCAGCTTGCCCGCCAGCTCCTGCCGCAGACCGTCAGAGAGGGCCAGAACCGCGGCTTTCGTGGCGGAATAAACAGCCTGAGTGGGTGCGGTTTTGCGGGCCGCCGTGGACGCGATGTTCACGAAGTGGCCGCTTTCCTGAGCTTGAAAGACAGGCAGCGCCGCGGCGATCCCGAACAGGACGCCTTTGAGGTTCACGTCGACCATCTGCTCCCAATCGTCGACCGCCAGATCGCTGAGCGGACCGATCGCCATGGAGCCGGCGTTGCTGACCAGCACATCGAGCCTGCCGTGCTGTCGAAGTGTGATGTCGACGAGCCTGGTCAGATCGTTGCGTCGGGCGACGTCGATCGAGACGAAGGCCGCGTCGCCTCCGGCCGCTTTGATCCTGGCGGCCAAGGCTGCCAGCTTGTCTTCGCCGCGGGCTCCCAGGACGACCTTAGCGCCTTGCCCCGCCAAGTACAGCGCGGCCGCCTCACCGATACCGCTACTGGCTCCCGTGATTGCTATGACTTTGCTCGGCATAGTTGCCCCCAATCATTGCGAACTGGCTGGCACGACGCGCGCGGACCTGCTTGTCGTCAAGGCGTTCCAGACCGGATCGCGGTGGCAGTAAGCGTCAGAAGGATCGAGCTGATACAGTCGGTCTAGTCTTCCACCTACCGCGCAGCGGGTTCTGGCCTTCGTATGAGCGTAAGCGAGCAAGTCAGGTCAGACGCAATATGCGTTGCCAAGGCAACGCTGCTTGAAGGAAGCCAGCAAGTCAGGCTAGCGTTCGTCCTAACATGGCAATCGCTTTCGCCCGTGCCCGTTATCTGTCCCGCGCCTCCGGTGGCAACGCCGTGCGCTCGGCCGCCTACAATGCCCGCGAGGCTATCACCGCCGAGCGAACCGGCGAGCTGTTCCACTTCCGGCACCGCGATGCCCCTGAGCACCATGAGGTGCTGCTTCCCGAGGCTGCCGACCCCCGCCTATCCAACAGCGCGTTGCTGTGGAACGCGGCTGAAGCGGCGGAGCGACGCAAGGACGCCCAGGTCGCCCGCGAGATCGTGCTGGCGCTGCCAGCGGACCGGGTGCTCTCGACCGAGGACCGGATCGAGCTGGCCCGCTCGTTCGCCGCCG
>CAXSEE010000383.1:0-2421 GCA_964235615.1 uncultured Acetobacteraceae bacterium | reverse complement strand
CGGGGCGTGGCGCAGCCTGGTAGCGCGCGTGTTTTGGGTACACGAGGCCGCCGGTTCGAGTCCGGCCGCCCCGACCAGGTAGAACGAGGGAGGCAGCGGGTCATGCGTGCGCGGATTTACAAGGAACCGAAGGCCATAACGCAGTCGGGCCAGGCCAACACGCATGACTGGATCCTGGAGTACGGCCAGTCGCTGCCGCGCCGGACGGATCCGCTGATGGGCTGGACGGGCAGCGGCGATACCCAGAGCCAGCTCCGGCTGAAATTCCCGACCCAGGAAGACGCGGTGGCCTATGCCGCTCGCGAGGGCATCGCCTATGATATCGAGCTGCCGGTGGCGCGCATACGCAGGCCCAAGGCCTATGCCGACAACTTCAAGTCGGACCGCGTGCAGAACTGGACGCATTAGCTACACGCATAACCCCGCGCCCTTAGCTCAGTTGGATAGAGCAATAGCCTTCTAAGCTATGGGTCACTGGTTCAAGTCCAGTAGGGCGCGCCACTATCCTGCCGAACCGGTGGATGGACGAAAACAACGGCACCGCCCCCATACGTAGCAGGCCTTCGCGTGACAGGCCCAAATTTCATTCCGCTAAAACTATGATCTCCGCTCCGTCCTCGATATAACGTGTCAGGCTGCTGGAGGTCCTGGTCATGTTGCCAAAGGTTGCTGTCGTCCTGTTCGTCAAGGACGAGTTTCCGGACTTCTGCGGCTGGCTGGCCTGGTATTTCTCGATCGGCGTCGACACCATCATCGTCCATGACGACCACTCGACGGATGGCACCTGGGAAGCCGCGGTAGCCGCCTCGCGCTGTCTCGACGTGCGTCCGTTCCGCACCGACCTCGCGGTCCAGCCCTTCACGGCCCGTCAGCGGGACGTATATCTCGGTGCCATAAAGCAGTTCCGCGACGAGTTCGACTGGATCGGCCTGCTGGATGCGGACGAGTATCTCCATCTGCGCGAGGATGTCGGTCTGCCATCGTTCCTGTCACGATTTCCCGAGGCCGGTGCCGTCGCATTCAGCTGGTGCATCTACGGCAGCAACGGGCATCTGCTGAAGCCGGCGGCATCGACCCTGGAAGCCTTCACGCGGCACTCGCTCTCGAGCTTCGGTCATAACCGCAGCGTCAAGTCCTTTGTCCGGCCGAAGATGGTCGTCGATCGCTGGCGTGACCCGCACACCTTCGAGATCGGCGGGGCGCCCTACGTCGATCCACGTGGCAATCCTGTCCGCTGGGGTGGGCCTGGCGCGATCTCGCATGATCCGGACTGGTCGGTTGCGAAGCTGATGCATTTCATCCCGCGCAGCATGGAGCATTTCGTCGAGCGCATCCGCAGGCGTTCCGACCTGTGGGGGCACAGCAACGGCTACTGGAACGTCTTCAACATGAATGATGTCGAGGACAGGGAACCCTTGAAGAGGCTGTCCCGGACCCTGCCGTTCCTGGCCATAATTGATGGCGAGATCCTGAAGGATTACGCGGGCAAACTCGCAAGCATCGAACTGAACGGCGACGGCGACAGCCTCGTCCGGCCGGACGCCGTGGAGGTTACCGTCTCACGAGTCGACACGTCTTTTGGAACGACGTTGGCGCTCGATCGACATAATCAACTGGTCCATCTCGCCAAATCCGATCTTGCTGATCATGGCTGCAGCGAAGTCGTCGCTGTCTCCAGGGCCGCATCACCGACGGCAATACTTCTTCTGGCAAAGTGGAAGACAGGGCCCTTGAGCATCCCGGGCGATCCGCGCCTGTCCGCGATATTGGCGTTCAATGCCGAGCCCGTGCCTGAAGACTCCACGATCGCACTACGAAGTCCCCGGACCGGCCGCTATCTCACCGCATTGCCGCCGGCCACCAGCGGAGTGGGTCAGACATCGGGCAATCGTGGTGAGGCGCGTGGCTGGGAAGGCTTCAGCCTGGCGCCGCTTGACGACACGAACGACTTTCCAGTGAGCCTGTCGCAGTTGTCCGCCCTGATCGGCACACCTCCCACCGCCGACACGATTATCGCCCTAGCCCGTGCAGGAGCGGTGCCGATGGTCTGCGCTGCCGGCATTCAGCTTCTGCCTGCGGCACAGCGGGCACAGCTCGACCGCCGGATGCCGGTGCCTGCCATCCGGCCGTCATGGACGTGAACTAGCCTCTCCGCCCGCTCACCCGAGGTCACGATGGCGATGCCACTCGGATGCCCAAGCAAATTGAAGGTTACATGCAGCGGATCGAACGCGCTGCATCTCGGCTACCCGTTCGCGGCCAGCCGGATGCTACGGGGTCTAGAGTCTATCCATATCTCCCGCACGATGTGGCGGTTGAGCGGCTAAACCAAATATGGGTAATGACATCACCTACATTCCATTGGTACGCGGCTTCGTCTAGCTGGCGATAATTGATCAATACGGGGAAATTTAAGGATGA
>CAXSEE010000382.1:0-2449 GCA_964235615.1 uncultured Acetobacteraceae bacterium | reverse complement strand
ATCGAACTCGGCCCAGCTCCAGCGCCGCTCCCCCCAGATCAACGCCGTCCGGTCAGGGAAGCGCCGGGCGGACTGGTTGACGAACTGAGCCAGGTTCATCACCTGGCGCGATACCGGCAGGCCGAGGCCATCGCCTTTCGCGGAGTCGATGTCCATCAGCGCACGCGCTCCAGTATGGAGACGTAGTTGGCCACCGCCGTCCCGCCCATGTTGAACACGCCTGCCAGGGAGGCTCCGGGGATCTGCATCTCCCCGGCCTCGTTCATCAGCTGCAACGCCGCCATCACGTGCATGGACACGCCGGTGGCGCCGATCGGGTGGCCTTTCGACTTCAGGCCGCCGGACGGATTGATCGGCAGCCGCCCGGTCTTCTCCGCGATGCCTTCGCGCACGACCCGGTAGCCCTGGCCTGGCTCGGCAAGGCCCATGGCCTCGTATTCCAGCAACTCGGCCATGGTGAAGCAGTCATGCGTCTCCACCAGCGACAGGTCGTCCAGAGTGACGCCCGCATCCTCACGCGCCTTGGTCCAGGCGCGGCGCGCGCCCTCGAAAGCCACCGGATCGCGCCGCGACAGGGCCAGGATGTCGTTCACCTGCCTGCGCGCGCGGAACCGGATGGCCCGCTCCAGCGTCGCCGCGGTTTCATCATCCGCGAGCACGATCGCCGCCGCCCCGTCGGACACCAGCGAGCAGTCGGTGCGCCGCAACGGCCCGGCCACGTACGGGTTCTTGGCGGAAACGGTGTTGCAGAACTCGAACCCGAGATCGCGGCGCATCTGCGCCCAGGGGTTGGCGACGCCGTTGCGGTGGTTCTTGGCCGCGATGCGCGCCAGCTCCTCGCTCTTGTCGCCATAGCGCTGGAAGTAGGTCTCGGCCAGACGCCCGAAGATGCCGGCGAAACCACCGTCGACCTGGTCCTCCTCCTTGCGGTAGCACCCCGTCAGCAGGTTCTCGCCCACTGCCGCCGTCGGCAGCGCCGTCATCTTCTCCGCACCGATCACCAGTGCGATGCGCGCCTGCCCACTCTCGATCGCGTTCGCCGCCGACTGGATCGCGGCCGAACCGGTGGCACACGCATTCTCGACATGCACCGCGGGCACGTAGGCCAGGGCCGGCTCGCCGAGCGCTGCGAGCGCACCCTCGAAACCCTGGCGGGAGAAGCCATTGTTGTAGACGCCGACCGCGACGGTATCCACGTCGTCCGGCGACACGCCGGCATGGTCCAGCGCCGCCCGGCTCACCTGGGCCATCAGCGCCTCCACATCCGGTGCGTCCAGCTTGCCGAACGGCGTGTGCGCCCATCCGACGATGTTGGCTTGCCGCCCCTGGTTCCCGGCTGCCTTGCTCATGGCTGCTCCTGTTTTAATAAAGTAAGTGAACTATCCACAGAGTGGCATCGCCGGCGGCTCAAGGCAACAAGCCCGGCTGGATTTTCCGGCCGGGGCCATTGACCGGCGTGCCTCGCCGCCGCCGCTCATTTGCTGACCAGGCCGCCGCCGATGAACCCGCCATCGACCGCGAGCACGTGCCCGGTAATGTAGCTGGCGGCGTCGGACGACAGGAACAGGGCGGCCGACGCGATCTCGTCGGGCTGGCCATACCGCCCCATCGGCACGAAGCGGCCCCACGCGTCCCGGATCCCCTGGTCGTGCACGGCCGCGGCCAGCGGCGTCTCGATCGGCCCGGGCGAGATGACATTCACCCGGATGCCCTTGGATGCCAGCTCGACCGCCATGACCTGGCTCAGCAGGACGACGCCGGCCTTGGACGCGCCGTAGGCGGCGCGGCCGAGATTGCCCCGCATGCCCGACACGCTGGACAGGTTGACGATGCTGCCCCCGGCCGCCTCGCACATCAGCCGGGCCGCGGCTTGGCCGATCAGGAAGGTCCCTCTTAGGTTGACGGCGCAAACGCGGTCGAACACCTCGACGGGCGTTTCGAGAAACGAGAGGTCGGCACCGATCCCCGCCGAGTTCACCAGGATGTCGAGACGGCCGAACCGCTGCCTGATGGCGTCGATCAGCCCGGTGCAGGCGCTGGGATCGGCGACGTCGAGCAAGGCCGGCGCAATCGCGTCGTCCCCGATCGGTCCATCCGCCGCCGTGATGTCGGCCGCCACTACACGGGCCCCTTCGGCTGCGAACCGGTTGGCCACGGCAGCCCCGATTCCCGACAAGCCGCCCGTCACCAATGCGATCTTGCCAGCCAGTGTTCCAGCCATGCTTGTCTTTCTCCCTGACGGAAACATAGTGGAACGACGAGCCTGTCGAGGCATCGGTGGCCCGCAAGACGGTAAACCTGCCTAATCATTTCGACAATGACGGTGACCCATGAAAGACCAAGGCTCTGCCCTGGACCCGCTCAAGGCCAAGCCTTGAGAATCCAATCATATCTATGGATTGGTTTCCAAAGGCCGAGGCCTTTGGCGGGTCTGGGCAGAGCCCAGCCT
>CAXSEE010000381.1:0-2475 GCA_964235615.1 uncultured Acetobacteraceae bacterium | reverse complement strand
GGCGGAGGCCGAACGTGCGGCGGCGACGCACGCGCTCGCGGCCTCGGTGCTGGCCACGGCATCCTCCCCGCGCCTCGCAACTACGATCTCTGGTGCACCTACCGCGTAGACATGAACCCTGCCCTGACCCAGCGCATGCGACTCGCTTCGGACGAGGGACAGATGGGGTGATTGGGGTCTTTGCCCGGTGATCCGGTGGCTGCTCCTCTCGGGATGATAGAGCGTGGTCCGTGTTCATCGGCCACAACATCGAGGAGGAGCAGCCGTGGGTTACTTTGCCGGGTTGGACGTGTCGCTGGAAGAGACCGCCATCTGCATCGTGGACGAGGCGGGCAAGATCGTGCGCGAGGCGCGCGCCGCGAGCGAGCCGGAGGCGCTGGCCGCGTTCTTCGGGACATGCGGGATGACGATGGAGCGCATCGGCCTCGAGGCCTGTTCGCTGACAGCCTGGCTGCATGCGGGTCTGACGGAGGCGGGCCTGCCTGCGATCTGCATCGAGACGCGGCAGGCCAAGGCGGCCATGGGCGCCATGCCGAACAAGACCGACCGCAACGACGCCCGCGGGATCGCGCAGATCATGCGTACGGGCTGGTATCGCGCCGTGCACGTGAAGAGCCCGGCCTGCCGTTCCTGGCGCGCGTTGCTGACCGCACGACGCCTGGTGCTCAACAAGCGCCGCGACGTGGAGAACGGCATCCGCGCGTTGCTGCGCGAGGTCGGGCTCAAGGTCGGCACGCCGAGCCGCAAGGCGTTCCCTGGCCGCGTGCGCGAGCTGGCAGCCGATGACCCGGTCCTGTCGAGCCTGGCAGAGTCGCTGCTGGACGTGGTCGAGGTGATGACGCGCGAGGTCGAGAAGCTCACCAGGCGGGTGCTCGACGAGGTGAAGGCGGAGCCGACGTGCCGGCGGCTGATGACGGTGCCCGGCGTCGGTCCGCTGACGGCCCTGGCGTTCCGCGCCACGATCGACCAGCCGGGCCGCTTCCGGAAGTCGCGTGACGTTGGCGCCCATCTCGGGCTGACGCCGCGGCGCTATCAGTCCGGCGAGACCGACGTGCAAGGACGGATCAGCCGGTGTGGCGACGAGCTGGCGCGCACCGCGCTGTACGAGGCGGCCCATTCGCTGCTGATCCGCAGCAGCAAGTGGTCGGCCTTGCGGGCGTGGGGGATGGCCGTGGCCAGGCGCCGCGGCATGGCACGGGCCCGTGTCGCAGTCGCGCGCAAGCTGGCGGTGATCCTGCACCGCATGTGGGCCGACGGCAGCGAGTTCCGCTGGGGCAGGCAGGCTGCGGCGCCGGCAGCCGCCGCATGAGCCAGGGAGTTTCAGTTTCCGCCTGAGCAGGGCGGAGAGCGCGTCGTTCCCGTGGGGACGATGGGCGGGGTGATCTCGTTGAGTGTCCGGAACCCGGTGGCGGCAACGCCCCGAGGTCGCGGGATAGATTGAGACGCCCCGTCCTCCTGACCCCATCATGCGGCGGCCCTGCGCCGACCGCGAAGAGAAGCGAGTGACCCACGGGAATGGGCCTGACGTGCGAGGAGCAGCTTGACCCCGACAACCCCAATCAGAGAAGGACGCTTAGACGGCGAGGGCATCGGGCGTCAGTAGCCCCGGGTCCGGTCGAAGCCGGCTGGCGCGCGGCCGTCGCGGCGATAGTCCGCCATCGCGGCCGCAATGATCGCTGCGGCAGTCGTGCAGTCCGTGCGCGCCGCCACGTGGGGCAATACAGTCACACCCGGATGATGCCAGAAGGGATGGGCGGTAGGGAGCGGCTCTTGATCGAAGACGTCGAGCACGGCGCGTCGTAACCGACCCGACGCCAACGCTTCGAAGAGGTCGGACTCGACTAGGTGCCCGCTGCGACCGAGGTTGAGCAGGCAGGCCCCTGGCGCGAGTCGCGAGAACGTCGCGGCGTTCAGGATGCCGTGCGTTTCGGCCGTGAGCGGCAGCAGGTTAACCAGGATCTCGGCGTCCCGCAGCGTCCTATCAAATCCAACCTCGCCTGCATGCACCTGCACGCCCTCGAGGGAGGCGCCTGATCGACTCCATCCCCGCACGTCAAAGCCGATGCGCGCGAGCAGCCCGGCCGTTGCCCGTCCCATTTCGCCGAGACCAAGCACGGTAACGCGGCGGTCACGAGTCAGCCGGGTCGGGTGCTGGAGCCAAACCCTGTCCCGCTGTTGAGCCGCGTAAACGTCGAGGTCGCGGTGGAGGCCGAGGACCATCGCGGAAGCCGTCTCGGCCATGGAGCGCGCGAGCATCGGGTCGACGAGGCGGACCACCGGCACATCAGGGAGCGTCAAGTCCGCGGCAAACCGATCGACACCGGCCCACAGGCTCTGAATCCATCGCAGGTTCGGTAGGCGGTCGAGGGCGCCCGGGTGCGGGTTGGCAACGATGGCCACTTCGACCATGGCGCGGTCGCAGCGGTCTCCGACCGTGACGACGGTTTCATCGGGCATGGCCGTCGCCAGCGCGTC
>CAXSEE010000380.1:0-2484 GCA_964235615.1 uncultured Acetobacteraceae bacterium | reverse complement strand
CGCCCTCTGCCCCAGGTGTTGAGCCGGTTATAGACCACGAACCGCGGCAGGTGCTTGAGCGCGCTGTCGGCCACGGGCAGCGCCGCGCGGTACAGCTTCGGGCTGGACAGCAGCAGCCCGGCCGCCTGCATCATCGCCTTCTTCATCACCGGCAGCTCGTGCGTCTCGGACATCACCGTGCGCCAGTCGGCGATCTGCTCGTGGATGTTGATCTTGACCGGGCACACGTTGGTGCAGGAGCCGTTCAGCGTCGAGGAGAACACGACCTTGCTGTATTTCCGCGCGCTGAAGGTCGGATTCAGGATGACGCCGATCGGCCCGGCATAGGTGGCGCCGTAGCTGAGGCCGCCCGAGCGGCGGTACACCGGGCAGGTGTTCATGCAGGCGCCGCAGCGGATGCATTTCAGCGAGGTCCAGAACTTCTCCATCCCCAGCCGCTCGGAGCGGCCGTTATCCACCAGCACGACGTGCATCTCGCCGCCCGCGCGCGGCCCGCGGAAATGCGAGGTGTACTGCGTCATGGGCGAACCCAGCGCCGAGCGCGACAGCAGCCGCACCATCACCGCCAGGTGGTCGAGGCGGGGGATCACCTTCTCGATCCCGCACGAGACGATGTGCAGCTTCGGCGTGTTCGCCGACAGGTCGGCGTTGCCCTCGTTGGTGCAGACCACGACCGTCCCGGTTTCAGCGACGGCGAAGTTGCACCCGGTCATCCCGGCCTCGGCTGACAGGATCAGCGGCCGGGTCGCCTCGCGCTGCTGCTCCGCCAGATAGTGCACATCACGGGAGTCCGGGTCGGAGCCGAGCTTCTCTGCGAACACGCGCGCCACGTCCGAGCGCAGCTTGTGCACGGCAGGCACGACGACGTGGCTGGGCGCCTCGCCGTCGAGCTGCTGGATGCGCTCGCCGAGGTCGGTCTCGATGATCTCGACTCGGTGCTCCCCCATGAACTCGCGGAAGTTGCACTCCTCGGTCAGCATGGACTTGCTCTTGATCAGCCGCTTGGCGCCGTGGTCGCGCAGGATGCCGAGCACGATCCGGTTGTGGTCCGCCGCGTCCGTCGCCCAATGCACGTGGACGCCGTTGGCGCGCGCGTTGGTCTCGAACTGGGTTAGGTAGTCGTCGAGGTGGGTGAGCGTGTGCTCCTTGATAGCGGATGCTAGGCTGCGGAGCTCCTCCCATTCCGGGATGCCGTGCATCTCGCGGTCGCGCTTGGTGCGCATGTCCCACAGCCGCTCGTCGTGCATCTTCTCGTGCTCGGTGGCGGCGATGAAGCGGTTGGCCGCCTCCGATTGGTCCACGGGACGGTTGCCGTGGATCTTCGCTCCGCGCGGCTGCGGCTCCGGCCGGCCCGACGACATCGGCTGCGACGTGCCTTCGGCATGGTCGAGACGGCGGCCGTCGCGGGTGGCGCTCTCGGTGGGGCCATGGTCGCGCAGTTCGCGGTGCAGCATCGGTGTCTTCTCGCTCATGCCCGTGCCCCGTTCAGGATCTTGGCGATGTGGATGTGCTTGACCGCGATCCCGGCGCGGTCGGCGCAACCCTGCTGGTGCATCAGGCAGGAGCTGTCCGACGAGGTGACGTATTCCGCGCCGCTCTGAAGCTGATCGCGGACCTTGTCGTGGCCCATCTTGGCCGACACGCCCTCCTCGAACACGGAGAAGGTGCCGCCGAAGCCGCAGCACTCGTCCGGCCGGGCCAGCTCGACGAACTCGATGCCGCGTATCATCTGCAGCAGGTCGCGCGGCTTGGAGAAGGACGCCTGCCGCAGCTCGGACATGCTGGCGATGTGCAGCCCGCGCAGCGTGTTGCAGTTGTTGTGCAGCGCCACCTTGTGCGGGAACTCCGCCCACGGAAACGCCTCCACCTTGAGGATGTCGTGCAGGAACTCGACCAGCTCGAACGTCTTGGCGCGCACCTGCAGCACCTCGTCGGTCTGCTCGATGGCGTCCAGGTTGTAGCGGACCTGATGCACGCAGGAACCTGACGGTCCGACTACATAGTCGTATGGGGCGAAGTTCTTGACGAACAGCGCCTCGGTCGCGGCGGACTCCGCGTGGCAGCCGGTGTTGGTCATCGGCTGGCCGCAGCAGGTCTGGTCGTAGGGGTAGTCCACCTCCAGTCCGAACCGCTCCAGCAGCTCCAGGGTCGCGATGCCCACGTCGGGCTCGAACGCATCGACGTAGCAGGGGACAAACAAACCAATCCGCATATCATCGCTCCGAAACTGGGACACTGGTCGTCGGCGCGCCGGCGTTTCCGGCCGCATTGGATACCCAAGGCGTCCGCTTCAGGCACCGGCGTAGCCGTGGCCGACCATGTCCTTGGGGTTCATGACCTTGTCGTAGGTCGCCTCGTCCACGTCGCCGGACGCCAACGCCGCCTGCTTGAGCGTGCTGTCGTCCTTCATCGCCTTCTGCGCGATGTGCGCCGATTTCTCGTAGCCGATCACCGGGCTCAGCGCGGTGACGAGCATTACGCTCT
>CAXSEE010000379.1:0-2501 GCA_964235615.1 uncultured Acetobacteraceae bacterium | reverse complement strand
CTGGGTTCGAAGTCGACGATCTGATGACCGGTAGCGTGGCTCCCATGACGAGTGGAGGGACGCGATGCCAGCCGAGAGAGTGTCGATGCGCAAGGTTCGAGAGGTTTTACGGCTGCGGCACGCCTGCGGGGCGAGCGAGAGGATGATTGCCCGATCTGTGGGTGTCAGCCGCACGACGGTAGGCGAGTATCTGCGGCGGACGGCGATCATCGGAATCACCTGGCCATTGCCGGTGGGAATGGACGATGCCGAGCTGGAGCGGCGGCTGTTCACGCCGGCCGGGTTTGACACGGCGATGGTCCGGGCAGCACCGAATTGGACCCACGTCCACGCCGAGCTCCGCCGCCGGGGCGTGACCCTGGTGCTGCTCTGGGAGGAGTATAGAGCAGAGCATCCGGACGGCTACGGCTACAGCCGATTCTGCGGGCTATACATTGACTGGCGCCGCGGCGTCAGCGCCACGATGCGGCAGACCCATATTGCCGGCGAAAAGCTGTTCGTGGACTACGCGGGCGACACCGTGCCGGTGTTCGACGGGGCGACCGGAGAGGAGCGGCCGGCGCATGTATTCGTCGCGGTACTGGGTGCATCGAACTACACCTACGCCGAGGCCAGATGGAGCGAGGGGCTCGCCGACTGGGTCGGCGCGCATGTCAATGCGCTGACGTTCCTCGGCGGGGTGCCGAAGCTCCTCGTCTGCGACAATCTGCGCTCCGGTGTCACCGCCACCTGCCGATACGAGCCTGGGATCAACCGCACCTACCAGGAGATGGCGGCGCATTACGGCACGGCGGTGCTGCCGGCCCGTGTCCGCCACCCGCGCGACAAAGCCAAGGTCGAGACGGCGGTGTTGATCGTCGAGCGGTTCATCCTGGCGCGGCTGCGCAACCGTCGGTTCCTGTCGTTGGGCGAGCTCAACGAGGCGATCCACGCCGTCCAGGGCGACATGAATGCGCGACTGATGCGCAAGCTCGGCGCCAGCCGGCGGGAGTTCTTCGACAGCATCGACCGCCCAGCGCTGATGCTGCTGCCAGCCGAGCCCTACGCCTATGCCGAGTGGAAGCGCTGCCGGGTGGCACCCGACTACCATGTCGAACTGCACGGCCACTTCTACTCCGTCCCGTCGCGTCTGATCCGCGAGCTGGTCGAAGCCCGCAGCACCGACACGACAGTCGAGGTGTTCCACGCTGGCCAACGGGTCGCAGCGCATCCGCGGTCTGCGCTGCGTCGGCGGCACACGACGACGCCCGAGCACATGCCGAGCGCCCACCGCCGCTACGCCAGCTGGACGCCGGCGCGGATCCAGTCGTTTGCCGCTGAGGTCGGTCCGGCAACCACCGCCCTGGTCGAGACCATCATGAGCGCCAAGCCGCATCCCGAGCAGGGTTTCCGCGCGTGTCTCGGCATCCTGCAGCTGGCCAAGACCTATGGCAGCCCCCGCCTGGAGGCGGCCTGCCTGCGCGGCGTGAGCATTGGCGCCCGCAGCTACGGCTCGATCGCCTCGATCCTCCGCCACGGCCTCGACCGCGCATTCCAGGAGGATCCGGCCCCCGATACCGCTCCCGTGCTGCACGAGAACATCCGCGGCCGCGGCTATTACCACTGACAAAAGGAATATCCGATGCTCACCCATCCTACCCAGGAACGCCTGATCGCCCTCGGACTTGGCAGCATGGCCAAAGCGTTCGACGACCAGCGACGACAGCCCGACATTGCGGCACTGAGCTTCGAGGAGCGGCTGGCGCTGCTCATCGATCGCGAGAGCACCGATCGGGAGAACAAGCGGCTGGCTGCCCGGCTGCGGTTCGCAGCGCTCCGCCAGGCCGCCGTGGTCGAGGATGTCGATCTGCGCAGCGCACGCGGCCTCGATCGGGCGCTATTCCAGAAACTGGCAGCCGGAGACTGGATCGACCGCAAGCAGAACCTGCTGATCCTGGGCCCGACTGGCGTCGGCAAGTCGTGGCTGGCCTGCGCGCTCGGCCACAAGGCATGCCGGGAAGACCGTTCTGTCGCGTATTACCGGATGCCCAGGATGCTCGAGGCCCTCGCACTGGCCCGCGGCGACGGACGTCATGCTCGCATGCTGAAGACGATCGCCCGGGTGCAAGTCCTGATCCTGGATGACTGGGGCCTCACGCCGCTCAACGCCGAGCAACGACGTGACCTGTTGGAGATCATGGACGACCGCCACGGCAAGGGCTCGACCATCGTCACCAGCCAAATCCCGGTCGATCATTGGCACGAGGTCATCGGCGATCCGACCATTGCCGACGCGATCCTCGACCGTCTCGTCCACAACGCCCACCGCCTTATCCTGAAGGGAGAGTCACTCAGAAAGCAGGCTGCCAAGGCGATCATGCTTGACGCCGAAGCCACCACCTGACCCCATAACCACGTCGATGACGACCCCGGCCGGGATCATTGGAATGCCTGGCCGCCTTGGATTGGAATCGGTGGCCACCATCAGTTGGAATGCGTGGCCGCATTCATCGGAATCCGCA
>CAXSEE010000378.1:0-2528 GCA_964235615.1 uncultured Acetobacteraceae bacterium | reverse complement strand
GCGGTATTTTCCAACTCGCGGGTCTTGCCCAGCTTGTTAAGCCCGAGGCCGATCAGCGTCGCCTGCTGACCCGGCTTCTGGCCGTTGCCCGAACCGGTCTGGGTGACGCGCACCGTCTCGCCGGTCAGGCGGGTGAGTGCGGCGAGGGTCTCAGACATCGGCCGTCTCCAACACCGGAGCACCATCACGCTTGCCGAGGATGTCCGAGACTTTCTTGCCACGGCGGCTGGCCACCGAACGCGGGCTGGCGCAACGCGCCAACGCATCGAAGGTCGCCTTGACCATGTTGTGCGGGTTGCGGCTGCCGAGCGACTTGGCCACGACGTCACCAATGCCCAGGGTCTCGAACACCGCTCGCATCGGGCCGCCGGCGATGATGCCGGTTCCGGCCTCGGCCGAGCGCAGCACCACCTTGCCGGCGCCGAAGTGGCCTTCGACGTCGTGATGCAGGGTGCGGCCTTCCTTCATCGGGACGCGGATCAGCGCGCGCTTGGCCCGCTCGGTCGCCTTGCGTATCGCCTCGGGGACTTCGCGCGCCTTGCCGGCGCCGAAGCCGACACGGCCCTTCTGGTCACCGACCACCACCAGGGCAGCAAAGGCGAACCGACGTCCACCCTTCACCACCTTGGCCACGCGGTTGATGGTCACCAGCTTGTCGATGAGGTCGTCGCCGTCACGATCGCGCTCGCGACCGCCGCCGCTACCGCTGCGGCCGCCTTCTCTTGGTTCACGTGCCATTCAAGTGTCCTTCAGAAGGCGAGGCCGCCCTCGCGGGCTGCCTCCGCCAGGGCCTTGACGCGCCCATGATAAAGATACGAGCCACGATCGAACACGACCAGGCTCACGCCGGCGGCGATTGCCCGCTCGGCCACCAGCTTGCCGACCGCGGTTGCGGCACCGGCGTCGGCGCCGGACTTGAGCTCCTCGCGGAGGCCCTTATCCAGGGACGATGCGGCGGCGAGGGTGCGGCCGGAGACGTCGTCGATCACCTGGGCATAGATATTCTTGCCCGAGCGGAACACCGACAGGCGCGGACGCCCGCCGGCCTTGCGGCGGAGCTGGAAGCGCAGGCGAACCCGCCGACGCTCCCGCAATTCCTGTTGCGTGCTCATTACTTCTTCTTGCCTTCCTTGCGTCGAATGACTTCCGTCGTGTAGCGCACGCCCTTGCCCTTATAGGGCTCGGGGGCGCGGAAATTCCGGATGTCGAGCGCCACCTGGCCGACGCGCTGCTTGTCCACACCCTCGACCATGATCTGCGTCGGACGCGGGGTGGTGATCTTGATGCCGGTCGGAATCGCATAGACGATGTCATGCGAGTAGCCGAGGTTCATCACCAGGTTCGCCCCCTGCACCGAGGCGCGATAACCGGTGCCTTGGATCTCGAGAGTCTTGTTGTAGCCGGTCGAGACGCCCTTCACCATGGCCGCCACCAGCGAACGCGTGGTGCCCCACATCATGCGCGATGGAGCGGCCTTGCTGCGCGGCACGACGCTGACATGGTTGTCGGCGACCGTGGTCTCGACATGATCCGACAATGGCAGCTTCAGCTCGCCGAGCTTGCCGGTTGCCGTCAGCACGCCGTTGGCGATCGCGACCTGTACGCCCTGAGGGATCTCGACAGGGTATTTGCCTACACGTGACATGATGCCCTCCTCAGAACACGCGGCACAGGACCTCGCCGCCAACATTGGCGGCGCGAGCCTCTGCATCGCTCAGGACGCCGCGTGGCGTCGACAGAATGGAAACGCCCAGGCCGGCATAGACCCGCGGCAATTCCTTGATCTTCGAATAGACCCGGCGTCCCGGCTTGGAGACGCGATGGATCTCTTTGATGACGGGTTCGCCATCGGTGTATTTCAGCTCGATGCGCAGTTGCGCGATACCGGGACGCAGCTCCTCGGCCTTGAAGCCGCGGATATAGCCTTCGCGCCGCAGGGCCTCGAGCACGTTCGCGCGCAGCTTCGAGGCTGGCGCCACGCACGCGGCATGACGGCTGCGCTGCGCGTTGCGGATACGGGTGAGCATGTCACCCAGGGGATCGGACATGGACATGGGTCGTCTCCCTTACCAGCTCGACTTCGTCATGCCGGGGATTTGCCCGCTGCTGGCCAGGTCGCGTAGCGCGATGCGGCTGAGTTCGAACTTGCGATAGTTGGAACGCGAGCGGCCGGTCAGCCTGCAACGCAGCTTGACGCGCACGCGCGCGCCATCGCGCGGGAACTGTGCCAGCTTCATCGACGCCTCGAACCGATCCTCGACCGGAAGCGTCCGGTCCATGATGATGTTCTTCAGCGCGACCCGCTTGCCCTTGTCGCGTGCCACCATGGCGGCGCGCTTGAGATTGCGGTTGACGGCGGATGTCTTGGCCATGCCTTGTCTTACCCTCCGGAACCTGTCGGACTGCCCCGACGGTTTTCCAAACAAAAATTCTCAAAAAACATTTACTATGCGAAGAACGTAAAGACTCTGTCTCGGGAAAACCCTAGACGGCAGCCGCCGCGAACGGCAGGTCGAACGCCTTCAGCA
>CAXSEE010000377.1:0-2531 GCA_964235615.1 uncultured Acetobacteraceae bacterium | reverse complement strand
AGCATGATGCGCGAGCGGACGCGCGCGCAACATGCTCTAGGCGAGGTAATTGGAGTCGACGGCCACCGCCTGCTGGCGGCCGCCTACGGCCCATCCGCTCCACCGTGGCTGCGTGACCTGCCGGCAGTGCAGGTGCTGCGCCGGGCCTGGGTGAGCCAGTTCTACGTCGAGGCGGACCGGGTCACCTGGCGCGACCGCACCGACCTGCCGCCGGCCAGCCTGCGCTTTGCCAGCCCCTATGATCCGGACGCCCGCTTTGGCAACAAGTGCTGTACCACCTGGAGCGGCTACAAGGTGCACCTCACCGAGACCTGCGACGAGGACCGCCCGCACTTGGTGGTTCATGTCGAGACGACACCAGCGCCGGTGTCGGACGTGGCCATGACCGCACCGGTGCACGAGGCGCTCCGGGCAAAGGACCTGTTGTCAGAGGTTCACCTGGTCCATGCCGGCTATGTCGATGCGGACCTGCTGATCGACGCCAAAACTGAGCATGGGATCGAGCTGGTTGGCCCAGTTCGCTCGGACACGAGCTGGCAGGCCAAGGCCGGCAAGGGATACGACATCTCGGCATTCAGCATTGACTGGTACGCCCGTGCCGTCACCTGCCCGCAGGGGCACAAGAGCGTGGACTGGATACCGGGGCACGACCAGTGGGGCACCAGTGTTGTCCACATCGGCTTTGC
This sequence comes from uncultured Acetobacteraceae bacterium, assembly GCA_964235615.1. Lineage (GTDB taxonomy): Bacteria > Pseudomonadota > Alphaproteobacteria > Acetobacterales > Acetobacteraceae > Lichenicoccus. Next base: position 1,845 of record CAXSEE010000377.1, on the reverse strand, counting down.
CAAGCGAACCTGCCACGCCTGTCCCACCCGCACCTTATGCACGCGGGCCAAGACCGCGCCACGCGAGATGACGTTCCGCCAGCCGGGCCGGCACGAGGCTATCCAGGCCGCGCGAGGGCGGCAGGATACGCCGGAATGGCGCGCGCTCTATGGCGTGCGCGCCGGGATCGAGGGTTGCCTGTCGCAGGGCGTGCGCGTGTGCGGCCTGCGCCGCTCGCGCTATGTCGGACTTGCCAAAAACCACCTGCAGCACGTCGCGACCGCGGCAGCCTTAAATGTCGTGCGGCTCGGTGCGTGGGTGCAAGGCGAAGCACAGGCAGCAACACGGACCTCGCGCCTGGTTCGTCTTATGGCCGCCTGAACCAAGAGAGTCGTGAATTCGCCAACGGTATCAGCCGTTGATCTGGTGGGCCGATTCATCCGACGCTTGAAAACCAAGCGTCGGGATCGGACCACTAGGCTGGATCATGCTTCCTGGTGAGGCCGATATCGCTGACTCAGGAACAGTCCTGCATAGGTCAGCATCGTTGCTGCAAGGACTATAGCAAGCTGGACCCTGGCGTCATGACCGCCGATCGAGCGGCGCGTCATTTCCACGATCGAGACCATGACAGCGCCGCCGATGAACGGGATGATGAGCGTTTGTGTGAGGTCTCCGAAGCGGACCCGAAAACGCCGTCGCAGATACTGGATCCCCCATATCAGCAGGATGGGATAGATGCCCAGCCAGATTGCCGAGACGGCGATGATACCGGTCTCCCCGTGCAAGGTGAAACCGACGGTTAGGATACCCGCACCCAGCAGCAGCAAGGTCATTGCCGATTGCATGGCTGCCGTTCCCGGACGCCCGGATCCCAATATGACCGTGGACATGAGCTGCGACATCGCGCGCAGCAAGGCTGCCGCGGCCAGGATCTCGAGCGGAATGGCGGCTGCGGAATAATCATGGCCCTTTTCGTCATGCAGCAGCCGTGTCAGCGGGTCCGCGGCAAGGATCAAGGCCATCGCCAGCGGGACGACAAGGGTCGCGATCTTGCGCAGCGACCATGTCACGATCGGGGCGATGTCGCCGCCGGCTGCCGACACCCGCGCCAGGACCGGCAATACGGTGCGGTTGACGAGCGTGCCGACCGCCATCGCCGGTTCCATCGCGACATCGAACGCGACCCTGTATATCGCCAGACGGGACGGTCCGTAGAACCAGCCGATCAGCAGATAGTCGATATTCTTGAATGTCTGCTCTGTCATGTTTGCGATCGCCGCACGAATACCGAAGCGCATCAGCGGCAGGATCGCGTCCAGGCGGAACCGCAGGTTTGGCCGGAATGGCCGCGCCAGCATGGCACCGACCAGTATGTAGAAGCCGCTCGCCGAGTATCCGGCGACGAGCGCCCAGGTGCCGGCTCCCGCGGCGCCCAGGCCCAGGCGCGTCAAGGCCGCGGCCATCGTCGCGCACACGTTCACGACCGCGATGCGCTCGTATTGCAGGTCCCTGTTCATGATCGCCAACGGGATCAGCGCGGCTCCGACGAGAGGCTGCTTGACGGCGATTGCAAAAAAATACGTCGTCATGCCGGTGTTGCCGTAGATCGCCTCGATCCAGGGTGCCGCGAGCACTGTGAGCCCGCTCATCACTGTTGCCGCGCCGATGATGTACCAGAACAAGCTGTCGAGCTGCAGCCTGACGACGGACCTGGCCTGTATCAACGCCTCGCTGGTGCCCAGTCCGTTGAAGGCCTCGACGATCATGCCGACGGAGATGACGAGTGACGCGACGCCGACCTGCTGCTGGGTCAGGAACCACAGCATGGTCAGGATAGTCAGGAAGTCGACGATCCTGGCGAC
>CAXSEE010000376.1:0-2536 GCA_964235615.1 uncultured Acetobacteraceae bacterium | reverse complement strand
TGGCGTCCGCCGCGAGGGAACCGAGGTGCTGAGCCATTAGCCCGGACTAACCGGGGGGCGGTGCTGGCCGTGCTCGATGACCGGCGCCTCTGCCGGATCCAGTGAGTATCCGGTCTAGTCGTCGTGGCAGGCATCGGAGAAGCGGCGGTGGACCAGGGAGATGCCGGCGTCTCCAGCGACGATCTCGATCCGGCTGTCGTCGCCGTCGCGCCAGACGCGCAGGTCGACGATGCGGGCCCCGACATGGACGCGCTCGAGACGCAGCTCGCCCAGCCAGTCGGGCAAGGTCGGATCGGCGAAGATGGTAGAGGCGCCGGGGTCGATCTCGATGCCGGTGAGGCTGCGCAGCAGGCTGAAGATCGAGCCGGCAGCCCAGGCCTGCGGCACGTTGGCGCCGAGATACTGGATCGGGAATGGCGATTCCGCGCGGCTGGTGCCGGCGAACACCTCGGGCATGCGGTTCAGCATGAAGCGGCTGCCGGCGTCGATCAGGCCGCCGGCGATGCGAGCGGCATAATCGTGAAAGCCGTAGCGCTTGAGGCCGACGGCGATCAGGCCGTTGTCGTGCGGCCAGATCGCGCCTAGCTGGTAGTCGTGCGGGTTGTAGGCGGCATGCTTCGCCGACAGGGTGCGCACGCCCCAGCCGCTCCACATGTCGTCGGCCATCAGACGGTCGGCGACGAGCCGCGCGCGGACCTGGGGCACGATGCCTGACCAGAGCAGGTGACCGGAGTTCGATGCATTGCTCATGACGCGCTTCTTGTCCGGGTCGAGGCAGAGCGCGTAGGCCTGTGCCGTGTCGTCCCAGAAGACGCGGTTGAACCTTTCGAACAGGTCCTGCGCCTTGATGCGCAGGCGGGCAGCGTCGTCGGGCCGGTCGAGTGCCTCATAGATCGCCGCCATGCGGCGCCAGGCGTCGAAGACGTAGCCCTGCAGCTCGCACAGCGCCTTGGGCGCAGGCACGCCGCCTCCGTCTTCGTAGAGGATGGCGTTGCCGGCATCCTTCCAGCCCTGGTTCTCCGCACCCTCCGGGAAGCGGCGGCGATATTCCTGGAAACCATCGCCATCGAGGTCGCCATGCTCGTCGATCCAGCGCAGGCAGCGCTCCGCGGTGCCGAGATGGGTCTCGATCAGGCGGCGGTCGCCGGTGAAGCGCCAGGCATGGTGCAGCAGCACGAGATAGAGCGGGGTGGCGTCGGCGGTGCCGTAATAGGGCGTGTAGGGGACGAGGCCGAGTTGGGCGAGCTCGCCGCGGCGTAGTTCGTGGGGGATCTTGCCGGGCTGCATGTCGCGGCTGTCGTCAGTCCCGTCGGCCTGATAGCGGGCCAGCATCGTGAGCGCGCCATGGGCAAAATCAGGATAGACCAGCATGGTCTGCAAGGCGGTGATGATGCTGTCACGGCCGAACAGGGCGGCGAACCAGGGGATGCCGGCGGCGGGCAGGAACGCCAGGGTCCGGTCGCGTTCGAGCGGCAGGCGCAGAGCGGCGAGATCGTCGAGCGACTGGTCGTAGAGCTGCTGCAGCGGCATGTAGGGAGTAACCAGGCGGATCGCCTGGCTGCGCCAGCGGGCCAGCGCCGTGGCCTGCTCGCACTTCAACCGGTCGCGGAAGGAGGACATCCGCGGCGAGGCACTGTCGCCGTCGATGACGCGGTAGTCGAGGTCGGCACTCCAGGAGCCTTGCGACGCCATGTCGACGACGAAGCATAGTGCGCCGTCGCGCAGCACCGGATGCGGCGCGCCGTCGGCGGGCCCGACCGACAGGCCGCGGCGGAAGCTGCCGTTGACGTGGGTGGTCTGCAAGCGTGCCTCGTTCTCCGACCAGCTGGTCTGGGTGTCGCCACGGCCGACCAGGCGGTGCGACTTGACGTCGAAGATGTCGGCGAAGTCCCCGGCGACGTGGATGGCGAGCGAGATCCGCACCGGCTTCAAATGGTGGTTGCGCATCGCGAGGGTCTCGCGCAGGCCGCCTTCGCCGATGACCCTGGACAGCGTGAGGCTGATGGTGCCTGCGGGGACCTCGCCGTCATCCTGCGGCAGCGCTGGATTGATCATCACCACCTGGGCGGCAAAATGTTCGGTGGTGGCCGAGCTGAGGAGGTTCCAGGGATGGCCGTCGACGGTGATGGTCCAGCTGCTGACGAGGCGGGTATCGCGGTAGAACAGGCCACGCTCGCTCGGCTGGTGCAGCTGGCCGTCCGGCTCGGTGATGAGGACGCATTCGCCGGCGTTGATGGTGAGCTGCGCTGGACCAACGCTGATGTCGAACGCCAAAGGGGGTGCCTCCTGATGATGTGGCGCCAGACATTCGCATCGGCGCCAATGCAACTGCGCGCGAGGCGGTCCGAGGTTGCTGGCGGTTCAAGTTCGACAGACCCAGCGGCAGGAGAATGGGAGGGACTCGGTTGTTAAAACACCGCCGTTCTCAAGCCTGGCACAACATCCGATGCTTCAACATCAGTACCCGGTCTCTTTCTGGTGCCGGAAGGCCAGCACGAAAACGGTCTCCTCGTCCGGCACGTAGCGGTAGAGGGCC
>CAXSEE010000375.1:0-2541 GCA_964235615.1 uncultured Acetobacteraceae bacterium | reverse complement strand
ATCGGCGGCGATCGATCCAGGATCGCTGCCCAACTGCTTGTTCGACCTGCAGGCGTTGCTGCCGGTTCCGGCTGCCGTGCTGGATATGGGACCGGACCAACCGCGGGCACGGCAGTGGCTCTGGTCGAGCTGGGGCACCACCCGGCCGTTGCGTGACGTGTCTGAGATCCTGCCCGAGCCCGGGCAGACAGCGCCGGCCGCTGGCGCGGCAGCGCTGCGGCTGCAGTTCTGGTCGGCTGACTGGACCCCGTGGTCAGCCGTCCGTCAGCTCCGTCTCGCGTGGCCGGAGCTGCATTTCGCGATCCGGCCGCTCTACGAGGTCGGCTGAACGCATGCCGGACAGCCTGCCACACGACATGCCACCGCCCGACGCGACAACCCGGGAGGATGGCGCGCCGCTGTTCCAGGTCGAGGGTTATGAGGGACCACTCGATCTGCTGCTCGAGCAAGCGCGGAGACAGCAGGTGGATCTCGGTCGGCTGTCGCTCAGCGCCCTGGTCGAGCAGTTCGTCGTCGCGATGGAGACCATCCGGACGCACAGCTCGCTGTCGCAGCGCGGCCACTGGCTGGTGATGATGACGGGGCTCGTGCTGCTCCGCTCGCGGCTGTTGCTGCCGCTGGCGGCAGCCGAACATGCCGAAGCCCGGCAGGAGGTCGATAGCCTCCGCCAGCATCTTGTTCTGCGACAGCAGCTGGAGCAGGCCGCACTCTGGCTCGAGCGCCGGCCGCGGCTGGGCCGCGACGTCTTCGCACGCGGCGCGCCCGAACTTCGGCCAGTGGAGCGGCACAGCGGGCCGGCCGCCCTACTCGAAGCCTGCCTTACGGTGCTGACCCAGAGTGAGCGTCATCTCGAAAAGCAGAAGCCGGCGCCTAGGATACCCTATTGGACCGTGCAGGAGGCACTGGCCCGGATGCGGACGTTGCTGCTGGCGCTTCCAGACGGCAGCCACCTCTCCCGTTATTTGCCCGACGAGCAGCAGATCAAGGCAGGCGGACAATATCCGGACGATGTCCAGGCATGGCAGCGTAGGGCGGCGGTCGCAGGGACCCTGATCGCCAGTCTCGAGATGACCAGGCAGGGTGCCGTGGTGCTGGAACAGGAGGGCCCATTCGAAGAGATCCATCTCCATATGAACAGAGCAATCGAGACGGCCATGCCTGGAACAGACCATGGCTGAAGCCGAGATCGGTCTGCACGCCAGGATGATCGGGGCGGTAACCGGGTTCATATCCAGCATCGAGCACGGCAAGGAAGTGCGGACCTGAAGCAGACAAACAGCAGCATTACGGCGGCACCGACCGAAACGCTGTCCGGGGTGGTGGAGCGCGTCACCTACCATAATGCTGACAGCGGCTTTTGCGTGCTGCGTATCAAGGCGCGGGGACAGCGCGACCTGATCACCGTGGTCGGGCACGCGGCGGTCATCAACGCCGGCGAGTTCATCAGCGCCACCGGCTGGTGGATCACCGATCGTGAACATGGCCTGCAGTTCAAGGCGACGGACGTCGTCGCGACACAACCGACTTCGGTCGAGGGCATCGAGAAGTATCTGGGCTCGGGCATGATCCGCGGCATCGGCCCGACCTACGCCCGTGCCCTGGTCCGGGCCTTCGGCGAGGCGGTGTTCGATCTGATCGAGCAGGAGCCGGCGCGTCTGCGCGAGGTCACCGGCATCGGCGCCAAGCGGGCGGCGCGCATCGTCACCGGCTGGGCGGATCAGAAGGCGATCCGCGAGATCATGCTGTTCCTGCACGCCAACGGCGTCGGCACCTCGCGAGCAGTGCGGATCTTCAAGACCTACGGCCAGCAGGCGATCGGCCTGATTACCGAGAACCCCTACCGGCTGGCGAAGGACATCCGTGGCATCGGCTTTCGCACTGCTGATCAGGTCGCCGCCAGACTGGGCATAGAGAAAGAGGCAATGATCCGGGTGCGGGCAGGGCTCTCCTTCAGCCTGTCCGAAGCCACCGGTAATGGTCATTGCGGGCTACCTGTTGCCGAGCTGACCCACAGCACCGCCGAACTGATCGAGGTGAATGCCGAACTGATCCAGACGGCGCTCGGGCTGGAACTGCAGGCGGGTGAGCTCGTCGCCGATACGGTGGGCGGCGAGCCGTGCGTCTTCCTGGCCGGACTTTACCGCTCCGAGCAGGTCATCGCCGAGCGGCTCCGCCGCCTCTCTTCGGATCGCCCGCCCTGGCCAGCCATGGACGTCGATCGGGCGATCCCCTGGGTGGAAGGCCGGACCGGCCTGACCCTGGCACCCAGCCAGCGTGAAGCGTTGGGTCTGGCGGTGCGGACCAAGGTGCTGGTGATCACCGGTGGTCCCGGCGTCGGCAAGACCACGCTGGTGAACTCCATCCTGAAGGTGTTGGGCGCCAAGGCAGTCCAGGTCATGCTCTGTGCGCCGACAGGCCGGGCAGCCAAGCGCCTGACCGAGAGCACCGGGATGGAGGGCCGCACCATCCACCGGCTGCTGGAGGCCGACCCGAAGACCGGCGGCTTCAAGCGCGGCGAGGAGCATCCGCTCGACTGCGACC
>CAXSEE010000374.1:0-2558 GCA_964235615.1 uncultured Acetobacteraceae bacterium | reverse complement strand
CCCACGAGCTGCGCAATCCCATGACGCCGATCATGGGAGTGGCAGAACTCGCGCTGATGGCTGCGCGCGACGCCGAAAGCAGCTGTCCGCCGCGCATCACCACCCTCTTGGAGCGCATGCAGCTTCTCGCACAAGATTTCATCCAACGCTCGATGAGGCTGCTCGATGTCAGCCGGATCGAATCGGGAAACCTGCGGCTGGTGCCGTCAACGACCGACCTTTCTTCCCTCGTGCGGTCGGTTGCCAAGAGATATGACGTCCTTGCCGATCAAAGCCATAGCCCTCTTGAGCTCGACGTCGAGGACGGGATCAGCGGTGTTCTGGATCGGCTTGCGGTCGAGCAGGTGATGGAGAACCTGCTCTCCAATGCTCTGAAATACGGGATCGGCGAGCCCGTGACACTACGCCTCCGATCGGATGGGCAATCAGCGCGTCTGGACGTGCAGGACCGGGGCGTCGGCATATCGCCTGACCAGCAGGCCCGTCTGTTTATGCGCTTCGAGCAGGTTGTGGCCCAACACCGGGGTGGCGGGTTCGGTGTTGGCCTGTGGCTCGCGAACCGACTGGTCATGGCAATGGATGGTCGCATCGACGTGGCAAGCTGCGTGGGCAAGGGATCGACCTTCACCGTGACGCTGCCCCTATCACCTTCGGACTCCAATAGGACGACGCATGGCGCAGCCTGAGACCAGTGCAGCCGGAGGCGAGAGCGAGATCGTGCGGGTGCCCAGCCACGTGCCGGGGCTCGACGCTATCCTGTGCGGCGGCTTCCTGCAGGGCGGCCTTTACATGGTCCAGGGGCTGCCCGGCGCGGGAAAGACCCTGCTCGCCAGCCAAGTTCTGTACGGCCATGCCGCCGCAGGCAGCCGCGGCCTCTTCGTCACCGTGTTAGGCGAGATCCATGACCGAATGTTGCTGCACCTGGGGACGATGCGGTTCTTCGATCCGTCCATCATCCCCGACAAGGTGGCCTACATCAGTGCCTACCAGGCCCTCGAGGACGAGGGACTGAAGGGGCTCTCCACGCTGATCCGCCGCGAGGTTCTGGCCCGAAAGACAACGCTGCTGGTGCTGGACGGCGTGAGCGCGATCGAGTCCCAGGCCGAGAGCGGGTTCGAGATGAAGCGGTTCACGCATGAGCTGCAGACGCTGTGCTCGGCGACTGGCTGCACCATGTTCCTTCTGACCACCACGGATGCAATGTCCGCGCCGGAGCGCACGATGGCGGACGGGTTGATCGAGCTGCGTCAGCAACTGCACGGCGTGCGCAACGAGCGACGACTCATAGTGCGCAAAATTCGCGGCAGTCGGTTTCTGGAAGGCGAGCACGGGTTTCATATCACGCAAGACGGTCTTGCCGTGTTCCCGCGCATCGAGGCGCTGCTTGCCAAACCCTCTCGCCTCGACCCTCCGCCCCGCGCCCGTCTGTCATCCGGGTTGGCCTCGCTCGACGCTATGTTCAGGGGTGGTCTTCCCGCCGCCACCATGACCGCGCTGGTAGGCCCTTCCGGCGCCGGCAAGACCACAATCGGCCTACACTTCCTGTCTGCGTCGAGCGCTGACGAACCTGGCCTGCTATTCGGCTGCTACGAGTCCCCGGAAACCCTGCGGCTCACGGCCGCAACGATGGGCTTCGATCTCGCCGGGGCAGAGCAGCGAGGCGATGTGGCGGTGCAGTGGCATCCCACGGGTGAGTACATCCTGGATGAGCTCGCTCACCGGCTGCTCGACGCAGTCAGAAGGCGCGGTGTGAGACGTCTGCTCATTGACGGCGTGTCCGGCTTCCAGCAGGCAGCGTTGGAGCCGGAGCGCATCGTGCGCTTCTGGTCCGCGCTGTCGCACGAGTTGCGGGCGTTGGGCGTCACCACGATGCATACCCTGGAGATGCCGACGTTGACGGGGGTCGACATCCGCCCACCAGGGAGCGACATCTCCGCGCTCGCCGAGGCCATGGTCCTGTTGCGCTACGTCGAGCTGCGCTCGCGGCTCTATCGGCTCATCTCATTGTCCAAGGTGCGCGTGGGCGCGTTCGACCCAACAATTCGCGAGTTCTCGATCACCGACGCCGGCGTCGTCGTCGGCAAACCATTCGAGGGTGCCCAGGCCGTTCTGGACGACGGAGCACATGAGTTTGCGGGATCTGCGCCTGCGGCCTCGTCCGGGGACAGCCCGAGCCTGCCTGCCGACAGCATTGGCCAGCCGGCGTGAGCGAATCAAGGACGGTGCTGATCGTCGAGGACGAGTTCGCCATCGCCGAGCTGTTGGAGATGGTCCTGGCCGACGAGGGCTATCGCGTGCTGACGGCGGCCAACGGGCGACAGGGGCTGCAACGCCTGGCCGAAGATCCACTCCCGGACCTGGTCATCTCCGATTACATGATGCCGATCCTAGACGGCGCCGAGATGCTCCGGGCGATGCAGGCGACCGAGCTGCAACGCCATATCCCCTGCATCGTCATGAGCTCGATTCCCGAGGCGACTGTGCAGGAGCGCATCAGGAATTACGCTGCCTTCCTCCGCAAGCCGTTCCAGCTCGCCGCCATGCTCGAGCTGGTTGCA
>CAXSEE010000373.1:0-2572 GCA_964235615.1 uncultured Acetobacteraceae bacterium | reverse complement strand
GCTGGAACGAGGGATGCACGATGGGCCGTCAGCTGCTCGCGGAGATCCGCCCGCTTGGCTATAAAGGCAGCCTGACACCTGCAGCGGCTTCTGAACATCTGGCGCCGGGCCCACCTCGCGGCGGTGATCGCCGCACCTGCGCCGGCATGCGCGGTGACTCCTGCCGGCACACAAACGCCCTCCGTGCCACCGATCGTCGCGTCAGCATTGTGCATCAAACCGCGCGGGATGCTGACCGCCGTCCAGGCCGACAAGGTAGACGCGCTGAAGGCGACCTCCACCGAGTTCACGGCGATGCGAGCACCCGCTATGCGCTTCCGCGGCCTTCTCAGGGGCCGCAACACCGAGCCACTGGATACCTGGCTGGGCGATGCTACCAGCTCAGGTATCCACGCGATGCGACAATTCGCGGCGACCCTTTGTCGGGACCTTGTCGCCGTGCGCAACGCCATTTCCGAGCCATGGAGCAACGGCCAGACTGAGGGGCAGATAAACCGGCTCAAGACGTTGAAGCGCGCAATGTATGGGCGCGCTGGAACCGAGCTACTGCGCGCTAGAATGCTCCCGCTCCACCCCTGCTGAGATCACAGAGATTGAGCCAGACCCACGGGCTACGAGATAGACCCCGATTGGCTACAGCGCGACAGTGGCCATCCTGCGCCTCGGCTTTCTACCGTAGATCCTTGAGCGCGTCGTCTGCTGCCGCGTTGATCTCGGCCATCTTGCCACCGTTGCCACCGGCGTCGGCATGATGCGTGCGCGCCATCTCGCGACGCTTGGCTTGGACCATTTCCACTGTCACCATTTGTCCAATCGGAAAGCCGAGCACGCTGCGCCACAGCTGCTTGCCCGGCGGCGGCATGACCGCGAAGCCGGCGAACATCTGCTCCAGGGTGCCGACGCCGTGCCGCTCGATGGTGCGCGTGGCCTCGAGATGAGCCGCGATCGCCGCCGTATTTGCGGCTACGGTATCGTAGCGGTCGCACGCCAGCACAATGGAGCTGCCACCGAGATAGAAGTACATGGCCACGCCGGGATCAGACGGCTCAGCCTGATTTGCTCGAGGTTCGCCGTTCATGCGCAATTCGAGGTTGGTACTCAGCACTGCTGACGAGGCGCTGATCTTATCCAGCATGTCCGCCAGCCGCTCGCGCGCGTCAGCCATCTTCACCGGGACCATCGATCGGTCGATGGCGCTCTCTTTGCTCGACCGGAAAGCGCCGGGTTTACGCTTGGCTGCCAGCACGCGCGGGCGGTGATGCGGCCAGCTCAGCGGGTAGGCGCTCACGCCATCAGCCATCGTGGTCGATCATGTGAATGTTCGCATTTGGACTTCCTTCGCATCTAGCCATTTTCACAGCTTCTACCGCTCTGTCAGCGTCCTGTCCTTTCTCCGGCTCCGACCGAGGAACAGGCTCTGGGTATGCCTGCTGACAATATTGTCCCCTGCATGAACTTTCCTCAATGGAACAAATCGGCCGCCAAGCTGGGGTCACGACGCCGTTCTGTGGTGTGACGTTGATCTGGGCAGCGGATTTTCCGGCACCGGAGGCGCCGAGCAGCCAGCGAAACCCACCCTGCGGGATCGAAAAGCTGATGTCGCGCAGCATGATCGGCGCTATTGATCCGATACCAATACGAAGCTGTATATCCTGCAGACGGATCATCGCGTCGCCCTGTCGTTGTGCGCCTCCTCACGGGCTCTCGCACCTTACAGGATCCGGCGCCGAATGCCGGCACCGGATGTGCGTGGCCAAATGTGCGGATGCCGGGAGTGCATAGGATGCGTATCGAGTGCCCAGACTGCAACGCCGCCTACGAGGTGCCGGAGGCTCAGATCCGCCCCGGCCGCAGCGTGCGCTGTGTCCGCTGCGAGGGGCAATGGCGCCCGGCTGGGGAACTCCCTAAGCCGATCGCGACACTCCCGGCGGTCGAGGATGGCCCCGATGTGGCGGCACCTGACCAGGCAGTCCGGGACGGCGTCGTTCGGCTGCGGCAATCCGCGGCTCCCGCGCCGCTGGTGCCGGCGGGCGGGGTCGCCGTCGATCACGCGGCGTCTCCCCGACTGCCTGGGCTATTGCTGACGGCGTGGGGAGGCTGGGCGGCGAGCCTGGTCCTGCTGGGGCTGCTGCTGGTCTCGGCGATCCATTGGCGCGGCACCATCATGCAGGGCTGGCCGCCCTCGATCCGGCTCTACACGGCGCTGGGTGCCACGCCGCCGCCCCCACCAGTCTGATCACATCGGGGTTGATCACATCGACAAGCCGGGGGCGGGCCCGTTATTAGACGTTATCGTCTGGCATGAAGATTTCGAGAATGCGGTCACTCTCGAAAAACGAGGCGCGATATTTGGAATTACTCGTGGTGAGGGAGGCCTCGTCGACCGGTCGCGCGAAGAGGTAGCCCTGCAACTCGTTGATGCCGGTCGTGAGCAGAAACAGGCGCTGCGCCTCGGTCTCGACGCCTTCGGCGGTCACCTGCAGTCCTAAGGCGTGCCCGAGCTGAATGACGGCCCGGACGATAGCGGCTGCCTTCTCGCTCTGGCCGAGTGCCGCGACGAAGGAGCAGTCGA
>CAXSEE010000372.1:0-2585 GCA_964235615.1 uncultured Acetobacteraceae bacterium | reverse complement strand
CGCGCGAGCCGCTTCCGGAGATGCATTGTCCGATGGCCTGAACAGCGCCGCGATGGCGGCGGTCGGCTTCATGCTGCTGCCGGTGATTGGCTGGCTGCGATCGTCTGTCCGCTCCCGCCGTGCCACGCTGACAACAGGGAGCTGACGCCATGGTCTCGGTCCTTCGCCGCGGCATCGACAACGATGCGTCCTCGGCCAACACGCAGGAAACCGCTATCACCCCCGCACTCGTCCGGACCCGGGGCGTGACGCTGCTGCGCGACCTGGTGCTGCCGGGCGATGCGCGCGGCGCCGAGGCGCAGGTCCTGGTCGCCGACGACATCCTGTTCGAGGACGGCTCGCGGCATCGTCTCGCCATCGTCGCCACCATGGCCAACAGCGTGCTCGCCTACGACGACGCGACCGGCGCCCTGGTCTGGTCGCGCGTCCTCGGCCCGCCGATCGACCGCTCCGGCGCTATCGACGCGCATCCGATCAACGACCATTGGGGCATTCTCTCGACGCCCGTGATCGACGGCGGCATCGTCTACCTGGTGGCTTGGATCAGTCCGGACGGCGATTATCGCCACGGCACCCACTGGGCCTGCGCGCTCCACCTCGCCGACGGCAGCGCCGCCAAGCCGCCGCTCAACCTAGAGGGTGCGCAATACATCCCCGTCCACGGCCAGCCGCCCATCCTGTTCGCCTCGGCGGAACGCAAGCAGCGCGCGTCGCTTGCCATGACACGTGCCGGCGGCCGACGCGGCGTCGTCATCCCGTTCGGCTCCCTGCAGGAGAATAACCGCCAGACCTCTCGCGGCTGGGTCATCATCGTCGACGCCGACGCCTGGGACGTCGATGCCGCCTGGACCGTGACCACCAGCGGCTTCGGCGGCGGCATCTGGCAGGCTGGTGCGGCACCCGTGATCGAGGCCGACGGCGGCATCGTGATGATGTCCGGCAACGGCGATTTCGACGGTGCGTTGCAGCTATCGAACAGCGTCTTCCGGCTGCGCTGGACGCCGCGGGCCGGTAACAACCCGGGCACTCTAAAGGCCGTCGCGCACTGGACACCCTATACCGACGACGGCATCACTGGCGCCGGGCTCGACCCCGGCGGCGCTGACGACGAAACCCCGACCCCGAGCAACCGGCGTGCCTATGCGGAGGCCGACGCCGCCGGACGCACCGACCAGGATTTCGGTTCCAGCGGGCCAACCCTGGTCCGCGTCGGCGACAGCAACCTGCTGGTCTGCTGCGGCAAGATCGCCACCGGCTATGTCGTGAACGCCGACGACATGGGCGACACGCGGCCAGCCGACCTGGAGAATCCCGCCATCAACTACGCCAAGTTGAAGCAGCCGCCGCTCTGGTTCACCGCCTTTCCGGGTTTTCAATCGTCGCCGGCGCCGCGCTACGCCACCGACCTGCCGCTATATGTCAACGGCAAGACCGCGCATCTGCACGGCAACGTCGTCGCCTGGGAAAGTGCCGCGCACGGCTGGATGATCTTTGTCTGGGGCGAGAACAACGCGCTGCGTGCCTTCACCCTGGACGCCACCGGCCTGCTGACATTCATCGCCAGCAGCGACGAGACCGCCTCGCCGAACAGCGGCGGCTATGGTGGCATGCCCGGCGGCATGATCACGCTGTCGGCGAACGGCAAGCAGGACGGCATCCTCTGGGCCAGCGTGCCCTGGGACGATGCCAACATGGGCATCTCGCCCGGACGGCTGCTCGCCTACGACGCCACCAACTTCGCACCGCGCGCGGATGGCAGCCAGCGACTGGTGCCGATCTGGGACAGTGCGGACTGGGGCTGGCAATTCTCCCACAACAAGTTCAACCGGCCGACGCCGGCGAACGGACGCGTCTATGTTCCCACCTATGACGGGACCATCAAGGTCGTCGCCTGCGCGCCGGCTTGACCAGGCGATGCGTGTGGCTGCCCTGGCTGGTCCTGCTGTCCGCCTGTGCGACCGTCACCCCGCGGCCGTGTCCGCCCGCTTCCCGGCCGGCTGACGTCGCATGGCTGGTGGATCAGGGCTGGCATACCGAGATCGGCCTGCCGGCGTCGGAGATCACCGGACCGCTGGGCGTGTTCAGGGACGTCTTTCCCGGCGCGACGACGCTGATGTTCGGTTTCGGCAAACGGACCTTCATCACCGCGAAAGTGGAAAGCTTCAGCGAGCTGCTCATGGGTCCGATACCGGGACCGGGAGCGATCCAGGTGATCGGCCTCCGCACCGCGCCGCCGCTCGCCTTTACCCGCGCCCGGGTGATCCGCCTGACCTTGCTGCCCGGAGAGGCGGGACGGCTGTCGGGTTTCATCTGGGGCGCCATCGGCAAGACCCGCGACGGCCAGGCGCGGCTGATCAGCCAGGGCCTGTTTCCGGGCAGCCTGTTCTATGCCGCGAGCCGTGGATACGACCTGACCTATACCTGCAATAGCTGGAGCGCCGAGGCCTTGCAGGCTGCCGGAATGCCGATCGACCCGGACGGAATCGTGCTCCCGCATGGCCTGCTGGCCCAGGCAGCGCGGCGCGGAGCCTGCCTGATGGCGTCGCCTTGACGTGGCCTCAGTTGCAAGAGGGGTCTAGTTGCAG
>CAXSEE010000371.1:0-2589 GCA_964235615.1 uncultured Acetobacteraceae bacterium | reverse complement strand
ATTCCAGAACATCACGGAGCGGTTGCGACGTGACTGAAACTGTCGGACATGAGAAAGTGGCCTCTCGATACTCTACCGTGATATCCGGTAGATCAATCGCGGTGCCGTCATCGATGAACGCGACAACGTCTTCCATTTGTCCGGAGTCTCCCGAACCGTCGAAACAGACAACGATGCTAGCAATCCCGGTAGAGGTCAGCGCCTCGAACAAGGCAGCCTTGTTCAAAGGCAGCACTTCAGCCTTCAGCAGGTCGAGCACGGCAATCTTTTTCTCGTATTCGCTGTAGTCGTCGATTCTGGGCATGGTCTTTCTCCCGACCTGAGTTGTGGGTTCCGTGATTGGCGCTCTAGACGGTTACGCCGCCACGCCGGGCGCGAGCGGATCCCGTTTCTCGATGGTCTTCATCCAATGGTCCTGGCCGAAACCATCGCGCTTGTCGGCGGCGTCGAAGCCGCCAGGCTTGCGAGACCCTTTCGCGACGCTGACGAGGACCAGGAACGAGCGTTCCGGATGTTGCCCGGCAACGCGCTCACCGAAGTCTTTCACCAGCGCCTTGATCTAGTCGAGGGTGCGGGCTTCCCCTCGGTCGTGGCCGAGACGTTCGCCCATGATCTGGAGAACGGTCACGCTGAAGCCGCTTCCCGAAACCGGTTCGCGATGACCGGGAATTGCGGACATGATGATGGTAGCCATTGGAAGTCCTTGGACATGCGCCCGCTGCCCGGCATCCCATGATGCCGGGTCGGTGAAGGCGCGAGAAAATGAGCGAGGTTGTGTTGTCGTCTCAGGCGGCGGCAGAGGCATCCGCAAGCTGCTGTTGCAGGCCCATCGGCTCTGGCTTCTCAGCCTGGAGCGTTTCCGTCTTCTCGGTCAGCCATTGATCGAGATCGACCCAGCATATAGTCTCTCGCTTGCCAAGATCGACTACGTGCGCGCCACCACCGGAACCGTCGAGCCTTGGTCGTGAGCACCACATGCCCCAGCGGAAGCCCCAGACACCGCTCAGGCCAAGCGCCTCGGCGCAGCGGAAGACGTAGGTGAGAACCTCTTCCGGGTTTCCATCCTCCTCCGACCGTATCCACACCGTGTCGGGCTCGTCTCCCTTCGGGATCATATGGGCTTCAACCTCAAACCCCAGGGTCGTATCCGTGGCGTCCGCCTCCTCGACCATTGTCCTGTAGATCGCCAGGGCTTTGCGCAGTCTCTCGGTGCTGCCAACCGGCAGCAGGCAGGAGAACGCGGTGAAATAGTTGGCCATGTCAGGCTCCTTGCTTGCGGGGGATGGATGCGGGCTTCGGATCAGGCAGCGATCTTGCCCACGCGCTCGGCGCACGCCTGGTGCAATTCCACGACCAGGCTGTCGACCAGACGCATCGCGTCGGCGTAGTGGCGGGGCTCGATCTGGCTGCGAATTTCGGTTGCGTCACGGAAGCTGCCGTGCGGACTTGTGCCGATCACAACGATGCCGTCGAGCTTGAGTATGCGGGCGAGCCGCACGACGAAACGGCCGACACTCCCGGCGGGGCCGTCCTCACGCTCCATGCGCGTAAGCGCCCGGTCGATGATGGTGATCGACCGGGCGCAGTGGCCAAGATCACGCGCTGTGAAGATACTGCCTGATGAGGGCTGATATCCCCACTTCCAGGCGTAGCTTTCCGCATGGCGATCGTCGGTCTGGCACTGAAACCGGAAGTTCTCGTGACGCGGTAGCGGGCCTTTGTCGCCATCCGAGTAGGAGACCCTGTAATCCGAATACCGGCCGCAACGCGCGCCGCAAACACGACGCATCACCAGGGCGTCGAAGTGCGCGTAGGCATCGCCACCACCTATCGAACTCAGCCAGGGGCGGACGAGCAGCACGTCGTGATGCTTTGCTTGCTGAACTGGAGGCATGTCATCTCCTGATGCTCCCGGACCTGGCCGGGGTTGTTCGATGAGTTCGAGATTTGCGACGGGGCCGACCGGCTTACGGATGCGCCGCGGCGATCTGGTGTGTTTTCGCAATGTCCGGTTGCATGTCCGTCAGCAGCGCCGGAGCGGCGAGCATGAAGTAGAACACGATAGCCACCATCAAACTCCCAAGCCCGATCAGCAGCTTTTTCAGTAAGTCCATCCCGCTTTTCCTTCTGGTCAGTCTTCTTCTCGAAGACCTTTCCGGCCAGGCGCTTCGGACCGCCGGGGGCAAGGGCGGGCTTTAGCCCGGGAGCAAAGCGACGAACCCTTGCGGCCGACGGACCGCAAGCGGCAGGTTTCTTACATCCTCGTCTTCAATCGCTTCTGTCTGCGCCGTTCATCTCGGCATGCGCAGCTTGCACTTGACGGAAATCATCCAGCTACTCGCCATCGGCCTGATCGAACACCTTGAACTCCGGGTCGATCGGTGCGTCGGCGTCGAACATCACGTAGTCGCAGCCCTGCGTCCGGGCCTGTTGGAAGATCTCCCAGAGCTCGTCCGAGATGTCCGTACCGTTGCGCTCTTCGGCGACGTAGACAAACCAGCCGTAATCACCCTTCATGACCGCGGCGATCCCGTGGCACCCGTTCGGATCGGCTGAGCGGTCGAGGAGCCGGCAATCGTCCGGCTGCAG
>CAXSEE010000370.1:0-2603 GCA_964235615.1 uncultured Acetobacteraceae bacterium | reverse complement strand
GGCTCGAACCCGCGACATCCAAGACCACAACCTGGCGCTCTACCAACTGAGCTACATCCGCCACAGAGGCGCCCGATCTAGGGGAAGTGTCCGGCCTCGTCAATCGGGATCCAGCAGCGATTTCAGCCGGGCGAGCGCCTCGCGCAGCACCGTCTCGCGCTTGCAGAAGGCGAAGCGGACCAGATGGCCCGGCGGATCCGCGCCGTCATAGAAGGCCGAGACCGGGATCGCGGCGACCCGCGCATGCTCGGTGATGTGGCGGCAGAACGCCATCGCGTCGCCCGCAAAGCCGAGCGGACGGAAGTCGGCGATCACGAAATAGCTTCCCGAGCAGGGCAGCACGGCGAAACCGATGCGGCGCAAACCCTCGCTCAGCAGGTCCCGCCTGGCGGCGAGGCTGGACGACAGCTCGACGAAATAATCCCGGTCCCTGGACAGGCCCATCGCCACCGCGCGCTGCAGGTTCGGGGGCGTGGTGAAGGTCAGGTTCTGGTGCGCCTTGGCAACTAGGGCCGCGAGCGGCGCCGAGGCGGTCACGTAGCCGACCTTCCAGCCGGTCAGCGAGAAGCTCTTGCCGGCGCTGCCGATGCGCAGGCAGCGCTCACGCATCCCAGGCAAGGTCATCAGCGGCACATGCACGGCCGGCGCGAAGGCGAGATGCTCGTAGACCTCGTCGCACACGGCGTAGGCATCGTGCTGCACGAGCAGGTCGGCGATGAAGCCCAGTTCCTCGCGCGAGAACACGCGGCCGGTCGGGTTCATCGGCGTGTTGAGCAGGATCGCCTTGGTGCGCGGGCCGAACGCCGCCGCCAGCTCGTCGCGCGGCAATATCCAGTCATTTTCCTCAGGATTGGCGCCCCCATGAGCCGGTTCGCGCAGGCGCACCAGGCGCGGCACGCCGCCGAGCAGGCGCACCACCGGCAGATAGGTGTCGTACAGCGGCTCGATCAGCACGATCTCGTCGCCGGGATCGATCAGCGCGGTCAGCGACGCCGCCAGCGCCTCGGTGGCGCCCGAGGTCACCACCACCTCGGACAGAGGGTCGATCTCCAGGCCGTAGAAGCGCCGGTTCGCATCCGCCACCGCCTGGCGCAGGACCGGCAGGCCGGCCAGCGGCGGATACTGGTTGGCCTGGTCGAGCAAGGCGTCGGCCGCGGCCTGGACGATGTCCGCCGGGCCCTCGGTGTCGGGAAACCCCTGCCCGAGGTTGATGGCGTCATGGCGCACCGCAAGCGCCGACATCACGGTGAAGATCGTGGTCGGGATCGCCGACAGCAGGCTGTTGCCGTTTTTCATGGATGGGTCTTCTTCAGGATGGCCAAGGGCTTCATGGGGGCTCGCGCCAGGGCCTTATATGGCTAGCAATTGCCGAGTTCGCCACCGCATGCGAGACTTCGGGCGGTTCTAAGGGCTGCCCTGAACAGCCCATCAATGCCCGAGGGAGGGACGCCGCACGTCCGGCGCTGAATGAAGAAGATCGAAGCCATCATCAAACCCTTCAAGCTCGATGAGGTGAAGGAAGCCCTGCACGAGATCGGCCTGAGGGGTATCACCGTCACCGAGGCCAAGGGCTTCGGTCGTCAGAAGGGCCATACCGAGCTCTATCGCGGCGCCGAATACGTCGTCGACTTCCTGCCCAAGGTGAAGATCGAGGTGGTCTGCGAGGACAGCGTCGTCGAACGCGCGGTCGAGGCCATCACCGATGCGGCACATACCGGTCGCATCGGCGACGGCAAGATATTCGTCAGCACGCTCGACGACGTCATACGCATCCGCACCGGGGAGCGCGGCGAGGACGCGGTCTGATACGTGGGCCGTTGTCCTAGCCTGGACGTGACACTCCGGTTGCTCTTTTCTAGCGCATCAACAGGACGGCTGCCTGGTGCAGCCGTTCGCATCAACAGGTGAATTCCATGGCGAAGAAGACGTCGGCACCCGCCCTTGTGCCGCCCGCCCCCCCAGCACCTCCACCTGCACCCGATCACGTCGCCAAGGTCCTTGAGCTATTGCAGGAGCACTCGGTCGAGTATGTCGACCTGCGCTTCACCGATCCGCGCGGCAAGTGGCAGCACACCACGCAGCATGTCTCGACCATCGACGAGGACGTGTTCCGCGACGGCATCATGTTCGACGGCTCCTCGATCGCCGGCTGGAAGGCGATCAACGAGAGCGACATGATCCTGATGCCGGACCCCGAGACCGCGGTGATGGACCCGTTCGCGGCCAAGCCGCAGATGATCCTGTTCTGCGACATCGTCGAGCCCTCGACCGGGCAGCTTTACAACCGCGACCCGCGCGGCACCTGCAAGCTTGCCGAGCAGTATCTGAAATCGACCGGCATCGGCGACACCGCGTTCTTCGGACCCGAGGCCGAGTTCTTCATCTTCGACAGCGTCAAGTTCGGCACCGGCCCGAACTTCAGCTCCTACCAGACCGACAGCATCGAGGGTCCCGGCGCCTCGCTGAAGGATTACCCCGAGGGCAACATGGGCCACCGTCCCGCAGTCAAGGGCGGCTATTTCCCGGTGCCTCCGGTCGATAGCGAGAACGACCTGCGCGCCGAGATGCTCTCGACCATGGGCGAGATGGGCCTGGTCATCGAG
>CAXSEE010000369.1:0-2617 GCA_964235615.1 uncultured Acetobacteraceae bacterium | reverse complement strand
TTCCTGAAAAACCCGCCTTCCGGCATGATGCACCCGCGATATCTTCGTGCAGCTTCGCAACCCAATCCCCGGAGTACACAAGGAGATAACGGTGAAGCATCGTGATTATCCGCAAGCTGCGCCCGGCTGACACGTCCTGGCGTGCGATCGACCGGACTATCTGTGAACAGGCTCCGAAGGTGGCTCTTGCCGCAGCACCCACTCTATCGCCTCGGCCCAGCCGTCCGCATCATGCGAGCCGACGACATGGCCGGCCTGTGCCTGCACTTCGGGCATCGCATTGCCCATCGCGATCGAAGCTCCGGCAGCCCGGAACATCGAGAGGTCGTTCGGCATATCGCCGATCGCCACGACCTGTTCGGGCGGTATGTCCAACCTGGCGGCAATCAGCCGGAGCGCCCGGCCCTTGTCCGCCTGCGGATGGGTCACGTCGATGTAATAGCTCTGCGAGCGCTGCACGGCGGCACGATCCCCCAGCGCGGCACGGAGCGTCCCGTCGGTGCGGGCCACCCGTTCATGGTCAGCCGACGAGCCCATGATCTTGTGAACGCCATCGAGCAGCGCCGTGAAATCATCCACCTGCTGCCACTGCATCAGGATCGAGCGCTGCTCGGACCGGATGTAGGCGGCATCCGGGTTGCGAAGGAACCACCGGTTGGCGGCGAACACCCAGACGTCCAGGCCAGCCGCTTCCAGGCGTTCGATGGCGGTGGCGGCGGTCTCGCGATCGAGCACCAACTCCTCCAGCACGCCGCCGTCCGGCCCGAGGATGACGCCGCCATTGAAGCCGGCCCGCGGCGTGTCGATCCGCAACGGACCGAGCAAGATATCGAGCCCGGCCGGCGCCCGCGCGCTGACCAGCGCGAGTTGGACCCCTGCTGCTCGGAGCCGCTCTGCCGCCGCGATCGTGGAAGGCGCCAGCGTCCGGTCGGAGCCGACCAGCGTACCATCCACGTCGGTTACTACCAGGCGCGCTGGCATGCCGGAGTTCACCGTGCCAGTGGGCGTGTGGGCAGGCTTTCCATTGCCGCGACCGTCGATTCGAAGTCGCGTATCCCGAAGTCCGACCCAAGCCCGCCAGCCACCAGCGCGCCGCAGGTGCCGCCGAAGCGTGCGGCGCGCTCGATGTCCCAGCCGCGATGCAGGGCGGCGATCAGCCCGCCGGTAAAGGCGTCGCCGCATCCGGTGGTGTCCACGACGCGGATGTCATGCGCCGGCAGGAAGAAGCTCGTATCCGCATTCGAGACGTAGCAGCCGTCACCACCCATGGTGAGCACGCAGGTCGCCACCCCGAGATCGTGGAAATATCTTGCCGCGTCGCGGGGATCGGCGTGTCCGCACAGGGCCGTCGCTTCCTCGATAGAGGGCGCGAAGTAATCGACATGCGCCATCGCCGGCTTGATCTTGGCCATCAGCGGCTCGGTGGCGAAGATCAGGTCGAAGGTGGTGATGCAGCCTGCTGCCTTCGCCGCCGCGAGCAGCGCACGCGTCGGCTCGCCGTCCATGCGCCCGAGCAGTCCGTTGCCGCCCATGTGCAGGAAAGAGGCGTCGAGGACTTCGGCATATTCCTCCTCGCGGATCAGCAGCACGTCGGAGGCGCCGCGCACATGCAGGCAGGGCCGCTCGCCATTGGGCCGCACCGCGAGGATCGAGGCCGCGGTATGCACGCCGGGATGCCGCTGCATCGCGTGGGTGGAGATGCCGAAGCCCTCCAGCGTGGAGAGCACGAAGCGGCCCTTCTCGTCCTCGCCGACAGCGCCGACGGCGAGCGCCTTCATGCCGAGCTTGGCGCAATCGACGATGGTGCCGCCCGCGGTGCCGGCGACGGTAAGCCTGATCTCGTCGATGAAGTCGGCATTGCCGCCCTCGGGGATGCGCGTCACCGCACGCCCCAGAACATCGATGCAATAGAGGCCGACGACGCTCACGTCGTAGGTTGGCTTGCGAATGATCTCAGACATGTCCAGCTTCCAGGAGTTCGTTTGCCCGCTTATGCGGTTCTCATCGCATCATCGCCGCCACGTTGCCGCCATCGACGGTGATCACATTGCCGGTGGTCCGCTGCAGCAGCGCGGAGGCGACGAAGGCATCAGCCACGTCTTCCGCCCGCACCTCCTGGCCGAGAAGATTGCCACTCAGATATTCCGCCTCGCTGATACCGCGCGCCGCAGCCCGCGACGTGATCAGCTCAGGCGACAGCAGGCCGGAACGGATACGGTCCGCATTGACCGCGTTGACGCGTATGCCCTCGCCGCCATGCTCCAGCGCGTATTGCCGCATCAGCGCCAGCAACGCCGCCTTCGAGGTGCCGTAGGCGCCGAAGCCTGTTCCCGGATTGACCGCCTGCTTGGAGATGTTGAACAGCAGCACGCCGCCGAAGCCTTGCGCGCGCAGCATCCGCACGGCCGCGCGGCCGACCGTCTGGTGGGCAAAGAAATTAAGCTCGAAACTGTGACGCAGCACGGCGTCGGGCAGCTCCGCCATCGCACCGCCCTGGGCGATCCCGGCGTTGGAGACGACGATGTCGATGCCGCCGAAATGTCCGGCCACGTCCGCGAACGCCGCCTCGACGGAAGCGCTTTCCGTGAGGTCGCAGTGCAGCGCGAGCGTCCGGCCG
>CAXSEE010000368.1:0-2623 GCA_964235615.1 uncultured Acetobacteraceae bacterium | reverse complement strand
GAGGTCGTTGGTCGGCTCGTCGAGCACCAGCAGGTTCGACGGCTTGGCCAGTGCGCAGGCCAGCATCAGCCGCCCACGCTCGCCGCCGGACAGCACGCCGACGCGGGTGCGGGCCTGCTCGGGGCGGAACAGGAACTGCTTCATGTAGCCGATGACGTGCTGCTTCTCGTCGCCGACCTGCACCATGTCGCCGCCGCCGCCGGTCAGCGTGTCGGACAAGGTGGCGTCGGGATCGAGGCTGCGACGCTGCTGGTCCAGGGTGACGACGGAGAGGGCGGTTCCGATCTTGATGCGGCCCTCGTCGGCGCTGTCGAGCCCGGTCAGCAGCCGCAGCAAGGTGGTCTTGCCGGCGCCGTTGGCGCCGACGATGCCGAGCCGGTCGCCGCGCACCACGCGCAGGTCGAGCCCGCTGACGATCGGGCGGCCGTCGAACGACTTGCCGACGCCTTCGGCGACCGAGACCAGCTTGCCGGACAGGTCGGAGGTCTTCGCCTCCAGCCTGAGGCCGTCCGGGTTGCGTATGGCGTCGCGTCGTTCGGCGCGAAGGGCGGCGAGCTCGCCGACGCGGCGGACGTTGCGCTTGCGCCGGCCGGTCACGCCGTAGCGGATCCAGTCCTCCTCGCGCAGGATCTTCTGGTCGAGCTTGTGGGCATCGCGTTCCTCCTGGGCCAGCACCTCCTCGCGCCAACTCTCGAACTGCGCGAAGCCCTGGTCGAGCCGGCGGGTGACGCCGCGATCGAGCCAGACCACGCTGCGGGACAGGGTTTCCAACAGGCGGCGGTCATGGCTGATCATCACGATCGCCGAGCGCAAGGAGGATAATTCGCGCTCCAGCCAGGCGATGGTCGGCATGTCGAGATGGTTGGTCGGCTCGTCGAGCAGCAGCAGGTCCGGCTCCGGCGCCAGGGTGCGGGCGAGGGCGCAGCGTCGCGCCTCGCCGCCGGAGAGGTTGGTGGGGTTCTCGTCACCGGTCAGGCCGAGGGCGTCGAGCATGGCGCGCGCGCGATAGCCGGGATCATCGGCGGGCAGGCCGGCGCGGGCATAGTCGAAGGTGGTGGCGAAGCCGGAGAGGTCCGGCTCCTGCGGCAGCACGCCGATGGTGCAGCCAGGCTGCAGGAAGCGGGTGCCGGAGTCAGCCTGCAGCGACCCCTCGGCGATCTTCAGCAGGGTGGATTTGCCGGAGCCGTTGCGGCCGACCAGGCAGAGCCGTTCGTTGGACGAGACGCCAAAACCGGCGCCGTCGAGCAGAGGCTTGCCGCCGAGGGTCAGGGTGATGTCGGAGAGAAGCAGGAGCGGAGGTGCCATGGCCATGGCCGGCGTTGTGGCTTAGGCGGTAGCGGCAAGCAAGGGAATGGATTCCAAAGGCTGCGCCTTTGGTGGGGTCAAGGGGCAAAGCCCTTTGCCTTGGCTTCCGGCGCCGAGGAAACCAGGCGGATATCCCGCCGCAAGCTGGTAGGCCCATCGAGACCAACCCGCGAGAGCGCGGAGACGAACGAGCGCCCCCAGCCCAGGGCGGACGTATCCTTGATCGCCTCCCAGCAGGCGTTCCAGCGGTCCTGGCGTTCGGGCCGGCTCATGCGGAGCGCGGTGTCGAGCGCATCGGCGATCTCGTCGGGGTCGACCGGGTTGACCTGGATCGCGGCGCCGAGCTGCCGGGCGGCGCCGGCGAAGCGCGAGAGCACCAGCACGCCGGGATTCTCCGGGTCCTGGGCGGCGATATATTCCTTGGCGACCAGGTTCATGCCGTCGCGCAGGGGGGTGACCAGGCAGATCCGGGCCTCGCGCATGTAGCCCGAGATGGCCTCGCGCGCGCAGCTGCGGGCCATCAGCCGCAAAGGCACCCAGTCCGGCTCGCCGAAGCTGCTGTTGATGGCGCCGGTCTCGCGGTCGAGGTCCTCGCGCAGGTCCTGGTAGGCATCGACATCCTGCCGGCTGGCTGCGGCGATCTGCAGGAAGGTGGCCTTGCGATGCCACTGGGGACGGGTCTCGAGCAGCCGGCGGAAGCCGGACAGGCGGTGACGCAGGCCCTTGGTCGGATCCATGCGATCGACACCGAGGATCAGGGACTGGCCGTCCAGGCTGCGGCGCAGGCGCTCGGTGTCGGGCGAGTTGAAGGCGGCCTCGGCCATGTGGGCGAACTCGACCGGCTCGATCTCGACCGGGAACACGCCGACCCGGATCTGCCGGCTGCCGAGCTGCAGGCCGCCACCGGCGAGGCGGACAGCACCGGCGATGCGTTGCGCGGAGGCGGCGAAATTCTCGGCGTCGTTGGCGGTCTGGAAGCCGAGCACGTCGGCTGCCAGCAGGTCGCGGATGAAGATCGAGGCTTCGGGGATGCTGCCCAGCATGTCGGGCGAGGGGAACGGGGTATGCAGGAAGAAGCCGATCGGGGAGACCACGTTGCGCGTGCGCAAGGCGGCTGCGAGTTCCAGCAGATGGTAGTCGTGGATCCAGATCGTGTCGGTGGGACGCAGCATCGGCAGCAGGACGTCGGCGAAGCGGTCATTCACCGTCCGGTAGGCCTGCAGGCTGCGCCGGTCGAAATGCATCTGCTCGGGCAGCGAGTGCAGCAACGGCCAGAGCGTCGCGTTGGAGAAGCCGTTGTAATAGAGGTCGAGCTCCT
>CAXSEE010000367.1:0-2662 GCA_964235615.1 uncultured Acetobacteraceae bacterium | reverse complement strand
GCCGATTTCTCGTAGCCGATCACCGGGCTCAGCGCGGTGACGAGCATTACGCTCTCGTCCACGTACTGCGCGATGCGCTTCTCGTTCAGCTTCGTGCCTTCGACCGAAAAGACCCGGAACTTCTCGCAGCCATCGCCCAGGATGCGTGCCGAATGCAGGAAGTTGTTGATGATGATCGGCCGCATCGCGTTCAGCTCGAAATTGCCCTGGCTGCCCGCGAACGACACGGCGGCGTCCTCGCCCAGCACCTGGATGGCGATCATGACCATGGCCTCGCACTGCGTCGGGTTCACCTTGCCCGGCATGATCGACGATCCCGGCTCGTTCTGCGGCAGCAGCAGCTCGCCCAGGCCGCAGCGGGGGCCGGAGGCGAGCCAGCGCATGTCGTTGGCGATCTTCATCAGTGCCACGGCCAGGCCGCGCAGGGCGGCGTTCGCCCGGACCATCGCGTCCAGCGAGCCTTGCGCCATGAACTTGTTCGGCGCCGTCACGAACGGCTTGCCGGTCAGCTCCGCCACGCGGGCCGCGACCTTGGCGCTGAAGCCTGCCGGCGCGTTCAGCCCGGTGCCGACTGCAGTCCCGCCGACGGCCAGCTCCAGCAGGCCGCGGCGGCTCTCCGCGATGGCCTCGACGCACGCCCGGAGTTGGGCGGCGTAGCCGGACCATTCCTGCCCCACCGTCAAGGGCACCGCGTCCTCGAGATGCGTGCGGCCGATCTTGACCACGTCGTGCCAGTCCTGCGCCTTGACCTCGATCTCGCGGGCCAGCGCCTCCACCTGCGGCAGCAGCTTGCCGTCGATCTCGGTGATGGCGGCGATGTGCATCGCGCTCGGGAAGGTGTCGTTGCTCGACTGTCCCATGTTCACGTCGTCGTTGGGTGCTATCGGCTCCTGGCTGCCGAGCTTGCCGCCGAGTAGCTGGATGCAGCGGTTCGAGATGACCTCGTTGACGTTCATGTTGCTCTGCGTGCCCGAGCCGGTTTGCCAGACATAGAGCGGGTAGTGGTCG
Source organism: uncultured Acetobacteraceae bacterium (assembly GCA_964235615.1). Classification (GTDB taxonomy): domain Bacteria; phylum Pseudomonadota; class Alphaproteobacteria; order Acetobacterales; family Acetobacteraceae; genus Lichenicoccus. Next base: position 1,654 of record CAXSEE010000367.1, on the reverse strand, counting down.
TCGAGCTTGCCGGCGATCGTCTCGTCGGCCGCCTGCACGATGGCGTCCGCCTTCCACTGCACGAGCCGGCCTTCGGCCGCATTGACCAGGGCGCAGGCTTTTTTGACAAAGCCATAGGCATGGTAGACTTCTTTCGGCATCTTGTCGTTGCCGATGGAGAAGTGCTGCAGGCTGCGCTGCGTCTGCGCGCCCCAGTAGCGGTCCGCCGCGACGGGAACGTCGCCCATGCTGTCGAACTCGCGGCGTTCCCCCTCGGCATCGATGCCGATCTGCAGGTCTTGCATGGCTGACGTAGGCTGTGTGTTGGCCATTAAAACGTCCTCAATTCGGTTGCCAGTGGCGCGGGCCTGCTAAATCGATGCGATTCAGGCAAGGCTCCTGGTGATTGCGCCGTTGGTTGGTTCGACCATGACACGGGCCGTTGCTGCATCTTCCGAGGGCGGCATCGTGATCGAACGGTAAATGGACCTTCCTACCCTAGAGATAGGCGCAGAGCGCCATGCTCGCCGGTATGGCCCCGATCATGGCCACCGTCGTCACCAGCATGATGCTGGCGGTCTCCGCCTCGAACATGCCGTATTGTTGCGCGAATAGGACGGACGGCGTCGATGTCGGCATCGTGCTCGATACGAAGACGGCACTGGCCATTGCCCCCGTCAGTCCACACAGCTTGACCATGATGAAGAACACGGCCGGCTGGACGACGATGCACACGAGCGAACCGAGGATCACCGTACGCGAAAGCAGCTTGATCGGGTAGGCGGCCAGTGCGACGCCACTCGCGAAGATCGCAACTCCCGCTGCCGAGACTGATAGTGGCGACAGTGCCGTAGAGACGAAGGGTGCAAGGTTCCAGCCAGTCAGTGCAAAGGCAGCGCCCAGGACGGGGCACCAGACCAGGGGATTGATCACCGCATGGCCAAGCGTGCTCCGGACGGAAACGGAGATCCCCGGCTTGGCCGAAGCGGACTCGAGCAGGTAGATCGCGACAGAGACCTGCGCGAGGTTCGTGACGAGCGCCGCAAGCCCCACGACGCCGGTGCCAACCTGCTGCCCGTAGATCGGGACGAGGACGGTGAGCCCGTAGATTGGCACGGCCGTCGAGCTGACCGCGTAGCCGAGCAGCGTGGCTTTCAGCCGATCCATGTGACAGGCGCGCAGGATCGAATAGGCGGCCAGGAAGAACGCCGAATAACCTACCAGCATGACGACGATGATCAGACCCTGTTGCAGCAGCAAAGCGCGGTTGAAATGCGCCATACCCAGAAATAGCGCCGCGGGAAGCGCGTATTGCAGCGCGAGTTTGCTCAGGCCGCGCGCTTGGTCGGAGTCGAAGCTGTGATGCTTGCCGGCCGCGAAGCCCAAGGCAAGGACCAGGATGACGGGAGCAATGGCCGCTAACAGAAGTGGCAGGTTCACAGGTGAATTCCATTACGCAATGTCGAGCCGCGCGAAGATCGGCAACTTGATGAGATTGATCGCCAGCAGGAACATGCCGGCCGCCGCGAGCACGCCGGCCACCGTCGACACCGGCAGCCGCGTCATTCCCACGCCGCCGACCGCCAGGATGGACGCGATGGCGATGTCGACTACCGAGGAGAGGATGAGCCAAGGACTTGGCCGGTCGCCCCAGAAGCGCCGGCGCTGACGCACC
>CAXSEE010000366.1:0-2664 GCA_964235615.1 uncultured Acetobacteraceae bacterium | reverse complement strand
CAGGGCGCGGCGCACCTCCTGCCGGCGCAGGCGTGCCGCCAGCTCGTTACCATGTTCCCGGCCGGCGGCCTTCTGGGTGAACACACGATGCTCGGTGCGGATGAATCGATCGACGTCCGCCTCCTTGCCGTTCTGGATCGCCTCCATGAGGTCACCCGCCAGGGACTTGTAAGGCTTATCGCTCATGTCCTTGGCCACCCGCTCCCATAGATGCTCGGACAGGATCGGCTCGCGATCACCGAGAGCCCGGCCGCGTCGGACGGCCTCGAACGTCGCGGCCTCCGAGATGACGGTCCAGGATTGCGAGACGTGGCGGCTCTCCGCCACGTAGCTCTTGAAGGCGGTGATCCCGGCGGTGCCGCGTGGCAGCGCGTTGATGTGCTCGCCCGACGTGATGCCCTGGGCACTGTCTATGGTCAGGGCATGCCCGAAGCCGAGCAGCAGGCGTTCGGTCTGCGCATCGGACAGCGTCTTCCAGCTAACTTCGGCCTCCTGTCCATCGGCATTCCGTAGCCGCAGACCCGCCGCCGACTGGCTGACCACCTCAACGATGTCGCCGTTGCTGCCGATGTAGCCGCCGCCGGCACCCTGGAGCTGACCCCAGGTCTTGCGGAACAGCCGCACCTTGTCGCCCGTGGCGATCGGCATGTCGTAGGTCTCGCCGCGCTGATCCATCGCCTTGTGGATGCGCTCGTCGTCCCCGAGCTCGCCACGCGCCTTCAAGCGCTCGCGCACCGCCTGGCTGATGTCAGACGCGTCCTGGTTGGTCAGGGCGGAGATGGTCACGCCCCGCTTCGATCCCGACGCCTTGAGGACATCACGCCGCTGCATGTAGAGGTCGGCGATGTGCGCGATCACCTCGTCCTGGTCGCCGCCGATCATGCGGACCGTGCCGTCCTCGCGCTTCATCTTCAGCGCATCGGCCGCGTTGCCCTCGCGGAACAGGCCGGCGATCTCGCGCAGGCGGCGTGTCTCCGCATCGTTGCGCCCGATCTGCCGCACGGTCGTGACAAGCTCGGGCATCGCCTCCACGGGCAGGGAGCGCCGCATGATCTCGATGGTGTCGCCGGCCTCGATCGCCTGCACCTGTTCCCGGTCGCCCAGTCCCTTGATGGTGAACCCCTGCCTCGCCTGATGCTCGAGCAACCTGAGGAAGGATCGAGGTCCAATCTGACTTACCTCGTCCACTACCAGCACGCTGTTGCTGGACAGGGTGATGCTGCCGTCTTCCATCCCGCGCAGGAACGGGTCGAGCGCGAAGGTCCGCTTGATGCCGGTGTCCTGCAGCGCATCGGCCTGCCGCCAGGCGGTCGAGATGCCCACCACCTCCCGGCCGCCCTCGCCGGACCGGGTATCGGCATGCCAAGCCGCAACGAGCGGCTTGAGCAGCGTGGTCTTGCCGGAACCGGCGACGCCGGTGACGAAGCTGAGCCGGCCGCCACCGCCCAGGCTGTAGATCGCCGCCTTCTGGGCGACGCCATGCTCCGGCTCGCGGTCGAAGTCGAGCCCGGAGGCGTCGATCGCCGCCTTGATCTCGGCGACAGATAGTGCGCCGCTCTTGTCACGCGCGGCCGTCAGGGCACGCGCGGCGAGGTCCGCCTCGATCCGCACCTGGGCCGAGTTGGTGACGCGGACCTTGGTGCTCGTCTTGCCTTCCTGGGCAAGAAGCTTCTGGTCGACCATCTCCCCCACGATCAGGAACACGCGTTCGCCCCGCAGGGTGATGCCGCGCTCCTCAAGCAGACGGACGACCTTGTCGATGTCCTCTGGTCCAGAGATGCCGGTCTGGATCATCCCGCGTGTTGCCCAGGTCCGGAGCTTGTCGTGGTCGATCACCGCCGCGGTGTGGAACTCGTCGGCGATGTGGCGGGCTGCGAACGCATAGGCCTGGTCGAACCGTTCGGCGTCTGTCAGCGCGGGTGCTGATGCTCCTTCTAGGACAGTCGTGTGCTTCCAGCCGATCTGCTCGGCCTGGTCCTTCCATCCCTGCTTCTCGGTGAGACCATCACCCTTGGATCGGCGCTCGGCGACGGCGGCGGCGCTGAGTAGGCCGAACTTGCGCTCGGCGGTGAGGCCGGACCAGTCGAGCCCCTGGCTCCTGGCGAACGCCTTGGCGTTCTGCTCGGTCTGCTTCCTGCCCTTGGAGAACTGATCGACCGCGGGCTGCGGGATCGCCGGCAGGACGAACGCCTCCTCCTTGGCGTCATACTCGGTCCGGATGCCGATCTCGCGCAGGCGCGTGGCGAGCCGGGCCTGGAAGTAGGCGCCGAACTCGTGGACCCGGTTCTGCAGACGCTTGGTGTCCAGTGAGCCGACCCGGCCTCCTTCGGTAGCGACCATGTTGAACATGCTGTTGTGGATGTGGTCCTGCGGGTCGCCAGACAGTGGCACCTCGGCCAGGTAGGTGACGCCACTCTGGCCGTCCCTGACCTGCAGCGTCGGCCGGGCAATGTGATGGAAGAAGGAGACCCAGCCCACTTCTCCTGGATCGGCACCCCCCTCGCCGTTCCGCCCCTTCCTGGCCCAGCCGATCTCGCGGGCGACGTAGCGCATGGTGTCGTCATTCGCGCGGCGGACCGCCTCTCGGATCGCGGCGGCCTCCGCCGGCGACTGCGCGAACTCGGCCGCGAGCGAGACCGACTTGTGCGGCGAGATCGTCAGGTC
>CAXSEE010000365.1:0-2677 GCA_964235615.1 uncultured Acetobacteraceae bacterium | reverse complement strand
CTGTTCAAGCCGTTCATCTACTCCAAGCTGGAGAAGTACGGCCACGCCACCACCATCAAGGCCGCCAAGCGCATGGTGGAGAAGGAGCGTCCGGAGGTCTGGGACATCCTCGAGGAGGTGATCCGCGAGCACCCCGTGATGCTCAACCGCGCTCCGACCCTGCACCGCCTGGGCATCCAGGCGTTCGAGCCGGTGCTGATCGAGGGCAAGGCGATCCAGCTGCATCCGCTGGTCTGCACCGCCTTCAACGCCGATTTCGACGGCGACCAGATGGCGGTGCATGTGCCGCTGTCGCTGGAGGCGCAGCTCGAAGCCCGCGTGCTGATGATGTCGACCAACAACATTCTCAGCCCAGCCAACGGCAAGCCGATCATCGTGCCGAGCCAGGACATCGTGCTCGGGCTGTATTATCTGTCGCTGGAGACGCCCGAGTTCCGTCAGACGCTCGACCAGAGCGAGTATGATGCCGAGGGCCGCCTGGTAAAGGCCGGGGCGCCCGCGTTCGGCACCATCGGCGAGATCGAGTTCGCGCTGTCGGCGCTGGCGATCAAGCTGCACGACAAGATCCGTGCCCGCTTCGAGACGGTGGACTCCACCGGCAAGAAGGTGCGCGTCACCGTTGTCACCACGCCCGGACGCATGCTGATCGCGCAGATCCTGCCCAAGCATGCGCAGGTGCCGTTCGCGCTGATCAACAAGCAGCTGACCAAGAAGAACGTCTCGGACGTGATCGATGCCGTCTACCGCCACTGCGGCCAGAAGGAGTGCGTGATCTTCGCCGACCGGCTGATGGGGCTCGGCTTCGGGCAGGCCGCGAAGGCAGGCATCTCGTTCGGCAAGGATGACATGATCATTCCGCCGGAGAAGAAGACCCTGGTCGAGCGCACCACCACCGAGGTCAAGGAGTTCGAGCAGCAGTATCAGGACGGCCTGATCACCGCCGGCGAGCGCTACAACAAGGTGGTCGATGCCTGGTCGCGCTGCACGGACGAGGTGCAGGCGGCGATGATGAAGGAGATCTCGCGCCAGGAGGTCGGCAAGCAGACCAACTCGGTGTGGATGATGAGCCATTCCGGTGCGCGCGGTTCGCCGGCGCAGATGAAGCAGCTCGCCGGCATGCGCGGCCTGATGGCCAAGCCGTCCGGTGAGATCATCGAGCAGCCGATCATCGCCAACTTCAAGGAAGGCCTGTCGGTGCTCGATTACTTCACGTCGACGCACGGCGCCCGCAAGGGTCTTGCCGATACGGCGCTGAAGACCGCGAACTCGGGCTACCTGACGCGCCGCCTGGTCGACGTGGCGCAGGATTGCATCATCGTCGAGGAGGATTGCGGCACCGAGCGCGGCCTTACGGTCCGCGCGGTGATGGATGGCGGCGAGGTGGTCTCCAGCCTGTCCGAGCGTATCCTGGGCCGCACCACGGCCGTGGACGTGCTGGAGCCGCTCACCGCCCGCGTGGTGCTGCCGCGCAACAGCCTGATCGGCGAGGCGGAAGCCGAACTGATCGAGAATAGCGGCGTCGAGAGCATGCTGATCCGCTCGGTGCTGACCTGCGACGCGCGTGTCGGCGTCTGCGGCCATTGCTACGGCCGCGACCTTGCCCGCGGCACCCCGGTCAACATCGGCGAGGCGGTGGGCGTCATCGCCGCGCAGTCGATCGGCGAGCCGGGCACGCAGCTCACCATGCGCACCTTCCACATCGGCGGTGCGGCGCAGCGTGGCGCCGAGCAGTCGATGGTCGAGGCGTCGCATGACGGCGTGGTCAACGTGAAGAACCGCAACGTCGTGCAGAACAGCATGAACGTGCCGGTGGTCATGGCCCGCAACTGCGAGATCGTGCTGACCGACGAGAAGGGCACCGAGCGCGCCCGCTTCCGCGTGCCGTACGGCGCACGGCTGCTGGTCGACGAGGGAGCGACGGTGACGCGCACCCAGAAGCTGGCGGAGTGGGACCCGTACACCCTGCCGATCATCGCCGAGCAGGCCGGATCGGTGGAGTATCTCGACCTGATCGACAGCATCACCCTGGTCGAGCGCATGGACGAGGTCACCGGCCTCACGTCCAAGGTGGTGGTCGACTATAAGCAGGCGGCCAAGGGTGTGGATCTGCGTCCGCGGCTCCAGCTCAAGGACGCCAAGGGCGAAGTGCTCAAGATGGCCAACGGCGGCGACGCCCGCTACTTCCTGTCACCGGACTCGATCCTCTCGGTCGAGAATGGCGCGGTCGTGCATGCCGGCGACGTGCTGGCACGCATTCCCCGCGAGGGCAGCAAGACGCGCGACATCACCGGTGGCCTGCCGCGCGTGGCCGAGCTGTTCGAGGCACGGCGGCCGAAGGACCATGCGATCATCGCCGAGACCGATGGCCGCATCGAGTTCGGCAAGGACTACAAGGCCAAGCGCCGCGTCATCGTCAAGAATGACGAGACCGGCGAGGAGACCGACTATCTGGTCCCCAAGGGCAAGCATGTCTCGGTGCAGGAAGGCGACTTCGTGCGTCGCGGCGACCCGCTGGTCGATGGTCCGCGCGTGCCGCACGACATCCTGAAGGTGCTCGGCGTGGAAGCGTTGTCGGACTATCTCGTCAACGAGATCCAGGACGTCTACCGGTTGCAGGGCGTAAAGATCAACGACAAGCACATCGAGGTCATCGTCCGCCAGATGCTGCAGAAGGTCG
>CAXSEE010000364.1:0-2703 GCA_964235615.1 uncultured Acetobacteraceae bacterium | reverse complement strand
TTCAGCTTGAGGGTCACCGTGATGTCGGACAGGCCGATCGAGGAGGTCGAGGTCATATAGTCGATGCCCTGCGCCTGGCTGATCCTGCTCTCGAGCGGCGTGGTGACATACCCCGCGACCGCGGCTGGGTCGGCGCCGTAGTAGCTGGTCTGGATCTCGACGACGGCGCTGACGGTGCGCGGAAACTTCCCGATCGGCAGTGCCTGCTCGGCACGCAGGCCGAACACCAGCACGAGGATCGAGACCACGCACGACAGCACGGGACGGTGGATGAACAGGTCGGTCAGGCGCATCGCGTGTCGCTCCGCACTATTCGGGCCTCACTCTTCGGGAAGATCGGGCGATAGCGCGTCGGGCGGCTGCACGCGGTTGTCGATCACGACCGAGGCGCCGTCGCGCAGCTTGAACTGGCCGGCGGTGGCCACGGTGTCGCCGGCGTGCAGCCCGGAGGCCACCACCACCCGGTCGCCCCGCGCTTCACCCAGCGTCACCACGCGCGAGTTGGCAAGGAACACCGGCGGCTTGCCCGGAAGCGTAACGGGCTGGCGCGTCAGCACGTAGACGAAGTCGCCATACGGGTTGAAGCTGATCGCCGATTGCGGCACCGCCAGCACCGCTTGCGGCGGCCCGAGGTCGAGGCGGGCGACCGCGAACATGCCGGGCAGCAGCGCATGGTCGCGGTTGTCCAGGCTGGCGCGCACCGAGACCATGCGGCTTTGCGCGTCGATGCGGCTGTCCACGGCCTGGACCGTGGCGTGGAAGACCCGGCCGGGATAGGTGTCGACGCTGATCGCGACCGCATGGCCGGGCCGGATGTTGTCGAGCTGCTGCTGCGGCACCGAGAAATCGACGTAGATCGGGTCGAGCGCCTGCAGCGTGGTCACCGCCGTCCCGGGCGGCAGGTACTGGCCGAGGTCGACCTGGCGGATGCCGAGGCGCCCGCTGAACGGGGCGCGCACGATCTTCTCCTCCATCGTCTCGGCCTGTGCCGCGGCCTGCGCCTGGTAGCTCTGCAGGTTGGCAATGCCCAGGTCGAGCGTGGCATGGCTCACCGCCTGCGCCTCGAACAGCTTCTGGTCGCGTTCGTGGCTCGTGCTGTAGAGCGCGACCTCGGCTTGCAGCTGCCGCAGCCTGGCCGGATCGTCATACAGGCGGAGCCGCAGCAATATGGCGCCGGCCTTGACGTCCTGGCCGGACTGGAAGTCGATCTCGTCGACGATGCCAGCCACCTGCGCCGACAGCTCCGCCCCCTGCACCGCCCGTACCTGGCCGTAGGCGTTCAGCCGTTCCTGCCAAGCCTGCGGCCGGACCACGATGGCGGACACCGTCTGCGGCGCCGGAGCCCGTGCCGCTTCCGCCGGTGCGGCGGATGCGCGGTGGGCGACGTGCCAGACCGGGTAGGCGGCAATCGCGAGCACCAGTATCGGCAGCATGGCGACACGCATCTGCGTCATAAAGGCGTTTCCATTGCGATTTGGCATCAGAGACCCGACCGCCTCCCTCAGGCCGTGAGGCAGATCTTTCCAACCACTTCCTGCCTGGCCAGAAGGGCGAAGGCTTCGGGCGCGGCGCTGATCGGAAAGGTCTCCGCGACCACTGGCTTGAAGTTCGTCCTGCCCGTCCATTCCGCGAACTGGGCAAGCATCTCGCTGGAGCCGGTCTCGACGCCCTGGAGGCGAAGGTTCTTGAGAAACACTGCGGAAACGTCGATCGGTACAGTGGCTCCTCCGATCACGCCGACCAGGCTGACAACGCCCTCATACGCCACGGCGGAGATGCTGGCGGCCAGCGTCGCGGCACCGCCGACGTCAACGACGTGCTCGACCCCGAGGCCGCCGGTGGCTTCGCGCGCCGCCTGCGCCCAGTCGGGCGTGCGCACGTAGTTGATGCCCGATGCCGCACCCAGGGCCATCGCCTGATGCAGCTTGGCGTCGCTGCTGGACGTGACGATCACCCGGGCGCCCGCGGCCGCTGCGATCTGAAGTGCTGCGGTCGATACGCCGCCGGTTCCCTGAACGAGCACCGTGGCACCGGGAGTGAGGGAGCCGGCCTTGGTCAAGGCATGCCAGGCCGTCAACCCCGCGCAGATCAGCGTCGACGCCTGCGCGTCGGAAAGGTGATCGGGGGTGCGCACGACGCTGGCTGCTTCCAGCAGAACCATCTCGGCGAACACGCCGTCACAGCTGGCGCTGCCACGTCCTCCCAGCAGCTTGGCTTGAGAGATCGGCCCGTCGATCCAGTTCGGCAGGATCGTGGACATCACCCGATCGCCGACCCTGAAGTTCCGAACCTGTGGCCCGACCTCGAGGATGACGCCCGACGCGTCGGAGCCCAGGATGCGTCCCGCCGGCGGAAGTGGGCGGCCCCTACCGCCGGCCACCAGCAGATCCCGGAAGTTCAGCGAGGCGCCCTTGACCTGGACGAGCAACTGGCCTGGACCCGGCGACGGCGGTGCGGGCCGCTCGACGACCTTGATGCCCGCCAGATCGAAAGGCTGCTCAACCACCACCGCTTTCATGCGACCAACTCCCAAGTGAGCTGCTCAACTAGGCTTGCATCGACGGCTGGACCAGCTAGTCCATCCTGACATCAGTTTTCAGGATTTCCGAAGAATGGCGGTGACGACCTCCGGGGACGTGGCATTGGCAGCCCAGATCCTGGCCGCGGGCGGCATCTCGGCCGCGGGACGGCGCATGGGATTGT
>CAXSEE010000363.1:0-2705 GCA_964235615.1 uncultured Acetobacteraceae bacterium | reverse complement strand
ACCGGGGACGGTCGTGCAAGCCGTCCAGCCCTTCGGCGTTGTAGCGCAGCACGGCGTCGTGCAAGGCCTGCCGCTTCATGCCAGCGAGGCGCGCTGCCTCGGCCCGCGTCATGCCTTCCAGCGCATTGGCGATCGCCATCATGCGCGCCGACGCCGCACGGTCAGGCTCCTGGCGACCACGCCTGCGCAACTCCGCCGCAGACAGCGTGCCGCTGATCTCCAACCGTATGCCGTTCATCCTCGTCACCCATCAGGACTGGCAAACCAAACCAGACCCATCCGAGCCGCAACAAATCACACCCGAGTCAACGATCACGCTCAGCGGTATTATATATGACTGCTCAGGTGTGCGAAGATCGAGAGATTGAAGTAGCGTTTGAGGTAGGCGCGAGCGACGAAGCGTTCAAAGAGGCCTGACAACGCCACCTTCACTTCGCGCGCTTGGCCCAGCGGCTCACGGAAGATGAAAGGGGTGCCCATACCGGTCGGCATCAGGAGCGCAGTGAGAATGGACCATGCGCCAAACGCGGCGCCCGGCGTCTGGAGAACCTCCCGAATACTCGCGTCTTCGATCTCAGCGATGTCGAGGTTAACGGTAGCGGCGGTGATCGGGCTCGCCGTTGGCGGATCGAAGCTATGCAGGAAAGTCCTCGTCACAGAGCCAGCGCTCGCGTCAGATCCTCATGCTCGAAGGCGCTGGCCATGCGGTTGATCTCGGCCGACCGCGCGCCGACCGCCCTTGCGGTTTCGCGCCACGTCGCGGTTACGGTCGCCACCTCCTTGATGACCGCGCGGGCCTGCGCCAGGGTTAGGGCGAAGAACCCAGAGGCCTCCTCAAGAAGGTCGAGCGAGCAGGTGCCCTCGTCGAGATCGATGTTGGTCGTCAGCACGCGCGCCTTGATGTCGCTCGGCACGGGATTGAGGTCATAGGCCGGCGATAACGACCACCCGGCCTTGCCGAGCCAGAGGAAGCCGTGGTTACGCAGGTGGTCATCGACGTTGGAGATCAGTACGTTGAAGACGACGCGGCGATACAAGGCGTGAGCATCGGTCTTTGCCTGCGCGCCATGCTCGGCCAGAGCGTCGACGATTTCGGGATAGCTCCCTCGCTCGCCATCCTTGGCGCCCATCATGGCCATCGCGGACAGGAAGGGCACCCGGATAGCGCCATCGCGGTCGAAGCGTTGAGACAGCATGACCTTCTTGCCGGCGACATCGATCAATGCGTGCAAGGGCGTAGAGATGCCGGACTGGCTAGCCAGTCGCAGGGCGATCTCCTCCCATGTCTCCATACTGTAGTCGTCGGTCTCTTTGGGGAACTTGGCGATGGACAGGTGACCATGCTGGTCGACGACTGAAGCCTTAGGCCTTGCGCCGCCCAGCGATGAACCGGGAGCGAAGATGAGTTGGAGATCCTCATCGGTTTCCTCGTCGCGCAGGATTCGCTCGGTGATCTGGAGCAGTCGGCGGAGTTCGATCAGAGCCGGCACGCCGGCACGGATCGGTGCCTGGAATGGTTCTTCGCCGACCCATCGAAAACGAAGCGCGCCCAGTCGAGTCTCGTCGGCGACGCCCAGCAGATAGTCGCTTTCGGCTAAACTACGCACGGTCCGCCGATCGCGCTCAGCGCTGCGCCGCTCCGAGCGCTGCATGAGGCGGCGGCCCCAGGTGTCGGGTGCGGAATCACCGATCGAGCCGAAGGTCACGAGACCAGCGGGTGGCGCGAAGGTACCGCGTGTCAGTGCTAGGGCCGGCTCAAGCGAGAAGCGGTCCGGGTCCTCAAGCCACTGCCGATTATATTCGAACATGATGGTCTCGGCACCACGGACGCGACTGCTCCGCGCCAGCCCGATTGGACGCGTTCGGTCGCGGTGGTCAAGATGAACCTCGAAATCAGCCATCGCGCGACGCTCCGGTCGGCCGCTTAAAATGTGCGTGTTTGGGCAGCTCGGCACTGGCCAGCGCCTGGCCGACGCTGTCGCGGCCGATGTCGGCGATCTGGCTCAATCCTTCGAGCAGACCGAGCGCCTGGAGAACGCCGGCATAGATGCCGATACTGACGTTGGTATCTCCAGCCTCGATCTTCTGAAGGGTCGATCGCGAGGTGAAAGCGCGCTCGGCCACGACGGACATTGGCAGCCGTCGGCGGCGACGGGCATCATGGATGTCTAAGCCAAGCTTGCGCAACGCTCGACGCACGGCCGCCGGAGGATTGTGAGGTGTCGGCATTTGCCACCTTCGCACTGCAGATTGGCCTTATATGTAGCACGAAGACTACAGACTCTCTATGAGAGGATTCGAGCGTATGGTGGTCAAGTTGGTCAGGCCTGAACGTCGGTCAAACCTAGAATGTAGCTGAAGCAGGCCGTCTTCGTTCCGGCCGGGAGGTAATTGGGTGCGTCTCGCAGCGTCCGCTTCTGAGCATATCGCCGGTGAGGTTGAATGACCAAGATGCGGCGCAAAGCGGCCATCGCTGACCACTTCTTGCTTGCGCTTGGCGCCCTGGCCGCTCCTCGGTGCGCTCCGCGCCTTCTCCTCCCTACTCCTCTTCCTGCACCTGCGCTTCGGACAGGTTTTCTTCCAGGGCGTTGCGCGCTGCTTCAGCCTTAGGGTCCATCGGTTCAGGTTCTAAAACGGCCACCCCAGGGGGCACGGCATCGCCAGGATCGATCGCGTTCTTGCGCCCGGGCGGCCGCCCGCGCCGG
>CAXSEE010000362.1:0-2707 GCA_964235615.1 uncultured Acetobacteraceae bacterium | reverse complement strand
GGCGCCCTGGAGTTCAGCCAGGCTTGCAGCAAGGAGGGCGTGCAGCCCATCGTCGGCTGCCAGGTCAGCTTGGTGCGGACCGACAAGCCGGGCCTCTCGCCCGACCCGGTCGTGTTGCTGGCGCAGAATGCGGCGGGGCTGGCCAACCTGCTGCGGCTCTCATCCGCCGGCTTCACCGAGTCCGACCCGGCCGAGCCACAATTGCCGCTGCGCACCGTGTTGGACCATGCGGACGGCTTGATCCTTCTCACCGGCGGCACCCGCGGGCCGCTGGGCCGGCTGCTTGGCGAGGGCCGGCAGGGTGACGCACAGGCGATGCTGGCCGCCATCGCCGAGGCGTTCGGTGACCGCGCGGCGGTGGAGTTGCACCGCCACGGCCTGGCGCTGGAGCGGGCGGTGGAGCCGGGGCTGATCGCGCTGGCCGACGGCGCCGGGCTGCCACTGGTGGCGACGAACGAGTGCTTCTTTGGCAAGTCCGCGATGTACGAGGCGCATGATGCCTTGCTGTGCATCGCCGCCGGGCGCGCCGTGGCGGACCCGGAGCGCCGCCGGGTGACGGCCGAGCACTGGTTCAAGCCGGCCGATGCCATGCGCGCGCTGTTCGCCGACCTGCCGGAAGCCTGCGACAATACCCTGGCCATCGCCCGGCGTTGCGCCGTCATGGCAGAGACGCGCAAGCCGCTGCTACCGGTCTGCCCCAAGGTGCGGCCGGGTGCGACCGAGGAGGAGACCGTCCGCGTCATGGCGCAGGAGGGCCTGGCCCGGCGCATGGACACGGTCGGCGCCGACAACGCCAAGCGTGCCCTGTATGCCGAGCGCCTGGAGTACGAGCTGGGCGTGATCGCGGCGATGGGCTTCCCCGGCTACTTCCTCATCGTGGCCGACTTCATTCAGTGGGCGAAGGCCCAGGGCATCCCCGTGGGTCCCGGCCGCGGCTCCGGCGCCGGCTCTGTAGTGGCGTGGGCGCTGACCATCACGGACCTCGACCCGCTGCGCTTCGGCCTGCTGTTCGAGCGCTTCCTCAACCCCGAGCGCGTTTCCATGCCGGATTTCGACATCGATTTCTGCCAAGACCGGCGCGACGAGGTAATCGAATACGTTCGCCGCGAATATGGCGGGGACCGGGTGGCGCAGATCATCACGTTCGGCAAGCTGCAGGCCCGCGCCGCCGTGCGCGACGTGGGCCGTGTTCTGGGCCTGCCGTTCGGCCAGGTGAACCGGGTGGCGGAGCTGATCCCGAACAACCCGGCCAAGCCCGTGACCCTGAAACAGGCGATCGACGGCGAGCCCAAGCTGCAGCAGATGCGCACCGACGACGAGGCGGTGCGCCGGCTGATGGAGGTCGCGTTGCAGCTGGAGGGGCTGTATCGCCATGCCAGCACCCACGCCGCCGGCGTGGTCATCGGCGACCGCCCCCTGGTGGAGTTGGTGCCGCTGTATCGCGACCCGAAGAGCGACACGCTCGTCACCCAGTATTCAATGAAATACGTGGAACAAGCGGGCCTGGTGAAATTCGACTTCCTGGGCCTGACCACGCTGACCATCCTGCAACGCGCCATCGCCTTCCTGGAGAACCCGCCCGACCTCGACCGCCTGCCGCTGGACGATGCACCGACCTATGAGATGCTGGCCCGCGGCGACGCCGGCGGGGTGTTCCAGTTCGAGTCGGCCGGCATGCGCGACGTGCTGCGCCAGATGCGGCCCGACCGGTTCGAGGACCTGATCGCCGCCGTGGCGCTGTTCCGCCCGGGCCCGATGGCCAATATCCCGGATTATTGCCGCCGCAAGCACGGCGAAGCCTGGGCGGCGCCGCATCCGGAGCTGCAGCCGATCCTGGAAGAGACCTACGGCATCATGGTCTACCAGGAGCAGGTGATGCAGATCGCCCAGACCATGGGCGGCTACAGCCTGGGCGGGGCGGACCTGCTGCGCCGGGCGATGGGCAAGAAGATCCGCGCCGAGATGGACAGCCAGCGCGAGACGTTCGTGAGCGGCGCCACCGGGCGCGGCATCACCGAGGCCAAGGCCGTCGAAGTGTTCGATCTGATGGCCAAGTTCGCCGATTACGGCTTCAACAAGTCCCACGCCGCCGCCTACGCGCTGGTCGCCTACCAGACGGCGTGGATGAAGACGAACCATCCGGTGGAGTTCCTCGCCGCTTGCATGTCGCTGGCGATCAACAACACCGACAAGCTGGCGGCACTGCGGCAAGAGGCAGAGCGGATGGGCTACCGCGTGCTGCCGCCCGACATCAACCGCTCCGGCGCCGACTTCAAGCCGGACACGGACAAGGACGGCAAGCCCGCGATCCGTTACGCGCTGGCGGCGGTGAAGAAGGTCGGGCTGGCTGCGATGCAGTCGCTGGTCGTGGTGCGCGGCGAGCGCCCGTTCCGCGACGCGACGGACCTCGCTTCCCGCATCGATCCGCGCCAGATCAACAAGATGCAGATCGAGAACCTGGTCCGGGCCGGGGCGCTGGACGCGATCGCTCCCAACCGCGCGCAGCTGTTCGCCGGCGCCGAGCAGGTGCTGCGCCGCGCCCAGGCCGATGCCGAGCAGAAGGAGAGCGGCCAGATCGGCTTGTTCGGCGGCTCCGCACCCGAACCGATCCGCCTGCCTGCGATCCCGGATTGGCCCGACCTGGAGAAGCTCGGCTTCGAGGCGGAGGCGATCGGCTTCCACCTGACGGGGCATCCCCTCGACACCT
>CAXSEE010000361.1:0-2723 GCA_964235615.1 uncultured Acetobacteraceae bacterium | reverse complement strand
AGCGGAAGGAGTCGTTGCCGGTTTCCAGGATGTCGCAGTGATGAGTGATGCGATCGAGCAAGGCTGTGGTCATCTTGGCGTCTCCGAACACCGTGACCCACTCGGAAAAGGACAAGTTGGTCGTGATGATCAACGAGGTCTTCTCGTAGAGCTGGCTGATCAGATGGAACAACAAAGCGCCGCCGGAGGCGGGAAATGGCAGGTAGCCCAGTTCATCGAGGATGACAGCGTCAGCCTGGACCAGTTGCCTGGCCATGTTCCCTGCCTTGCCCTGCTGCTTCTCCCGCTCCAGCTGGTTGACCAGGTCGACGGCGTTGTAGAAGCGGACGCGTTTGCGCTGGTGGATGGCGGCAACCCCCAAGGCCGTGGCCACATGGGTTTTGCAGGTGCCAGTGCCGCCGACCAGGATCAGGTTCTGCGCCGTTTCCATGAAAGCCGCGGCTGCCAATGTTTCGATGTCGGTTTTTCGCAGCGGCGTTTCCGCCCAGTCGATGCCGGTGAGATCGCGGTGGACAGGGAAACGCGCTGCCTTGAGCTGGTATCGCAGGCTGCGCACCTGGCGATCGGCGAGTTCGGCCTCGATCAGCCGGTCCATCCAGGCTTCGGGCTGAACCGGCCGTCGCGGCCCCTCGGCCAGCAACTCGCTCCAGGCGGTTGCCATGCCGTAGAGATGCAGTGCGTTGAGGTGGGCCAGGCGATCAGTGGATGGCATGCAACATCGCGCGCAAACGGTCGTAGCGGCCGCAGTCGGCCAGCGATTCGACCTCGAGCTTCAGCATGTCGGGCACGTTCATCGTGACCGGCTGCATCGGCGCGATCAGCCGCTGCATGGCGTTCATCACCACGGAGGCGGTGACGACGTTGCCGTCCAGCACCAGGTCGCAGGCCACCTCCAGCGTTTCCAGCCCGGCATCGCGGGCCATCAGGAGCAGCTCGACAAAGGCCCGGTCGCCCTTGGGCTGCCTGAGGATGCGGTCGCGCACAAGCTGGATGGATTGCGGCAGGTCCCACTCGCGGAACGGCGTGCCATTGCGCAACGCCCCGGGCTTGCGTTCCAGGATGAGCAGGTAATGCCAGGGATCGCAGACCAGCTGATCGCGCCCGAAACGCCGGGCATGCCGGGCGATCACCGCGCCTTCGGCCACCACGCTGACCTGTGTGGCGGTGCTGCGGACCGAGACCGCGCGGCCAGCGAACATCGCCGGGACGCTGTATCGGTTGCGGTCGAGCACCACCAGGCAAGTGCTGGAGACCCGCAGCATGTGCTCCACATACCCGTCGAAGGCCGCACTGACCTGGCGCAGGGCAGGCTGCTCTTCGGCAAAGCAGGCCGCGATGGAGCGCTCCGGTGTCGCCGGGTGCTTGCGTTGCGCCAGTTCCCGGCACCGCATGGCCAGCCACCCGTTCAAGGCCTCGAAGTCGGCGAACCGGGCCAGGGGCGTGAACAGCCACTCCCGGATGTTGCCGACCTGGTTCTCGACCTGGCCTTTCTCCCATCCCGACGCCGGAGTGCAGGCGACCGGCTCGAAGACATAGTGGTTCGCCAGCACCAGGAAGCGTCGGTTGAACAGCCGCTCCTTGCCGGTGAAGATCGTCTCGACCACCGCCTTGAGGTTGTCGTACACCATGCGCCGTGGCACGCCGCCAAAGAAGGCGAACGCGCGGTTGTGCGCGTCGAACACCATCTCCTGGGTCTCGCGCGGGTAGGCGACGACGAACATCTGGCGGCTGAACGTCAGGCGGAAATGCGCGACCTTGATGGTCTGCATGACCCCGCCGAGCTCGACATGCTCGTGGCTCCAGTCGAACTGGCAGGCCTCGCCGGGCGAGAATGACAGCGGCACGTAGGCCTGCGTGACGGCCGCGCCGGACTTGCTGGCCTTCCAGCGTTGCACGAACCGCTGCACGCTGTCGTACGCTCCGCGATAGCCCTCGGCCTGCAATCCCTCGAACAGGCGACGTGCGGTCCGGCGCTGGGCTTTCGGCAGGTGGCTCTCGACGCGCAACCAGGTCTCCAGCAGCGCCTCGAACGCCCCCAGCATCGGCGTCGGTTGCTTCTGGCGGCGGTAGAGCGGCTCGCACTGACTGCGGCAATGCTTGCGCACTGTCGGCCGGGACAGGCCCAGGTCACGCGCAATCGAGCTGATGCTCTCCTTGCTGACAAGGCGACGACGGCGGATCTCTGCAACCAAATCCATGAACAACACCCCAGACTCTCCAGCGCAAAAGCCGGATGATCGCACGGACCAGGGTGGAAACTATTGGACGCTGTTTGCACCTGGAGTCTGGAAAGTTTGGCACGCTGTTTCACACGCCATGTCAGCGAGTTCGGTAGCCCGACCCTCGACATAGGGATATTCGTCGGCACCCGGGAGCTGACTGAGATCGCCAGGGAAGCGGCAGAGCGAGCCGTAGGGATTCAGCCCGTGGATCTGAGGCCCTCTCACCCAGCCGCCAGTGTCTTCCAGCGGCTTGAGCATCGCCTCGGCGACGTCGCCGAACGGAGTCTTCGCCTGCAGCGTCCGGAGGCCCGCGTCATAGCAGGCACGCGCGACGCCTGCCGCGCGCTCATAATCCTCGTGGACCTCGCCAATCGCGATCATCACCTGATGCTGCGTCTGAAGCATGCCGACCTTGCAGAACACTTCGGCCGCGATGAGATCGCCCTCTTCCAAGATACGCGGCGCCTGCGGGCGGTAGGCCCATTGTGCCGGCCCGAAGCC
>CAXSEE010000360.1:0-2751 GCA_964235615.1 uncultured Acetobacteraceae bacterium | reverse complement strand
CCGCCGTCGGCTCGTTGATGATGCGCAGCACCTCGAGGCCGGCGATGCGGCCGGCATCCTTGGTCGCCTGGCGCTGGGCGTCGTTGAAGTAGGCCGGGACGGTGATGACGGCCTGGGTCACGGGCTCGCCGAGATAGGTCTCTGCGGTCTCCTTCATCTTGCCCAGGACGAAGGCGCTGATCTGGCTGGGAGCATACTTCTGGCCGCGTGCCTCGACCCAGGCGTCGCCATTCTCGCCCTTGACGATCGGGTACGGCACCAGGCCGCGGTCCTTCTCGACGGTGGGGTCCTCGAAGCGTCGGCCGATCAGGCGCTTGACGGCATACAGGGTGTTGGTCGGGTTGGTGACGGCCTGGCGCTTGGCGGATTGGCCGACGAGGCGCTCGCCATTCTCGGTGAAGGCAACCATCGAAGGCGTGGTGCGCGCGCCCTCGCTATTCTCGATCACCCGGTTCTCGTCGCCCTCGCGAATGGATACGCACGAGTTGGTAGTGCCGAGATCGATACCGATAACCTTGCTCATGAAATCTTCTCCTTGTCAGCAGCCCTTTCCGGCCCGAAGCACCGGAAAGCGGCCCAATGGATGATCAAACTGCGCCTGGATGTATTGAGGACCCTGCGATCCGACAACCCCTGCCAGCCTGAATGCACAAAATATAGGCAATAAAACCCGATCAGACAAGAGAGGTTCAGACCGTCTTGTCGAGCGTCTCCGCCTCCGCCCCGGAAGCCGGCGCTCCGCCTGGCGCTTTTGCAACGACCACCATCGCCGGCTTCAGCAGACGGCCGTTCAGCGTCCAGGCCGGTGTCCAGGACTGGATCACCGTGCCGGGCGGATGGTCGCTGCTGGGCTGCTCGGCCATGGCCTGGTGCAGATTGGCATCGAAGTTCGATCCGGTCGGATCGGTGGCGGTAATGCCGTTGCGCTCCAGCACGCCGATGAACGAACGCTCGACGCTCTCGAAGCCCTCGCGCAGCTTGACCAGCACCGGGCTGTCGTCGGCAGTGACGGGCGGCAGGCTGGAGATGCCGCGGCGAAGATTCTCCGCGGCCTCGACCACGTCGCGGGCGAACTTCTGCACCGCATACTGGCGGGCGTCGTCGGCATCGCGCTTGGCGCGCGTGCGCACGTTCTGCATCTCCGCCTCGGCGCGCATCCAGCGGTCGCGCATCTCCTCGAGTGCTGCTTCGACTTCCTGGATGCGGCTGGTCGCGGCCTGCATCACCGTCTCCGGGCTCTCCATGACAGCCTCCTGGCCTGGGTCCTGGTCTGGATCGTGTGTCGACATGGTTCCGGTGTCATCATGGGTCATGGCGGTCAAGTAGGTGACCACACAAAAATGGACAAGCTGTAAAGACGCGGACCGTCACGAAGGCAGTCCCTGAAAGATCCCGGCGATGGCATCCCGCAAAGCGTCCGCCGTGCCGGCCGGGGCGGAGAACGCCAGGCGCTCGGTGCGCGCCTCGCCGTTCGGATCCATCGAAGGCGCGGGTCCGACGTCCATGCCGTCGGCGTCGAGTGCCACGATCCGGCGGCCGTCCGAAAGCCGTGCGGCATACGCGACGTTGGCCGCCTCGACGAGCGGGACCTCCTCGGCCGCGACATCCCAGCCGGCAGCGAGCGCCCGTGCCGCCAGTCCGCCGGCCTGTCCGAAGCCGCCGACCAGATAGGCCTGTTCCGGCCGCAGCCGCCACAGGCTGAAATCACCGAAGCCCGCATAGAGCGCGCCATAGGGATGGATGCGTATCCAGCGGTCGAGCAAGGCCGGGTCAGGCTCCGGCACCGCACTTCCGGTGACCGTCAGCCGCGGCGTGGTCTGGGGGTTGGCCTGCTGTTCCGCCCCGCTTATCAGCAACGAGCAGCGGCCGTCCTTCTGCAGGTGGCGGGCGTGCCGGGACAGGCTGGAGACCAGCATCAGCAGATCGCCGCCGCACGCGGTGGCGGGCGTCAACAGGGAGGCGAACGGCGCTCCGTCCTGGAGGGTGGCCAGGCTCGCCTGCCTGGCCGCGCGCACCAGGCACCGAGCGGTGAAGCCGTTGCCGATGCGGCGCGCCGTGGAAACGTTATCGGTGCCCCGCGCCGTGGATGCGTCATCGGTGCGGCGCGGCGTGGATGCGTCATCAGCGGGTTCGGGCATCCTTCACCTTCCTTCTGTGCCATCATGCCTTGCTTCCGCTAACACCTCGCAGCGCACGCAAGCAATCAAAGGGTCAGGAGATCTTCACGTGGACGCCATCAAGCACACGATCGCCCTGGTCGATGACGATCGCAACATCCTGACCTCGGTGTCGATGACGCTCGAGGCCGAGGGCTTCCAGGTCCGCGCCTATACCGACGGCGAGAGCGCCCTCCAGGGCATCATCGCCAAGCCGGTCGACCTCGCCGTGCTCGACATCAAGATGCCGCGCATGGACGGGATGGAGCTGCTGCAGCGCCTGCGCAGCCGCTCGCAGCTCCCGGTGATCTTCCTGACCAGCCGGGACGAGGAGGTCGACCAGCTCATGGGGCTGCGCCTCGGGGCCGACGACTACATCACCAAGCCGTTCTCGCAGCGCCTGCTGCTGGAGCGCATCCGTGCCTTGCTTCGTCGCAACGACGCCAACCGCGGCGAGGCCAACGGCATCCCGTCGCAGGGCTCGATGGTGCGCGGCGCGCTGTCGCTCGACGAGACGCGGCACCAGTGCCTGTGGCGCGGCGCCGACATCCAGCTCACGGTGACGGAGTTCCTGCTGGTCAAGGCGCTGGCGACC
>CAXSEE010000359.1:0-2762 GCA_964235615.1 uncultured Acetobacteraceae bacterium | reverse complement strand
CGTGCGCCAGAAGGCATACAGCTCGAAACGCGGCATCTGGGATAGGGCGGCCTGAGACATGGTGATCCTCGCTTCAGGTCTGGATTCTGGCCGGACCGGTTGACCACCGCACCAACCATCTCCGGCTCCCCTTGCATAGACTTCGGCGTCTGGTGATCCTGGCCCAAAGCACTATCTGTGATGTGAAAGGAAACCGCTCCATGAAAGCCAACAGCGTTCTCGATACCATCGGCAATACCCCGCATATCCGGGTGGCTCGCCTATTTCCCGACGCCACCGTGTGGATCAAGTCCGAGCGCGGCAACCCCGCCGGCTCGATCAAGGACCGCATCGCGCTGGCCATGATCGAGGCAGCCGAAGCCAGCGGGCGGCTCAAGCCGGGCGGCACGATCATCGAGCCGACCTCCGGCAACACCGGCATCGGCCTCGCCATGGTGGCCGCGGTGAAGGGCTACAGGCTGGTGCTGGTGATGCCGGAGTCCATGTCGGTCGAGCGGCGCCGCCTGATGCAGGCCTATGGCGCCACCTTCGTGCTGACCGACAAGGCGCTCGGCATGAAGGGGGCCATCGCCAGGGCCACCGAGCTTATCGAGGAGACGCCGGAGTCCTGGATGCCGCAGCAGTTCGACAACCCGGCCAACATCGACGTGCATGTCCACACCACGGCGCGCGAGATCCTCGCCGACTTCCCGGACGGGATCGACGTGATGATCACCGGCGTCGGCACCGGCGGCCACATCACCGGCTGCGCCGAGGTGCTCAAGCAGAGCTGGCCCGGCCTGAAGGTGTTCGCCGTCGAGCCGGCCTTGTCGCCGGTGATCTCGGGCGGCAAGCCCGGCCCGCATCCGATCCAGGGCATCGGCGCCGGCTTCGTGCCGACCAACCTGCATACCGACGTGCTGGACGGCGTCATCCAGGTCGACGCCGAGGAGGCGCGCGAGTTCGCTCGCCGTTCCGCCCGCGAGGAGGGCCTGCTGGTCGGCATCTCGTCCGGCGCCACGCTCGCGGCGATCTCGAAGAAGCTGCCCGAGCTGCCGAAGGGCGCCACCGTGCTCGGCTTCAACTACGACACCGGCGAGCGCTACCTCTCGGTGCCCGACTTCCTGCCTGTCTGACCATACTTGGACTGATCAATCGATCAGATGGGCGCTGTCGCCGCCGGTGACATCGAGCGAGGTTCCGGTAACCATCCGGGCCTCGTCCGACGCCAGGAAAACATAGGCCGGCGCCACGTCGCGAGCCTCCACCCAGGGCACCCCGAGCGGCGTGCCGGCGGCCTTGGCGGTCTCGACCTGCTGCTCCAGGTCACCATCCGGGATGCGGCCTTTGGCTTCCTTCAACGCCTGGGCATAACGAGACGCGTGGCGGGTCAGCTTGGTATCGATCAGGCCGGGCACGACCGCATTGACGGTGATGTTGAACTCGCCCAGCTCGAGCGCCGCTGACTTCATCAGGCCGAACAACCCCCATTTCGATGCCGAATAGGCGCTGCCGTCCCGCATTCCGTGCCGTCCCTGGGTGGACGAGGTGACGATGATGCGCCCGCTCCGGCGCTTGGCCATCAGCGGGGCCATGGCACGGATCATGTTCGCCGTGCCGGTCAGGTTGATGTCGATCTGGTCGTTCCAGTCGGCGTCCTCCATCTCGATCAGCGGCTTGAAGGTCTGGATGCCGGCGACCGCGGCCAGGATGTCGATCGGTCCCAACTCGGCCTCGATACGGGCCACGGCATGACGGAGTGCAGCGAGGTCGCGCAGGTCGGCTTCGACGGCGAGGAAGCGCATCCCCTCCGCCTCCACCAGGCGACCGGTCTCGTCTAGATCGCCCCGGGTCGGCAGTTCGTAATCCTGGGTCGGGCTGGCACGCCCGGCGATGTCGAGTGCCGCGACATGCGCGCCCTCTCGCGCGAAAGCGACCGCCACCTCGCGCCCGATGCCGCGCGCGCCACCGGTCACCAGTGCCACCTTGCCGTCGAGACGCTTGCTCATCCTGATCTCCTGCCACCCGACCTCGGGTTCATGCAGAACCGCAGCTCCCGGAAAAGGTTCAGTGACGAACCGATCGGGAAGTGTGTTCGATGCCGATATCCCAATGAGGGCACTGTGGATCGGCTTGATCGCCGGCTGGGCCGATGCCGTTGGCTACCTCCAGGCCAAGACCTTCGCCGCCCAGGTGACCGGCAACGTGGTGCTGCTCGGTATCGCGCTCGCGCATCGCGCCTGGAGCGAGAGCGGACGGCTGCTGCTGGTGATCGCGGCCTTCGTCGCCGGAATGGTCATGGTGCTGCTGATCAGCCGCAGTGAAGCCGGGCGTCGTGCCGGCGTGCTCGCCTGCGCCGCGGGCATGGCCGCAATCGCCGTCTCCGGAGCCTTGTCACCCCTGATGCCACTGCTGTCGGCATGCCTCGGTGGACAGAACTCGTCCATGCAGCGTTTCCGCGGACAATCGATCAACACCTCGTTCGTCAGCGGCGACCTGCAGAAATTCGCCACCGCGCTGGTAAAGCGTCTGCGGGGAGACAAGAGCCAATCCGTGCTGCTCATCCTCGTGCCGCTACTGGTATGCTCCTACACGGCCGGTGCCGCGGCAGGTGCGCTGGCCACGGGCACCCTCGCCTATCCGCTGCTGCCGGCGGCCTTGCTGCTGCCGTTCGCATTGCTTCTGTCGGAGTAAGGCACGGGCTTTGCCCTTGCCTTGGCTTTCTCCGCATGATCGAAACAGCCATGCAGAAGCCGACCTTCGCGGAGCTGTTCGTCCCGAAG
>CAXSEE010000358.1:0-2795 GCA_964235615.1 uncultured Acetobacteraceae bacterium | reverse complement strand
GCCACCCAGCGGCACGCGGACAGGTCGCGCACCACCCTGGCGTCGAGCGAGGGCTGGGCGGCAAAGTCGAATGCCTCCAGCGTACGCTGGTGGGGAAACTTCGCAAGGTGCGTAATCCGGTCGATCGCGATCACTGATTCCGTTTGATTGCGATCACCTGATCCGTGGGTTCGCGATCACCTGTTCCGGTGATCGCGATCACCGGCGGGGTGGCGGCCGCGAGGCCGACACGGTTGGCGGTCTTCAACCACAGGTAGTCTCGCCTTTTGCCGAGAGCAGGGGGCGAGATGCCGGGCGAGAGAGTGCCAATGCGCAAGATACGAGACGTTCTGCGGCTGCGACTGGGCAACGGCCTGTCCCAGCGCGCCATCGCCCGCAGCCTGGGCGTGAGCCAGGCCGCGGTGTGCGAGTACCTGGACCGCTTCCGGCGTGCCGGCCTGGTCTGGCCGCTTCCGCCGGACCTCGATGACGAGCAGCTGGAGGCAGGGCTGTTCCCACCGCCGCCGGCACTGCCCGCCGAGCAGCGGCCGATGCCGGACTGGGCCTGGGTGCATCGGGAGCTGCGCCGTCCCAACGTCACCCTGGCGCTGGTGTGGGAGGAGTATCGAGCCGGCGCGCCGGAGGGGTTCGGCTACTCCTGGTTCTGCGACCTGTATCGCGCCTGGGCGGGGCGGCTGAAACCGACACTGCGGCAGGTGCACCGGGCGGGCGAGCGAATGTTCGTCGACTTCGCCGGCAGCACGGTGGGCGTGGTGGACGGGGCAAGCGGGGAGGAGCGTCAGGCGGAGATCTTCGTGGCCGTGCTCGGGGCATCGAGCTTCACCTACGCCTGCGCTGTCTGGAGCCAGGCGCTGCCGGACTGGATCGGCTGCCACGTCGGTGCCTTCGCCTACTTCGGCGGCGTGACGCAGCTGCTGGTCAGCGACAACCTCAAGGCCGGGGTCACCCGCGCCAGCTTCCACGAGCCGGCGGTGAACCGGACCTATGCCGAGATGGCGGCGCATTACGGCACGGCGATCCTGCCGGCCCGACCCTACAAGCCGCGTGACAAGGCCAAGGTCGAGGTTGGCGTCCAGATCGTCCAGCGCTGGATCCTGGCCAGGCTGCGACACCAGCGGTTCTTCTCCCTGCCCGAACTCAATGCGGCAATTGCCGGGCTGCTCGACCCGTTGAACGACCGCGTCATGCGCGGCCTGGACACGACGCGACGGGCCCTGTTCGAGCAGTTCGACCAGCGCGCCCTGCTGCCTCTGCCGGCGACGCCCTACGAGTATGCGCAATGGCGGCGCTGCCGGGTCGGCCTGGACTACCACGTCGAGATCGACCGTCACTTCTACTCCGTGCCCCACCCCCTGGTGCGCCAGGAGGTCGAGGCCAGGATCACCGCCGGCACGGTGGAGCTGTTCCACCGCGGCAAGCGGGTGGCGAGCCACCCGCGCAGCCTGCGCCGGGAGCGTGCGAGCACGGTGGACGAGCACATGCCGAGCGCGCACCGCCGCTACCGCGACTGGACGCACGAGCGCATCCAGCGCGAGGCCGCCAGGGTGGGCGACGACACGGCGGCGCTGGTGGCGGTGATCCTGCGCACGCGGCCGCACCCCGAGCAGGGCTTCCGCTCCTGCATCGGCATTCTCGGCCTGGCACGGCGCCACGGCGCCGAGCCGGTCGACGCTGCCTGCGCCCGGGCTCTGGCCATCGGCACGCGCTCCTACAGCTCGGTGGCAGCGCTGGTGAAAGCCCGGCAGGGCCGCCCTCCGGCCGCCACCGATCCAGCGACGCTGCCGCACGAGAACATCCGTGGCCCCGGCTACTATCATTGAGAGGCGATCCGATGCTGATCCATCCCACGGCCGAGCGCCTGCGCGGGCTCGGCCTGAGCGCCATGGCCGAAGCGTTCCTAGAGCTGCAGGCCATGGCCGAGGCGGCCGAACTGTCCCGCGAGGACTGGCTCGGGCTGCTGGTCGACCGCGAGGCGACCAGCAGGGAGAACAAGCGGCTGGCCCGACGCCTGCGCGAGGCCAAGCTGCGCCAGGCTGCCGTGATCGAGGACACGGACTTCCGCACCCCGCGTGGCCTCGACCGCGCGCTGTTCCTCAAGCTCGCGGGCTGCGGCTGGATCCGCGAGCACGCCCACGTGGTGATCGGCGGGCCGACCGGGGTGGGCAAGAGCTGGCTTGCCTGTGCGCTCGGCCACAAGGCCTGCCGGGAGGGCTACTCCGTGCTCTACAAGCGGGCGCCGCGGCTGTTTGCCGACCTGGCGACGGCGCGCAGCGAGGGACGCGTCTCGCGGTTGATGGCGACGCTCGAACGCACGCGGTTGCTGATCATCGACGACTGGGGGCCAGAACCGCTGACCGCGGAGCAGCGGCGCGACCTGCTGGAGATCGTCGACGACCGTGACGATCGGGGCTCGCTGCTGATCACCAGCCAGCTCCCCGTCAGCCGCTGGCACGACGTCGTGGGCGACATGACGCTCGGAGACGCCATTGTCGATCGCATCGTTCACCGCGCCCATCGCCTCGAGCTGAAGGGAGGCAGCCTGCGCAGGCACCGGACCTTGCCGGACAGCTTGACCGATACCCAGGACGGATGACACACCCGCAACCGTCAGTCGTGTCGTCCTGCAGTTCCGTCCTCTCGCATTCGTCGCCCAAAGGCGGCATGCGGCAGGTGATCGCGATCACCGGATTGGGTGATCACCGTCAGCCGGATCAGGCGATCGCTTTCACCGGAATACGCACCATCAGAAGCACGCCGCCGTCGCGGTCCTGGATATCGGCGGCATGGACGATGGC
>CAXSEE010000357.1:0-2803 GCA_964235615.1 uncultured Acetobacteraceae bacterium | reverse complement strand
TGCGTATTCCGATGATGTCGCCCGGCTGTTCCGGAATGATGTCGCCCAGCATTCCGCTGTGATATCGCCCATGATTCCGGGCTGATGTCACCCGGTCTTGAGCCTCTGCACTGTAGGTTTCTCGTTGCTCTTCTCCGCCTGCCCGGTCAAGCGGTCTGAGGACGAGAGGTGCGTTTTCTACGCATGCTCTCGCCGGTCAGGTCGATACGGGTCGCGTTGTGGACGAGGCGGTCGAGGATGGCGTCCGCGTAGGTCGGATCGCCGATGATTTGGTGCCAATGCTCGACCGGAACCTGGCTGGTCACGATGGTGGAGCGCCGACCATAGCGGTCCTCCAGGATCTCGAGCAGGTCGTGACGGGCTGGGGCATCGAGCGGCTCGAGGCCCCAGTCATCCAGGATCAGCAGCTGAGGCGAGGTCAGGCTCCGCAGCAGCCTGCGATGGCGGCCATCGGCACGGGCGAGAGCCAGTTCTGCAAACAGCTTGGGCACCCGTTGGTAAAGCACCGACCGGTTGTCCCTGCAGGCGCGCTGGCCGAGCGCTGATGCAAGCCAGCTTTTGCCCACGCCGGTCGGGCCACACAGGATCAGGTTGTCGTGGGTATCGATCCAGGCGCCGCCGGACAGCTTCTGGAAAAGACTACGATCGAGACCGCGAACGGCCCGATAGTCGACATCCTCAACCGCGGCATGATGCCGCAGCTTGGCGTAGCGCAACCGGGTGGCGAGGCGCTTGTCGTGGCGATGGCTGATCTCGCGCTCAAGCAGCAGAGCCAGCCATTCCGCGT
This sequence comes from uncultured Acetobacteraceae bacterium, assembly GCA_964235615.1. Classification (GTDB taxonomy): domain Bacteria; phylum Pseudomonadota; class Alphaproteobacteria; order Acetobacterales; family Acetobacteraceae; genus Lichenicoccus. The sequence continues at coordinate 2,016 of CAXSEE010000357.1, read as the reverse complement.
GTGTCAGGCTGGCGGCATCGGCATCGGCGGCGATCTCGCCAAACGCGTGCGCCATGCCGAGCAGGCCAAGCTGCGTGAGCTGATCCAGGGTGGGATGGGTGAGCATGATGGGTTCCTTGCTGTCAGTGGAAGTAGCCGCCGCCGCGGATGTTGCGGTGACGGATCGGCGTGTGTGCTGGTCTCTGCGGATCTGGCGCCTGCAGCTCGAGCTTGTTGTCGAGGATGGATTTGACGGAGCCGTAGGTCAGTGCGCCGATCTCGATGGCGCGTGAGGCCGCGGCATCCAGGCGCACCGCACTGACCGAGCTTGCCAGCCGCAAGATGCCAAGACAGGCACGGAAACCCTGTTCGGGATGCGGCCGCCGCTCCAGGATCAGGGCACACAGGATGCTGATCGACGGGCCGATCGCAGCGGCTTCGCGAGTGATCCGCTCGATGGTCCAGTCAGCGTACCGGCGATGGCTCGATGGCATGTGCTCTGGCACCGTCGTGTGCTTGCCATCACCGCTGCCGCGCCGGTGAGCCGCGATACGTTCGCCACGGGCAAACACCTCCACCGTGCGGGCGGTGAAGCGGGCGTCGACCTCGGCGCGGGCAAAGCGGTGCGGGACGCTGTAGAAATGCTTCTCGACCTCGACGTGATAGTCGATGCCAACCCGCCGGATGCGCCACTCGGCCATGACATAGGGCTCCGTCGGCAGCGCCTTCAACGCCTGGCGCTCGATCGCCTCGAACATCTGGCGGCGGGTCTGGTTGACGCGGCGGATCACTCGCTCATCGTTCAGACGCCGGCAGAACTCGGCAATCGCCGTGTTCAGCTCGAACAGACTATGGAACTGCGTATGTCGAAGCCGGCCAAGCAGCCAGCGTTCGGCAATCAGCACGCCGACCTCAACCTTGGCTTTGTCGCGGGGCCGGTAGGGTCGAGCCGGAAGCACTGCGGTGCCGTAATGCGCCGCCATCTCGGCGTAGGTCTTGTTGATCACCGGGTCGTAGAGACAGGCCTTGATCACCGCGACCTTGGTGTTGTCCGGAACCAGCAGCGCGGGCACGCCGCCGATCGCGGCCAGTGCTCGGTTATGAGCTTCAATCCAGTCTTCCAGGCCCTGCGTCCAGCTTGCTTCGGCATAGAGGAAGTTCGACGCCCCGAGCACCGCCACGAAGATCTGCGCGCCACGTGTCTGACCCGTCAGCCGATCGACGATGACCGGCACCGTGTCTCCGGCATAATCGACAAACAGCTTCTCGCCGCCCCGATGCGCCTGACGCATCGTCACCGTCAGTCGGGACTCCCAGCTACGATAGAGCTCGCAGAACCGGGAATACCGATAACCGTCCGGAGTGCCGACGATATATTCGTCCCACACGATCGTCAGCGTGACGTGCTTACGCTTGAGCTCCTGGTGGATCGCCGCCCAGTCCGGATCGGCATGTCGGCGATGCCCGGATTTCTTGCCCGCCGCGGCGAAAAGCATCTTCTCCAGCGCCGCATCCGTCTGCACGGTCGACAGGTCGCCTGAGATCCCGACCGAAGCCGCCCGTCGCAACGTCAACCGGACCGTTGAGGCTGCGACCCCAACCCGGATGCCGATCTGCCGGGTCGATACCCCGGCCTGATTTAGCCGCACAATCTCGCGCACCTGGCGCATCGTCGTCCTCTCCGCTGGCATCTCACCGCTCCTCCAAAGGAGCGGATTCTAGACAGACCAGCAGAAGCCCAGACCCTTCCAATCAGCGCCCGTAGTGGGCGACTTCAGATCGGAATGCTGGGCGACATCAAATCGGAAACGCGGGCGACTTCATCCCGGAAGCCCGGGCGAGCATTTGTCGGAACCGCGGGCGACATGACCCCGGAATTCGCACTATGCGACATCGACCGTTTCAAGAAGATCAACGACGAGTTCGGGCATCTTGCGGGTGACGAGGTGCTGATCGAGTTCAGCAGCAGGCTCGGACAGGTCATCGTTCAGCCAGAGGCCGCCGGCCGCTATGGCGGCGAGGAGTTCCTCGTGATCC
>CAXSEE010000356.1:1212-2816 GCA_964235615.1 uncultured Acetobacteraceae bacterium | reverse complement strand
AACCTCAGTGCCACGATCCAATCTTAGTTGGTATTTGCAGGCCGGGACACTAGCTCAAGTGTTTCTGGACGATGTGATGTCCTATAGGCCGAGCTATCTTCAGTTGGTTGCGGGAGTGGAAAAAACCTGGTTAGCGGAGTTGGCGTAAGGAGCCAGCTGCACCGTCGTGGTCCATGTGATGATGGTGGACCGGCATCTACACGCTCCAGTGTCGCCTGCTGCGGATGCTGAATGACCAGACTTTTTCTACTCCCCGAAGTTTCAAAGCTACCGGAACCTTAGAGATACTGAGCGAGATTGAGGGTCTTCATATCGGCGATCAGGGTGTAGCTCGCTGTGAGCTGGTTCTGCACCGCGATCTGCTGCGTGCGAGTGGTTGCAATATCTGCATCCTTGGCGGTGCCCAGTTGGCTCGTCAGAGCTTCACTTACATCCGACATATTGCTGCTGCGTGAAGTCGCGTTGTCCTGCAGCGTGCCGACCGATGCCGAAAGGTTCGCCAGACTCTGGGTGATGCCGGTCATCTGGTTGGAGGTGTCTGCCACCAGGGACTGGAAGCCGGCACTGCTGCTGTCCGCCCCGGATAATCCGGCCACGGTTGCGAGGCTGCGGATGAGGTCCCTGATGGCCGAGCCGGTGCTTGCCGTGCTGGCAGGCCCTCCCTGGGTTGCGACGACGCCGGTGGCGATGCTCTCGTTCTGGCCGACGTTGATCTGCGGCACCAATGTCGCGGCGGAGGTGGCCGCAACCGACAGCTGGGTCGAGAACACGCTGTTGCTGGCCGTGTCGTCGGATGCGCGGGCCAGGGTGGCGCTTTGCGTAGCCGCGGCGCCTGCCGTGCCAACGGTGGCAACCGTGCCGATGATGCCCGATACCAGGCTGCTGGCGGCAAGGTCCGGGCTCGTCACCGGCGGCTGGTCCGATGCCGTGCCCGCAAACACGTAGCTGTCGCCATTCTTCGTGTTGAGCAGCGCGGTCAGCGCCGTGAGCTGCTGCTTTGCGGCATCGGAGGCGGCAGAGATCGTGCTCGCCGATGAAGTGGTCCGCAGGCTCAGCAGACTGGTCTGCAGGCTGGTCGCGATCGAGCTGATGCTGGTCAGCGCGGTCTGGGTGACCGAAAGTTTCGTCTGTGTCTGGGTAACGTTGGTCTGCCAGGCGGCGGTGGCACTGATCTGGGGTTCCAGGCTGATCGCGGCATAGGCCTGATCCCCAAGGCCCGCATAGCTGTCCGAGGTGACATTACTGCTCAACGCCGCCGTCAACGCATCGTTGGTGGCGTTGAGCTTGTCGACGGTACGCATGAGCGTCGGCATGATCCCGAAGCCGTTGCTGATTGCTCCCGACATCAGAATGATCCCTAGGTGACGGCGGCGAGGATGGCTGAGAACATGGTCTGCACGGCCGTGACGATCTTGGCATTCGCCTCGTAGGCGTTTTGCAAAGCGACGACGTTGGCCATCTGGTCGTCCACCGACACCCCCGACGTGGATGCGAGGTTTGCCTGCAGCGTCGTCTGGATGTCGGTCTGGGCGGACTCGCGCGCCGTGGCATCCGCGATCGTCTGCGCCTGGCTGGCGGTCAGGGTCGTGGCCAGCGTGACAAGG
>CAXSEE010000356.1:0-1112 GCA_964235615.1 uncultured Acetobacteraceae bacterium | reverse complement strand
GTATAGTCCAGTACGTTCGAGATGAGCGTGGTGTAGCCGGCGGCGGCGGTCGGGTTCAATGCCGCGGCGGCATTGCCATCGCGCACCAGGGAGGGTGTGGCGCTGACGAGAGCGCTGACCTGGATGCTGCCGGAGAAGCCAAGTTGGCCGCTCGGAGGCGCCGAAGTCGGATTGGCTCCTGGACTGTTGCCGGCGCCATCGGTGAATAACGTCAGGCCCTGGCCCGAGAAACGGCTCGCCAGCGTTGCGGAAAAACTATCCAGCTCGCCCTGCATGGTCGGCAGCGTGGTGTCGCGCAGGGTGATGTTGGCGCCCAGTGTGCCACCGGTCAGTGAGGCGGTGACGTCCTGCCCGTTCAACATGATCCCGGGGATGGAGCCCGGATAGGCATCCCCGACGCCGATCGTTGCCTGCTGGGTGGAAAGCGGGCCTGTGGCGGCATGGGTCGGCAAGCTCTGGCCGTTGGTCGTGCTGACGAGCATGTCCCCCGCCGAGGTCGCGGCGAACTTCACCCCCAGGGAGCTCGACAGCGTGCTCATCGCGGCCGTGCGCTGGTTCTCCAGGTCGGCGGTATCCTGCCCCGCCCCCTTCAACTGCATGATCTGGTCGGAGAGCGACCCGATCGTGTTCAGGTTGGCATTGATGGTCGCCACTTCGGACGGGATCGCCTGCTCCGCATCCTGGCGCGTGGTCTGGTAGGTACTCGACAAGGTCTGGATCGAGCTGGCCAGGGTGCTGGCGCTGCTGACCACGGCCTGCTGGTCCACCGTGTTGGAGGGATCGCCGTCCAGGGCCGTGAAGCTGTTCTGCAGGTTGCCGAGATTGTCTGCCAGCGTGTTGCTGCCCGACGGGTCGGCACTCGTCGAGCCCTGCACAGCGGTGACGGCGCTCAGGGCGTTCACGGTGACGCCGAGCGCCGCCACGGTGGCATTCTGGGTATATAGGCTGTTCTGCAGCGTGGCGTTCACGGCCAGGGTCGTGAGCTGGATGACCACGCCGCTGCCCTTGCCGCCCGCATCGCGCGAGGCGACGTTGGCAACCTCGGTCACGTAGCCGGGCGTGCTCGCGTTCGCGACGTTCTGGGAAGCGACTCCCAGTTCGTACTGGACCGC
>CAXSEE010000355.1:0-2823 GCA_964235615.1 uncultured Acetobacteraceae bacterium | reverse complement strand
TGTAGACGGCTGGCAGCACGAACAGGGTGAACAGGGTGCCGATGGACAGCCCCGAGGCGATCACCAGCCCCATCACGAAGCGCGACGCCGCCCCTGCGCCAGTGGCGAAAACCAGCGGCATCACGCCCAGCACCATGGCCGCCGTCGTCATCAGGATCGGCCGCAGCCGCAGGGCGCAGGCGCGCTCGATCGCCTCGCGCTTGCACAGGCCCATCGCCTGGCCTTCCTTGGCCACCTCGACGATCAGGATGCCGTGCTTGCTGATCAGCCCCATCAGGGTGACCAGCCCGACCTCGGTGAACAGGTTGATGCTGGCGCCGCCGACGCCCGCCCACACGAACAGCAGGGCGCCCGCGATCGACATCGGCACCGAGACCAGGATGATCAGCGGATCGCGGAAGCTCTCGAACAGGGCGGCCAGCGCCAGGTAGGTTACCACCACCGCGAGCGCGAAGGTGGCGGCGAAGCCCCCGCTCTCCTGCACATACTGGCGCAGCGGCCCGGTCGTGTCGGTGCCGTAGCCGGCCGGCAGCAGTTCGGCGGCAAGATGCTGCAGATAGTCGTAGGCCTGTCCCTGGGTGACGCCCGGAGCCGGCACCGCCTGGATGGTCGTGGCGTTGAGCTGCTGGAAGTGGGCGATCGACTCCGGCACCACGCTGTCCGCGATGTGCGCCACCGAGCGCAGCGGCACCGACAAACCGCCTATGGTCTTGATGGGATAGTCCAGGATCTGGTCGGGGTTGAGGCGGAACCGGCGCATGGCCATCGGCTCGACCTTGTAGGAGCGCTGGTCGGCGGAGAAGAAGCCGGTGAAGCCGCCGCCGAGCATCGCGTTCAGCGAGCTGCCGAGGTCGCTCATCGTCAGGTCGAGTGCCGCGAGCTTGGCGCGGTCGACGACGATGGTGGATTTCGGCTGGTCGATCTTGAGATCCTTGTCGGCGTAGGCGAACATCCCGCTGGCGCGCACCCGGGCCAGGAACGCGTCCGACACCTGGTTCAGTTGCGGGAAGTCGCCGGCGCTCTGCAGCACGAACTCGATCGGCATGCCGTTGGCGCCGGGCAGGTAGGGATTGGAGTAGATCCCCATATCGATGCCGGGGATCCTGGCGAGCTCCTCCTGCAGTCGATTGCCGATCGTGCTGGCGTCGCGCGTGCGCTGGCTCCAGTCCTTCAGCTTCAGGCCGCCCAACAATGTCGGCGCCTGGTTGAAGACGAAAAAGGCTTTCACCTCCGGGACGGAGTTGAAGATGTCGATCATCTCCGGGTCATAGAGTGCCACGGCATCGAACGTGCTGTTCGGGGCACTGCTGCCGGCTATGGCGAGGTCGCCCGTATCCTCGGCCGGCGACAACTCGTGCCTGGCGTGCCCGTAGAGATACCAGGTGCTGCCGAGCACGAGCAGGCCCAGCACCAGGACCAGCGGCTGCACCCGTAGAGTAAGGTGGAGAACGACGCTGTAGCCGCGCTGCACCGCATCCAGCGCGTGCTCGCTGGCGCGCTCCATCCGCTCGGCGATCGGCATGCGCATCCCGGGCATGCGCGTTCCTGGCATGTGCGTTCCTGGCATGTGCATCCCTGGGGTGCTGCGGGCGCGAAGCAGGCGCGAGCTCATCATCGGCGACAGCGTCAGCGCCAGCAGTGCCGACATGGCGACGGCACCGGCCAGGGTGAACGCGAACTCGATGAACAGCGCGCCGGTGAGGCCGCCCTGCAGGCCCAGCGGCATGTAGGCGGCGATCAGCACCACCGTCATCGCCAGGATCGGCTGCACCAGCTCGCGCGCCGCCGCCGAGGCCGCAGCAACCGGCCGCAGGCCAAGCGCCAGGTGCCGGTTGACGTTCTCGACCACGATGATGGCGTCGTCGACCACGAGCCCGATCGCCAGCACCAGGGCCAGCAGCGTCAGCAGGTTGATGGAGAAGCCCATCGCCGCCATCATCGCCAACGTGCCGGTCAGCGACAGCGGGATGGCGACCAGCGGCACCAGCACCGCGCGCGGCGAGCCGAGAAAGCCGAACACCACCAGGGCCACGATCAGCATCGACTCGCCCAGCGTCACGGCCACCTCGCGGATCGAGCTGCGGATATAGTCGCCGTTGTCGGTCAGGATATTGATGTGGATCGCGGGCGGCGCCTGCCGGCGCAGCGTGGCGATCTGCGCCTCGAGGTCGTGCGAGACCGCCAGTGCGTTCGCGGACGGGCCCAGCGTGATGCCGATATACACGCCGCGCCGGTTGCCGGTGATGGTCTCGAGATTGTCGGGATCGCTGCCGAACTCGACGCGTCCGACGTCGCGCAGGCGGATGATGTGCAGGTTGTTCTGCCGGATGACGAGGTCGCGGAACTGTGCCGCGTCATGCAGGCTGGAGGTGATGTCGAGGTTGACGCTCGTGGCACCGCCGAGCGTGCTGCCGGCACCGGTGACGAAGTTGTTCTTGCCGAGCGCCGAGTAGACATCGGCCGCTGTCAGGCCATAGGCGGCCAGACGCTCGGGATCGAGCCAGACGCGCATCACCACGTTGGGGCTGCCGCCATCGGTGTAGACCCGTTGCACGCCGGAGATCGCCTGCAGCCGCGGCGTCACCACCCGCTGCACGTAGTCGTCGACCTTCGACGGCGGCAGCACGCCGCTGTCCACGGTGATGCCCATGAAGCTGAAACCGGTCGAGTACGAGAAGATCGTGGAAGGCTGCACGCCTGACGGCAACTGTGCGGTTGCGGCGGTGACGTCGGATTGGATCTCGGCCAGGGCGCGGACCGGGTCATAGTTCAGCTTGAGGGTCACCGTGATGTCGGACAGGCCGATCGAGGAGGTCGAGGTCA
>CAXSEE010000354.1:0-2829 GCA_964235615.1 uncultured Acetobacteraceae bacterium | reverse complement strand
CCCAGGTCACGATCCGGATCAACGGCTACGCCTACGTGGTCGGCTGCGAGGACGGGCAGGAGTCGCATCTGCAGTCGATGGCAAGCCATGTCGACCGCCGCATCGACCGCATCAAGTCGATCGGCGGCCAGAGCGGGGAGGCCAAGCTGCTGGCGCTGGCGTCGCTGCTGATGGCCGACGAGCTGCACGACATGTCCGCTGACCGCCTGCCGGCGGCGACCGCGGCGATGATCGAGGAGGCCGAGGCGGTGCGCGCGCAGGCGGAATGGCGCGAACGTCAACTGGCTAATCTCGCCGAGCGCGCGGAAGCCATTGCGGAGACGCTCGAGCGTGACTAGTTTCAGGGTGCGGGGCTACCCGGTTCGTCAGGCAATTCAACCCCCGGGCCGATAAGCACTTCCTCGGGAGCTGGCTCTGTTGTGGCCTTGGTCACATTAACCGGCGCCCACCTGCACAAGCGGGTTCCAGGAGGTCGACACGCCAACGGCCATGGTGGCTCCGCACCTCACCGATCCGGCCGTCATCCGGGACGCGAAACACTCGCTGCGTCAGCGCATGCTGGCCGTCCGGCGTCAGCCCGGCGATGATGCCGCCCTGGTCGCGGCGCTGCTCTCCCAGATCGAATGGCGTCCAGGCGAGACTGTCGCCGGCACTTGGCCCCTGGCCAACGAGCCCGACCTGCGTCCGCTCTGGCACAGGCTGCATGACCGCGGCCATCCGATGCTGCTGCCCGAGACGCCGCCACCCGGCGAGGCGTTGCGCTTCCGAAGCTGGCATCCGGGCTGCGCGATGCTGCCCGGCCGGTTCGGCACCTGGCACCCGGACACGGAGCCGTCGCCGCACGGCGAACCCGATCTGCTGCTGGTGCCGTTGCTCGCCTTCGACCGTCGCGGCTGGCGTCTCGGCTATGGCGGCGGCTATTACGACCGCACCCTGGCCGCACTGCCGCGGGCACGGGCGATCGGCTATGGGTTCTCCCGGCAGCAGGTGGAAGCGGTCCCGCACGGTCCGTTCGACATCCGGCTGCCGGTCATCGTGACCGAGCGCGGTCGCGTTCCAATCGAGGGGTGATTGCGTTTGCGTATCCTGTTCCTGGGCGACATCGTCGGGCGTGCCGGCCGCGAGCTGGTCGAGGCCAGCCTGCCCGGCCTGCGCGAGCGGCTGCGTCTCGATCTCGCGGTGGTCAACGGCGAGAACGCCAGCCACGGCTTCGGCCTGGCCCCGGCGATGGCCGACAGCCTGTTCGCCGCCGGCGCCGACGTGATCACGCTCGGCAACCACGCCTGGGACCGCAAGGAGCTGATCGGCCATATCAGCCAGGCGCCGCGCATCATCCGCCCGATCAATTTCCCGCCCGGCACCCCGGGGGCAGGCAGCGTCGTGGTCAGCCTCGCCGACGGGCGCCGCGCCCTGGTGGTCAACGCCATGGGCCGGCTGTTCATGGACGCGATGGACGACCCGTTCCGGGCAACCAACGAGCTGCTGTCGCGGCATCGCCTGGGCGTCACGGTGCAGGCCGTGGTGATCGACTTCCACGCCGAGGCGACCAGCGAGAAGGCGGCCTTCGCCCATCATTTCGACGGGCGGGCATCGCTGGTGATCGGCACCCACACCCACACGCCGACCTCGGACCATCGCATCCTGCCCGGCGGCACCGCCTATATGAGCGACGCCGGCATGTGCGGCGACTATGACAGCGTCATCGGCATGGCCAAGGAGCCCGCCACCGCGCGCTTCATACGCAAGATGCCGGGCGAGAGGTTGGGGCCGGCGGAAGGGACCGCCAGCCTGAGCGGTTTGTTCGTCGAGACCGACGACCAGACCGGGCTCGCCCGCAGCGTCGCCCCGCTGCGCATGGGCGGGGCGTTGTCGGAGAGCGTTCCGGCGCTGCTGTGATACCTCCGCATAGCGGTGCCGAGGCGGCACTTGCGCATGGATGGGGCGTGTTTTGCCCAGATGCCTCGGACCTTGCGCAGCGGGTGCTCAAGAAGCCCTGTCAGTTCGACTTTCTTCCTGCAGGCGGCTGCTCGCAAGCGAAACATCGAGCGCGCCCTTGTCGCCCATACCAAGGACCTGGTGCTGGAGTTGGCAGAAGGTTTCTTGTTCATCGGCAGTCAGCACCGTCTCGAAATCGGTGGCCAGGCTGCCCTGATATCGATCATTCAACTCAGGGTCGGGTCTGGCCGATGGCGGTTTGACCGCTTCTTGCGATCCACGGCGGAACGCGGACCGTTGTTGCCCAGGCGTTCAAGGCAGTGGAACAGCTTAGAGAAGCGAAGGCTCAGGCCTTTTCCGCAATAAGAGCCAAGCCCTTCATGTGCGCTTCAATTGCCTCAGCGACCTTGGGACCCATAGGCAGCTCCTTTCTCGCCGCAGGCCATTCATCCTGGAATTGCGTCAATGTCTCGGAGGCCGCATTGATGACTAGCTTTTCGGAAAGGTGCGCTTTCGCCGCGAGATAGCGGAGTTCGTCGAACGAGAACTCGCTCATTCGCTTGGTGCGAGCATATTTGATGGCAGCGAGTTCATCCGGAATATATGCGACTGTCGAAACGAAATCATATGCTGGCGCAAGCGTGGCCGCCCGCCTGTCCGGATAAATCAGCGACCAGTTTTTCAAGTGCATGTCGGCATTGCCGATGAGCGTGTTGAAGATCAGTCTGCGAATGAACTCTGCTGCTGCGTCATCGCCCGCTTCCACGCCGATCACAGTCGCGATGTTTTTGGCACTTGCGCGCTTGTACTTGTCCTCGGGCCAAGCGCCGAAGACCTGCGCAAAATCCTCGATGTGAACCGGCCCGGCTTCCATCCGGTCGAAGCGGCTGACGG
>CAXSEE010000353.1:0-2838 GCA_964235615.1 uncultured Acetobacteraceae bacterium | reverse complement strand
CAGGCGACACGCACGCTGTGGGGTGCGGACCAGAAGGAGGCGGCATCGGCGGACGCCATCGAGACGCCGGCCGATTAGTACCGCGCTGCGGAATTGGTGATCGACCGCCTCCCCCAGCGCGGCCGGCGGCAGCCGGAATGGATCGGTGGAACAGCAGGGGCAGTTCGCGGGAGAGCCGTGGCGACGGGGCCGGTGCGTGCGCCGGGCCTCGAAGCTTAACTATGACAGCACGAGAATCGACATCACCGACACAGACGTTTCCAGCTTAAGTAGGAGCGCCTTGGAGATAGGAAAGGAATGCCGTGTCAGCGAGTGCTAAGGTGCCACCCATGAACATTGCCCTTCACCCCGCACGCATGACGCAGGAGGAGTTCTTCCCCTGGGCGGAAGCCCAGAATGAACGCTACGAGTTCGATGGCTTCCAGCCGGTCGCCATGCCTGGCGGCTCCCGCAATCATTCGCGGATCATTCGCAACATCAATTTGCAGCTCAGCCAGCGCCTCGGCGACAGCGGCCCATGCGAGGCTCTCGCCTCCGATGCCGGCATCCAGACGATTGGCAAGGGGGTTCGCTATCCCGATGGCGTGGTGAGCTGCACCGACTCCGACGGCCGCGATCGGCTGATCCCCAACCCTGTCATCGTTTTCGAGGTGATCAGTCCGTCCTCCATCAGGGAGGACCGGATCATTAAGCCGGCTGAATACGCCACTGTCCCCTCCATCAAGCGCTACATCATCGTCGAGCAGACCGTCATCGGTCTTACGGTCCTATGGCGCGAACACGACGAGCCCTGGCACTTCCAGACCCTCAAGTCGGGCGACACCTTGACGCTCCCGGAGATCGGCGTCGAGATCCCGGTCGACCTCTTCTACGCCCGCGTCAACTTCGACGAGTTGCCGTCGGAATAGGTTTATTTTCGCTTGCATGGAGCAAGACACCGGCTCTGAGTCATCGCTTTCGATAAAGAGGTAACTAGAGCCGCAGATGAAGAACATACAGGTGATAGATGGCGCTCTAAATAGTGTCTATGACATATTCAGTGCATCAGACGATGACTTCTCGCTGATATTTCCTGCTGGGCAGGACGTAGCTTTTATCGATGAAGTGTTGGAACGAGGCTTTAGGGGAAAACTCGATGCGATCTTCGGCAATTTATGGAAGTGCAGAATAGCCAAGAAAGACGCAATTGGAATTCATGGACTTCTGTTTTATGAGATGGAACACAAGAAACGGTATTATCCGACGCGCCGAGACGAAGAGGCCATCAATCCAGGTGGCAGCCGCTTACGATGACTTGTTTGGGTTCGCATCGTCCAAGCTTGTTCCCAGACCTTGAATTTGCGCCGTATCAATCTGCGGTTGCCACTACAAGCCAATCTACAGTACGGGTAGCAAATCTCAGGCTTTATCCGTTAGATCCGTTGCCTCCAGTCCTCCAGCACATCGCCGAGGGTCTGCTGCCAGGCGATGCGCGGAGCCCATCCCAATAGCGCGCGCGCCTGAGCGGCATTCCCCACGGCACTCGGAATGTCGGAGGGGCGGATGCGTGCGGGATCCGGCTCGATCTCGATCTGCAGGCCGGACAGCGCGATCATGTCCGTCAGCATCGTGCCGATCCGTCTCGGCGTGCCGGACGCCAGGTTGAGGATGGTGCCGTTCGGCAGGCCGTGCGCCTTCGCGATCGTCAAGGCATAGGCGCGTGCGACATCGCGCACATCGAGAAAATCCCGTTCGGTATCGAGATTGCCCACATGCAGCACCGGCGACTGAAGGCCCGCCTCGATCAGGGCGATCTGCCGCGCGAAGGCCGGCAGCGCGAAATTATCGCTCTGGCCGGGACCAGCGTGGTTGAACGGCCGCAACCGGATGATGTGCAGCCCACCGGCCTGACCCGGTTCGGCCATCGCCCCCAGAGCCAGATCCGCCGCGGCTTTGGTCGCGCCATAGACGTTGATCGGCGCCAACACGGCCGTCTCGTCGAGCGCCGCGCCAAGGGCGAACGAACGGCCGTAGATATCGGCCGAAGAGACATGGACCAGTGCCGCTTCCGGCGCGTGGCGGCTCAGCGCGTCGGCCAGCCCGATCGTGCCGTGCAGATTGACCTGCCAGGTCCGTGCCGGGTCGCTGCCGGCGATGCCGATTGCCGCGATTGCCGCCAGATGGATGCACCCGTCCGGCCGCAGGCCGGCCACCCGCGCCGCCACCGCCGCATGATCGGTGATGTCGCAATTCAGCGGCAGCAGCTCGGCATCCGGCAGGATCTCCGCCATGGCCGCCGCCAGATGCCGGCCGGCAAACCCGCCCAGACCTGTTGCCAGGATCCGGACGGCCGCCGGGTTACGAGCCGCGGGCGTCATCATGAGTTCAGCCCCGGCATGAGTTCAGCCTCGGCATGAGTTCAGGCCCGGCGCGCCTGATGCCGTGCGAGATCGGCATCGACCATCTCGCCGATCATGTCCTCGAGCGAGATGGTCGCCTGCCAGCCGAGCACCCGCTTAGCCTTGTCGGCGTCACCCAGCAGCACGTCCACCTCGGCGGGACGCATCAGGGCCGCATTGCTGGTGATGTGCTCCTGGAAATCGAGCCCGGCATAGGAGAAGGCAATCCGGCAGAGATCGCGTATCGAGGTGGTGCGACCGGTGGCGATCACATAGTCGTCAGGCTTGTCCTGCTGCAGCATCAGCCACATCGCCCGGACGTAATCGCGCGCATGGCCCCAGTCGCGGGTCGCATCGAGATTGCCCAGCGAGAGCTCGGTTGCCAGGCCCAGCTTGATGCGCGCCACGCCGTCGGTGACCTTGCGGGTGACGAACTCGATGCCGCGCAACGGGCTCTCAT
>CAXSEE010000352.1:0-2845 GCA_964235615.1 uncultured Acetobacteraceae bacterium | reverse complement strand
TCAGGCCGCCCTATCCCAGATGCCGCGTTTCGAGCTGTATGCCTTCTGGCGCACGTCCGCCACCTTCCGCGTGCGGGTGGCGCTGACCTTGAAGGGGCTGTCGGCCGAGGAGCATGTCGTCGATCTCGCGGCCGGCGAGCAGAACAGCGAGAGCTTCCTGGCCATCAACCCGCTCGGCGCGATACCGGCGCTGGTCGAGGAAGGGCAACTGCCGCTCACCCAGTCGCTCGCCATCCTCGAGTTCCTCGACGAGATCGAGCCCAACCCGCCGCTGCTTCCGGCCGATCCGCATGGCCGTGCCCGGGTCCGCTCGATCGCCCTCATGCTGGCTGCCGACACCCACCCGCTCATCGTCCCGCGCATCAGGAAGTATCTGTCGGCCAAGGGCGGGTTCGACGATGCGGCCTGGCGCGCCTGGCAGACCCACTGGTTCACCACCGGCCTGCAGGCGGTCGAGCGGCGTCTGGCCAGCGACGACGCCACCGGCCGCTATTGCCATGGCGACCAGATCACGATGGCGGACATCTGCCTCGCCAGCATCATCGCCGTGATGCGCGTGTTCGAGATCACGGTCCCGGAAATCCCCACGATCGACCGCATCATCGCCCTCTGCGATGCGAACGAGGCGTTCGCCGGGGCCGATCCGTTCAAGCAGGCCGGCGCTCCCCAGACCTGAACTCGGGCCAGGCTTGAACTCGGACAGACTTGAACTCGGAATACATGCCTAGGTAGGAGATAGTTGCGGTATCATCCCGAACTCGCGGGTAAGGAATGCTGACTTGAACATCAATTCGCCTGCCTTGCCGGGTGTGCTCGATACCCGGCGGAGCCTCGCGTTCCGGCTGCGAGCTTATTCCATCCCGCCGATGTTGACCGTGACATTCAGCCTTCTGGCGATGTTCCTGCTGTTCGGCCTCGCGATTCTCCACGCCAACGGTGGTCACTTCGCCTACACGCAGGATGCGCCCTACACCCATCTCGCCCTGGCCGACCAGATCAGCCATGGCACCTATGGGCTCAATCCCGGCGAGCCCGCGGCCCCGAGCTCCACCATCCTCTACCCGCTGATGCTGGTGCCGCTGCTCGGCCTTGGCCAATACGGTCCTGGCCTGCTCTGCATAATGGCGACCCTCGGCTCGGGCCTGGCGGTATGTGCGCTCGCCGACGCCTGCGACATCCGGCTGCGGCGGATGCATCCGCTCTATCTCGCCGCGATCACGGTCGCCTTCTCTATCGCGTTCAACATCGTCGGCGTCGCCCTGACCGGCCTGGAGCATTCGCTGCACGCCATGCTCACCATCCTGTCCCTGCTCGGGCTGGTGCGCTTCATGCAGCGTGGGCGGTCCGACTGGTGGTGGCTCGCGACCATCATCCTTCTGCCCCTGGTGCGGTTCGAGTCGATGTCGGCGGTGCTGACCGACGCCTTCGTCCTGTTCATGTTCGGCAAGCGTGCCTATGCCGCCGGCGTGCTGGTGGCGGGCTTCCTGCTGGTGGTGGCGTTCGCGCTGTTCCTTCATGCCCAGGGCCTGCCCTATCTGCCCACCTCGGTGACGGCGCGTTCGCAGGTGGTCAGCAACGGTCTCGGGATGCAGGCGCAGCACGGAATGCTCGGCTTCCTGGCCAGCATCGCCAAATCCTTGAAAAGGAACCTGCTGGCCTTCGGGGCGAGCCAGATCGTGCTGCTGATGGTCCTCGCCGGCTGGAGCCTGCTGCCGTTCCTGACCGCGAGCGCCAACCGTCTGCGGGGCATCGCCTGGCCCGACGCGGACCCAGCGCCAGTTGCCGCCGTCCGCTTCATCACTCCTGCCGCGGCGGGGTTCTTCATTCTCATCGCCAGCGCGCAGTTGCTGGCCGGCTCGCTCGATAGCGTCGGGGGCCGCTACGAGGTCTATGTGTTCGCCCTGGGCGGCTGCACCCTGATGGTCTGCTATCGACAGCGCGTGGCGGCGTTCGTCGAGACGATGCGGCTCGGCGGCTGCATCGCGGTCTGCCTGAGTGCCCTGCTGCTCTTCGCCGGCTATGTCTTCCGCAATATGGACGACATCCAGGCCAGCCATACGCTCTATGCCGGCTCCTTCCAGATCCGCCGCTTCATCACCGACTATTACCGGCACGACTTCGCCGTCACCCGGCCCGGCCTGGTAACGTTCCACGATCGGCACTACATGCTCGACCTCTCCGGGCTGTCGTCGATATCGGTGCAACAGGCCTTCCGGCAGCACGCGCCTGGCGACGTCGAATGGATGAACCCGCTGGTCGCCAGGCACGGCATCGGTCTGGCCATCGCCTACACGGACAGCCAGTTGGCCCACGCGCCGTCAGGCTGGACGCCGTTGGCGGAGCTTGGCGGCTCTCACAAGCCGATCGCCATCTTCTACGCGGTCCGGCCGCAGGATGTGATGCCGATCCTGGGATGCCTGCACCGCCTGAGCCATCATCTGGTTGCCAACAGCGACCTGCGTTTCATCGACCCGGACAAGACGCCAGCAGACGCCTGCGACCCTAAGCGCCCCTGACATTCCTCTGTGTCCTTATTTAAGTGCGCTTACATTAGCTTCCGTTCTATTTAAGCCAAACGCCGATTGCTTAAATAAGCTCGTCTCGGCATGTTAGCCGCCATGCCCGAACCGGAAGCGAATTCGCGGCTGGGCCGCTTTGTCGAGACGCCCGTCGCAGGCGAGGTGGTACGGGCATTCGTCCCACCGCCGCTCCCGCCGGCCCCGCCAATCGACGTGCTTGCTCTTCTGGAGCACCTCAGCCTGACCGAACGTGCATTGGGCCGGCTCGACGGCATCACCATGCTGCTGCCGCGCCAAGAGCTCTTGCTCTACATGTATGTGCGTAA
>CAXSEE010000351.1:0-2848 GCA_964235615.1 uncultured Acetobacteraceae bacterium | reverse complement strand
CGATCTTGACGCGATCCACTGCGCAGCGATGGAGATGACGGAGTGAGGAGAAGCCAGTACCGAAATCGTCGAGCGCGATGCGCAGGCCGGCTGCCCGCAGGGTGGCAAGTTTACCTGCCACGCCATCGACATCGTCCATGAGCGCGGTCTCGGTGATCTCGAGCTCGATCCTGCCTTTGCCGATAAGCGAGGCGCGGAGCAGCTCCAGTACGCCGCTGACATAGCCCGGATGACGCAACTGAACGGGCGAGACGTTGATCGCAACGGTGAGCATGGGCCAGCGCGCGGCGAAGCCAAGCGCCTCGCGCAACACCCATGCGCCTAACGGGATGATCAACCCCGTCTCCTCGGCGAGAACGATCGTGTCCTGGGTCGGTACCTGGCCTCGTATCGGATGGTGCCAACGCAGCAGGGCTTCGACACCCCTCACCACGTCGTCTGTGCCGACCTTGACCTGATAGACGAGCTTTAGCTGATTGCCGCATCCGAGCGCCGTCTCGAGATCGGCCTTGAGCTGGACACGGTCGTGGGAAACCCGGTTGAGCTCCTCGCAGAAGAAGCGATATCCGTCGCGTCCCGCCGCCTTGGCGGCATAGAGGGCGATGTCGGCGCGACGCATGAGCTCGCTCGGGTCGGACGTGCCGCCCGGACCAACAGCTAGGCCGATGCTGGCGCTGACGTGGGCCGGGCCGGTGGAGAGCAGGAACGGTGTGCGCGCCACTTCGATGATGCTGCGGCAGATCTCCTCAATGTCGGGTTGGCCCGGATGATACGGCACCAGCATCGCGAACTCGTCGCCGCCGAACCGCGCGACGGTCACATCCCGATCGACCACCGTCACCATACGAGCGCTGAAGGTGCGCAGCAGTTGGTCGCCGGCGATGTGCCCCATCATGTCGTTGACCAGCTTGAACCGGTCGAGATCGATGTAGAGAATCGCGAAGTTGCCGCCGCTCCGGAGCAGACTGCCCAGCCGGCGGCGGAACAGGTCACGGTTGACCAGGGTGGTAAGAGTGTCATGGGTCGCGGCATGCTCGACGGCCTCCTTCATCTGCAGGATGCGCCGGACAGCACGGCTCTTCTCGCCGAGGGCGTTGTTGGCGGGGATGCCGCAGAGGAAGATCGAGATGAGGAACGGCTGGACCATGCCCTGGCCGAGCAGAAACCTGCGCGATGACAGGAAAGCGAGGGGTCCATAGCCGTGGACGGTCAGGGCGGCCGAAATGAGCGACGTGATCAGGATCGAGGCGAGGACCCAGGGCGGTCCGGCGCGGAAGGCCGTCAGGATGAGAAGCGGATAGATCAGCATGAAGCTGGGGGAGCGCGTCGCGTAGAACGATATCGCGGTGAGGCAGGCGGTCGCGATGAGGAGGAACCAGCGTTCGAAGCGTCCTGCGTCGCACGGATAGGCGCCATCGGTGCCGACGATGCAGAGCAGGATCGCGGGTGTTGCAATGAGCAGTCCGAAGCCGTCGCAGAGGGTCCATTGCAGCCCATCGGCCACGGCCTCTGCCTTGACGGTTCCTCCCGGATCGATCATCTCACCGACGACAGCCTCCAGGCCAGCGGACACGAACGCGACGATGCCGAAGGTGGTCAGGCGCCGGAACCTTGAGAGGTCGATCTTGGCACCACAGAGATTGCGGGTGAGCAGAGCCGCGGTGAGGCTGACGATGATGTTGAGGAATGAATAGAGGATGTCGTCGAGCGCGCTGTAGTTGGAGAACACGTTGACGACGAGGTTCAGCGACAGGCAGGCGGCGAGCACCGGGACGGAAAGGCGCCACGGGAGCGACAGCAGTGCTACGACGAGGACCCCGTTTGCTGGCCAGAAGACGGTACTGTTGTAACGGTCGATGCAGGCGAACCGGGTGACGAGCATGAGGACCGTGAAGACGGCAACGAGAAGAATTGCCGCGCGCAGCTTATGAGGTGGTCCTGGCGATCGATAGAGCTGCCAACGTAGTCGCGGCATGCCTGCCTCGTGGGTAGGGATCGCCGATTATCGCTGCAAAACATTGAGATGGCGTTAATTATGTTGAATATGGACCGTCTCATCTTCGTATCTCATCATCAATTTTTGAGCGGACGGCTTCGAGCGCCGGATTGTTCATGAGCAAGACGCCGTGGGTCGATCTGGAGCCACTGAGACCGGAGCATGCTTCGGCCATGTTCGAGGGCCTGGCTGACCCGTCAGGCTACATCTTCCTGCCTGCCGACCGAGACGTGGCTGGACTGGGTTATCAGGAACCGCGAGAACAATGCCCTGGCCGGTTATGTACAAGCAACGATCCGAGATCTGATTGCCGACATAGGCTACGACGTCTTCCCAACCTGCTGGGCAGGCAAGCGAAACCGGGGAAGATGGCTGCTTTTCCTCAAGAGAGGCTGCCAGGACATTCCAGTTCTTCAGCCCGAATTGCCGAGCCGCGATCTCCAGGCACTCGCTGTGGGACAACTCGATGTTCTTGCGTTGAAGAGCTTGCCGAGGCGTGGAAGCCATCAGCTTGGCGTCACGATGACTGCGCATTGTCGTCTCCCGATCCAGAGAATGGACCGGTGACCGATCGGCGATACGCGTTCACCATACCTTTTCAGGCGCAAGCGGCAGGCCGCGTCAGCCGTGGAAATCAGGCCCAATCCGCACGGCATTCGTCAACAGGACAAGGCCCGCGTCCCGCATAGCTGATGGTCAAGACCTGCTACGGAAGCGGGGCTGACGTGCACTGTGTCATTTGCGACAAGCGTGTGTTGCAAATCTGACGCGGTGTGTGCATCTCCAGCAGCATGAATCCCGCCATCCATTTCGGCCTGCTGACGGCCCTGCTGTACGGCGTCAGCGACTTCT
>CAXSEE010000350.1:0-2852 GCA_964235615.1 uncultured Acetobacteraceae bacterium | reverse complement strand
TGCGACTTCGGTGCCGGGGCTGCATATCCAGTTCCAGGATGCGCAGGGCGACGTCGGCAAGCAGCTCAGCGAGGTGCAGAACTTCATCTCGCAGAAGGTCGACGCAATCATCGTCAACCCGGTCGACACCTCGACCACCAAACGCATCACCTCGGCGGCGGTCGCGGCCGGCATCCCGCTGGTCTACGTCAACCGCAAGCCCGACGAGGCGACGCTGCCCGCCAGCGTCGCCGTGGTCGCGTCCGACGACAAGCTCGCCGGGCGGCTGCAGATGACCTCGCTGGCCGAGAAGATGCACGGCCAGGGCAACCTCGTGATCATGCTCGGCGACCTGGCCAACAACTCGACCCAGGGCCGCACCGCGGGGGTCAAGGAGGTCGTGGCGAAATATCCCGGCATCAAGATCGTCGAGGAACAGACCGCCAACTGGGAACGCACCAAGGCGATCGACCTGATGAACAACTGGATCACCAAGGGCGACAAGATCACCGCCGTCGCCGCCAACAACGACGAGATGGCGCTGGGAGCCATCATCGCCCTGCACTCCAACGGCGTCGACCCGAAGTCGATGGCGATCGGCGGCAGCGACGCGACCCCGGACGCGCTCGACGCGCTGGCCAAGGGCACCCTGACGGTCACGGTGTTCCAGAACGCCAAGGGGCAGGGCACCAGCGCAGTCGACGACGCGGTCAAGCTGGCCAGCGGCGGGAAGGTCACGCAATACGATACCGTCGCCTACGAGCTCGTCACCCCGCAGAACTACAAGAGCTTCCTGAACCGCTGAACCTGTCATGCGCTCGGAGGAGGATGCCGCGAAAAAGGTTGCAAAGCTAAGATCGCCGTTAATATAACGTTACAACCTGCTCGACTACCGACACGACCAGAAGGCGCAAGTGGTGAGGGTTTAGTTGAGCGAACGGAACGCGGGCGATCTGCTGCGGCAGCAGACGATCCTGGCTAAATTCGGCGAGCTGGCCTTGCGGTCGACCGATCTCGACGAGATCCTGACCGAAGCCTGCCGCGTGGTGGGCGAGGGGCTCGGCACCGACCTCGCCAAGGTGATGGAGCTCCAGGACGACGGCGCCAGCCTGCACGTCCGGGCGGGGGTAGGTTGGAAGCCGGGCGTCGTCGGCTGCGTCACCCTCAGAGCGGGAGCCGGCACCTCGGAGGGATATGCCCTCAGGACGGGCGAGCCCATGATCTCGCCGGATATCGAGGCCGAGACCCGGTTCGTCTATCCGCGGTTCCTGACCGACAACGGCGTTCGCGCAGTGGCCAACGTGGTCATCATCGGCGGCCAGGGCAAGCCGCCGTTCGGCATCCTGCAGATCGACAGCCGGACGCCGCGCGGCTTCACCGACGACACCATCATGTTCCTGCGCAGCTACGCCAACCTCATCGCCGCGGCGGTGGACCGCCTGCGCGTCATCGGCGAGGTGCGCAGCGGACAGGAGCGGCTCCGCCTGGCGCTGGAAGCCAGCAGGATGGGGAGCTGGGAGCTCGACCTGGCCAGCAGGATCGCCACCAGCGCCGGGCGCACCGCACAGATATTCGGCACGCCGGGCCTGTCCACGAGCTGGAGCTATGACAGCTTCCTCGGCCACGTGCTGCCGGAGGATCGCGAGCGTGTCGCCGGCATTTTCAGCAGCGCGGTGCGGACCGGTGCGGACTGGCAACTCGAATGCCGTATCCGTCGCGGCGACGACGGCGGCGTGCGCACCATCGAGATCCAGGGTATCGCGGCCGGAGGTCACGGAGACGCCGGGCCGACGCACCTGCTCGGCATCATGGCCGACATCACCGCCCGCCGCGCCGACGAGGCGGCGCTGCGTGAGGCGCATGAGGCGCTGAGACTGTCCCACGAGCAGTTGAGCCAGTCCCATGACGCCCTCGAGGCGAGGGTGGCCGAACGCACCCATGAACTGGTCGAGGCCAACGCCAGGCTGCTTACCGCAGCCCAGGAGCGCGAGCAGGTCGAGGAGGCGTTGCGGCAGTCCAACAAGATGGAGGCGGTGGGCCAGCTGACCGGCGGCCTGGCGCATGACTTCAACAACCTGCTGGCCGCCATCTCGGGCAGCCTGGAGATGGTCGGCATCCGGGCGGCCCAGGGACGCGTGGGCGACCTCGCGCGCTACATCGACGCGGCCCGGCAATCGACCAGCCGTGCGGCGACCTTGACCCATCGCCTGCTGGCCTTCTCGCGCCGCCAGACACTGGACCCGAAGCCGACCAACGTGAACCAGCTCGTCGGCGGCATGATCGACCTGTTCCGGCGCACGGTGGGACCCTCGATCCAGATCCGGATCAAGCTGCCGGACGACCCGTGGCTGCCGCTGTGCGACCCGCACCAGCTCGAGAGCGCGCTGCTCAACCTGGTCATCAACGCGCGCGACGCCATGCCGGGCGGCGGCGAGCTGGTCATCGAGACCGCGAACGTCACCGCTCCCGACCGCCGCCGTGCCCGGCCGCCCAACTCGCCCAACCCGCTCAACCTGCCGCCCGGGGACTATGTCGCCCTGTTCGTCACCGACACCGGCTCGGGCATGACGCCGGAGGTGCTGGCGCGCGCGTTCGACCCGTTCTTCACGACCAAGCCGCTCGGCAAGGGCACCGGCCTCGGCCTGTCGATGATCTATGGTTTCATCCAGCAGTCGGGCGGACACGTGCATCTGCGCAGCGAGCCGGGAGGGGGCACCACGGTGACCATCCATCTGCCGCGCTACGGCGGCAGAATAGAGGCCGCGGCGGAGGCCGGTGCGGTGGCCGGCACTCCCGAGCTAGTCTCCAGCGCTGTTGTGCTGCTGGTCGAGGACGAGCCGCACGTGCGCATGGTCGTCGCCGACGTGCTCACC
>CAXSEE010000349.1:0-2885 GCA_964235615.1 uncultured Acetobacteraceae bacterium | reverse complement strand
GGTTAACAAGCGGTTGCTATCGTTCCAGATTATCAAGAAGGCACATCCTGGTGGAGCTTGCAGGGCAGCAGGACAGCCGAAGCCTTGAAGGTGATCTGCGACCTTGATCTCGCTGAACTTCGATCTTTCGAACCATCCCGTGGCTTTCGTCGTGACTGATCACGAACCGGCGCGCTCGCAGCAAGCGGCATCACGTTGATCAGCCTTGCGTCCAGGCCCGGGATCAGACAACGGGCAAGAACGGGTCGTTTGATGTCGGAGCAGAAGTCGTGCGGTTTCCGGCGATCAAGAGACGGCTGCAAGCATTGGGGTCTTTTCGGGCATGCGCTCGGACGAGAACTCGATCAAGGCTGATAGTGCAGCCTGCGGAACTGGCCTGCCGGTCAGGTATCCCTGCACCTGATCGCAGTTCTGAGCCCGCAGGGCAGACATCTGCTCCTCGGTCTCCACTCCTTCAGCCGTCACCGCCAGCTTCAGGCTGCCGGCCATGGCGATCACCGCGCGCACGATGGCATCGGCCTGGTCGTCCTGGCCGAGGCCCTGCACGAAGGAGCGGTCGATCTTGATCTTGTCGAACGGGAAGCGCTGCAGGTAGCTGAGGCTGGAGTAGCCGGTGCCGAAGTCGTCGAGCGAGATCCGCACGCCCATGGCCTTCATCTCCGACAGGATGGCCAGGGCACGGTGGGGATCGTCGATCAGGAGACCCTCGGTCACCTCGATCTCCAGTCGTCCCGGTGCCAGGCCGGAGGCTGTCAGGATGGTGCCGACCTGCTGCGCCAGGTCCGGGTGGCGGAACTGCGCTGGCGACACGTTGACCGCCACACGCAGCGGCAGAACCCAGGACACCGCTTCCCGGCAGGCGGTCTTCAGCACCCACAGCCCGAGCGGCACGATCAGCCCGCTCTCCTCGGCCAGCGGGATGAAGTTGCCCGGTGCGATACGGCCCAGGCTCGGGTGGTTCCAGCGCACCAGCGCCTCGAAACCCAGGAGAATGCCGCTGGCACAGCCGACGATCGGCTGGTAGTGCAGCTCCATCTCCCCGGCATCGACCGCACGGCGCAGGTCGAGCTCGAGGTTGCGCTGGTTGCGCAGCTGCTCGTCCATGGCTGCCTCGAACAGGCGAAAGATGCTGCGCCCCTCGCCCTTGGCCTGGTACATCGCGATGTCGGCCAGGCGCAGCAGCGTCCCGCCGTCGGTTCCATCCGAGGGTGCCAAGGCGATCCCCACGGATGCTCCGATGATGACCTGCTGGCCATCGATATCGAAGGGCTGCGAGAGGCTGTCCACGATGCGCCGCGCCAGCTTGGCGCTGGAACCTGGCTTGTCGAGCACGGGAAGCACGATGGCAAACTCGTCCCCACCCAGCCGGGCCAGCGTGTCACCGGCACGCAACATGCCCGACAGCCGGGCCGACACCTCCACCAGCAACCTGTCGCCAGCGGCGTGGCCCATCAGGTCATTGACCGGCTTGAACCGATCCAGGTCCAGGCAGAGCACCGCGACACCGTGGTCATGGCGCCGCGCCACCTCAAGTGCGTGCGACAGCCGCTCATCAAGCATCAGCCGGTTCGGCAGCCCGGTCAGCCCATCATGGTGGGCGAGGTGGCGCATGCGCGCCTCGCTCTGCTTGCGCTCGGTCAGGTCGCGCATGGAGACGGCACGCGCGGGCTTGCCGTGGTAGTCGATCAGCCGCGCACGGCCCTCGACCGGCAGCAGGCCTCCCTTCGTCACCAGCATGACCTCGGACAAGGCATGCAGTTCCAGAGGCTGCCGCATCAAGGTCACGACCAGCTCCACCGAGGCAGGCGCCATCAGGTCGATCATCTGCGTGCCGATCAGCATCGATGCGTCGGAACCGACGTACTCGCAGAACTGCTGGTTGACGTCGAGGATGACGCCGTCCCGGTGGATCACCAGTCCCTCGAACGACACGTTGGCGAGCTGCCGCATCCGGTAGAGCTCGCGCTCGGCGGCGTCCGAGAGCTGCTTGCTCATCAGCGAGGCGGCCAGGCTCACGATCAGCAGCGCAAGCGTTCCGGCGCCCACGGTGATCGCGAGCATGCCGGAGCCGACGATGGCCATGTTGTCGCCCATGGCCCTGCCGGGATGGACCTGCAGCGCCGACATGCCCGAGAAATGCACCGTGCAGATCGCGGCCGAGAGCCACAACGTCACCTCCAGTCGTTGCCGGAGGGAGCACGCCGGCTGGAGGCGCCACAGCCCGGCGGCGCACAGGACGGAGCTTGCCAGCAGGGTCATTGGCAGGAATGGCTCGTCGACCAGCATCCCGCCGGAGGGCCGCATGGATGCGACGCCGGCCTGGTGCATGCCGGCAACCGCAACGGCGAGCAGCACACCGCCGCCGAGCCAGCCAAGCCGCCGACGTTCCAGCATCAGGCAGACGGTGAAGCCGGCGAAGCCACCGAGGATCGCGACCATGACCGACCACAACGTCTCGCCGAGATCGTAGGAAATCGCGTCAGCGGGGGTGTAGGCCAGCATCGCCACGAAATGCAGCGAACATACCCCCACGCCGAACTCGATGGCAGCCAGAGCGACCCAAGCCAGGCGTTGCGTCCCGGTCCTGCGCTGGGCGTTGCCGCACAGGGTCGCCGCTGTGAAGCAGGAGAGCAGACAGATGAGCGCGGCCAGCCCGACAAGCCGCAGGTCATGCTTCGTCGTCATGCACTCGAAGAGGCTCAACACTTCCGATACCCCCGAGACTGGACGGGATCAAAGCATGTTCATAATGAAGCCTTGGTTAAGGCGGTGGCTGAGCCGCGTCTGAGCCGCAACATATCAGCCACGACGGGAAGTGGAAAAAACCTGGTCAGTCGTGCTGGCACAGAGAGGAGCTATGCCTGAGTTTGGGTGATGCGGTGATC
>CAXSEE010000348.1:0-2895 GCA_964235615.1 uncultured Acetobacteraceae bacterium | reverse complement strand
AACCTGGTCACGGTCTGCGAGGAGGCCGCCTGCCCGAACATCGGCGAGTGCTGGTCGCAGAAGCACGCCACCATGATGATCATGGGCGAGATCTGCACCCGCGCCTGCGCCTTCTGCAATGTCCGCACCGGCATGCCGCTGGCGCTCGATGACGATGAGCCGGGACGGGTGGCGCACGCGGTGGCCGCCCTGGGCCTGCGCCACGTGGTCATCACCTCGGTGGATCGCGACGACCTGCCGGACGGCGGCGCCGCCCACTTCGCCCGGGTGATCACGGCGATACGCGCGGCCGCTCCCGGAACCACGATCGAGATCCTGACCCCGGACTTCCTGCGCAAGCCGGCGGCACTCGACGTGGTGGTGGCCGCGCGCCCCGACGTGTTCAATCACAATCTTGAGACGGTGCCGCGCCTCTACCCGACGATCCGGCCCGGTGCGCGCTATTTCCAGTCGCTGCGGCTGCTGGATCAGGTCAAGCAGCGCGACCCGGGCATCTTCACCAAATCGGGCCTGATGGTCGGCCTCGGCGAGCAACGCCTGGAAATTCTTCAGGTCATGGACGACCTGCGCATCGCCGACGTCGATTTCCTGACCCTCGGGCAGTATCTGCAGCCCAGCGTGAAGCATGCCGCGGTGGATCGCTTCGTGACGCCAGATGAATTTGCCGATTTTGCCTCCATGGCGCGTTCAAAGGGCTTCCTGCAGGTGAGTGCAACGCCCTTGACCCGATCCTCCTATCACGCGGACGAAGATTTCGCCGCCCTGCGCGCTGCCCGTGCCCGGATCCTGGCCGCGGCCTGATGCCAACACATGCCGAACGCCGGCTGATCGGCTATACGCCGGAGCAGTTGTTCGACCTGGTCGCGGACGTCGATCGCTATCCCGAGTTCCTGCCCTGGTGCGTAGGCGCACGCGTGCGCAGCCGGACCGCGAGCGAGCTTGTTGCCGACCTCACGATCGGCTTCGGGCCGTTCCGCGAGACCTTCACCAGCCGGGTGGCCTTGGATCGGCCAGCCTCGGCGCACGTGCGATACGAGAAGGGCCCGTTTCGATATCTCAGTAATAAATGGACCTTCACCGCTCATCCGAAGGGTTGCCTGGTGGACTTCTTCGTCGAGTTCGAGTTCCGCTCCCGTCTGTTGCAGGCGGCGATCGGCGTCGTGTTCAACGAGGCGGTCCGCTTGATGGTCAGCGCCTTTCTCAGGCGTGCGAGAGACGTCTATGGACCGCCAGCCGCCGCTGTGAAGCCTGCCAGCGCCTGAGTGCGCCGACGACACTTGGCCGACCTTCGGCTGGCGCTTGATCGATTTATGCTGTTGTTGCAAAACCGCCACGTGATGTTATCGTTCCTTGGGCGTGCCGGCTTGGCGATTAGTCCGTGATTGCAACCTGTTCTGGGCGGCAGGCAGAGAAGGAATATGAAATGAAATCCATTCTGAGTGCTACGGCTTGTGCAGCGGTCATGGCATTCGCCATCCCTGCATTGGCGGCAACCGACGATACCCCCATGCCTCACCATCATCACATGATGCACGGCAAGCATGGCATGATGAAGAAGGGTGCCATGTCCGGCAGTGCCGAGACCGAGAAGCTGAACGAGCAGAGCCTGCAAAACGCCAAGTCGGGCGTGATGCCGGCCAGCAGCGGCACGAGTGCGACCGCGGCACCCACGGGTACCGATACCAGCACGATGACGCCCGGCAGCGGCAACATGACGCCTGGCACCATGACGCCGGCTTCGGGTGGCGCGATGGCGGCTCCGGGCACCGGCATGTCGACACCGCCTGCCTCTGGCGCGATGGGCACTACGACGCCTGGCAATGCGCCCCCGATAACGACTCCTCCCGCAGCTGCCAGTTCGAACGACAAGTAGGATCGGGGCAGGGGGCCTCGCGTCCCCATGCTTGGAGTTGAGACCCTACCGCCGAACGATCCTCGCTTTTACGGGATGGTAACTTTCTTGTGGTCTACTCTGGGAACTTGAGGCGAGGCCATCCGGATGTGGAGGCTCGCCACCAGAGAGCACGAGGAAAAACCTTACCATGCGCCTGATATGGAACGCCGGTGGCGCCCTCATGGTTACCGCGATGCTGACCAGCGTCGCGTCCCTGGGTTCCGATCCAAAGCAACCCGCCGGTGCAGGCACGTCGATCAGACAGCCGTCCGACCTGCCGCATCGGCATTACTCCGGCCTTTCGGAACATTTTGAGGCGGCCAACACCTCCCATGACGGCAAGCTGACGGTGGCTCAGGCCGTCCAAGCCGGGTGGAGCCGGGTGGCAAAACATTTCGACGACATCGACTGCAACCACGTCGGCTTTATCACGCAGGCCCAGATCCACGCCTACAACATGTCGTCCCGCCACAGCCGCAAGGCCAGCGGCGACGTCTAGGGTCGAAGCGTGAGCTAATTCTCGCGCGAGATGCGTCAGGCGGCGCAAGCTGCCAGCAAATCCAGCGCGACTCCTGCGGCCTGGCTGCGCACCTGTGCCCGCGTTCCATCGAAGACGTGGCGAACGGCCCTCGCGTCATGGCCGGCTTGGGCGATGGCGAGCCAGACCAGTCCCACCGGCTTGTCGGCGCTGCCGCCTCCCGGACCGGCAATGCCGGTGATCGACACGGCACAATCGGCACCGGAGCGCAGCAAGGCCCCATCCGCCATCGCCAGGGCTACCTCCTGGCTGACCGCGCCGACCTGATCGAACAGCGCCATCTCGACCCCCAGGAGCCGGTGCTTCATCGCGTTCGAGTAGGTCACGAAGCCGCCCAGCACCACGTCCGAACTGCCGGCATGATGCGTCAGGCTGGCCGACACCAGGCCGCCGGTGCAGCTCTCGGCAGTGGCGGCGGTCAGACCACGCGCGCGCAATGCCGCCAGAGTCTGCGCCGCCTTGG
>CAXSEE010000347.1:1835-2910 GCA_964235615.1 uncultured Acetobacteraceae bacterium | reverse complement strand
TGGACCTCCTGCTGGAAAGCGGGCTGGTGAAGCCGTGGGGGCGCAAGGATGCGCCGGGCCGTCCGACGCTATGGGTGACGACGCCGCGGTTCCTGTCGCAGTTTGGTCTGCGCAGCCTGCGCGATCTGCCGAGCTCGCACCTGACCCGTAAGAACACGGATGGCCCAGCGAGCGCTATTGAAGCGTTGGCGCCTGCAGCTGCTAGCCGGCTCGCCGACATGACTGAGCCGTTGGACAAGAACCCACAGCCGTCTTGATCAGAGGTCGAGTTGCAGGCGCACGATGCGGCCGACGGCGATCAGGTCATCCTTGCTGAGGACGCCCAGGCGCCGCTGCAGGCGGTGCTTGCTGGCCGTGGTGATCTGATCGGCCATGGCCTTGCGCCGCTCACCGTTGAGCGACAGGTAGGTCTCGGCGGGGTAGAGCCGCTCGACCTGGCTCGAGATCGGCACGAGCTGGACGCGGTTGAGCAAAGCGTTGGCGGTGTCGTTGCTCAGCACCACGGCCGGGCGTGTCTTCTGGATCTCACCGCCGACTGCCGTATCGAACGACACCAGCCACACCTCGCCCCTCTGTGGCAGCGAGGCATCAGCCATGCCGGGCTGGCTCCTCGGCGACATCGGCGATGAGGCCGTCGCTCCAGGCGCCTGCCTCGCCCTCGCGGGCCTCGTCGGCCGCCATGGCGGCATAGCCTGCTGAGAGATCCTGGCCGATGACGTACGGCCGGGCGAGGTCGTTGAGAAAGCGGCTGATGCGGCGCCGTCCGACGATGCTGTGCAGGCCGTCATAGACGTCGGCGTCGACGGTGATGGTTAATTTCTTCGGCATGATCCGGGCTCCAATACGTATTGTAATACGGCATATGGCCCAGGACGACCAAATTCTGGCCTCGAAGTAGGCGTGATAACTGTGTCTTATCACGGCTCTTGGACTTCTGCCCTAATTGACGGTAAAGCCTTGTCGATGCTGAGGATTTCACCACACCCATGACCGAGCTGCTGCCGCCGGACGCCCTGCCTGAGGCGGCGCTGATCGAACCCTTCGTCATCGGTCCGATCTCGGCCGAGGCGCTGGC
>CAXSEE010000347.1:0-1735 GCA_964235615.1 uncultured Acetobacteraceae bacterium | reverse complement strand
AGGCGGCGCTGATCGAACCCTTCGTCATCGGTCCGATCTCGGCCGAGGCGCTGGCTCCGGCCACGTTGCGCGCCTATCGAGGCGCCTGGCAACATTTTTGCGCCTGGTGTGACGCGGCCGGCTGGCCGGCGCTGCCGGCAGCGCCGGAAAGAATGGCGAGGATCCGCGCGCGTGCAACCGGATCCGTCGTCGGCAGCCACGCCTCCGCGGCGGCTGTCAGTAGCGCCTCGTTTTCCCGCGCAGAATCGGGTGGTTTCATGTCAAAGGTCCGCAGCGTGCGCCACGGCCTCGATCGGCGCCGGCAGCGTGCTGTCGGTGCGATCCAGCATGGCCCGGTCGATGCACTCGTGGCCGGTCCGGATCGCCTCGACCGCGGCCTGACGGAGTAGGTTGGCGATGCCGCCGATCAGCCCGCCGCCGGTGGCCAGGATGAACTGCGCTAGGCCCGGCTCGGTCAGGTGCGACGGGCGCCGGAGCGGCAGCTGCTGCGCGAACCTCGCCAGCAGCTTGGCATACTCCAGGTCTTCCATCTGCCAGCGCGGCAAGGTGAGCAGCTCGAAGCGGTTGGCCAGCTGCTCGTCGCGGCGGAAGATCTGGGCGATGTCCTTGGTGGCGAAGCAGCCGAGCGAGACGCCGGTCACCGAACCGAGGTTGCGGAGATCGACCAGGATGGAGCCGATCCCGCTGCCGTTGATGTTGTGCAGGTCGTCGATCAGCAGCAGGCGCAGGCCGACATCCTGCATCGCGCGGTAGGTCTCCTGGCGGAGCTGGGCGATGGTGTATCGCCGTGTCGGCTCCCGTCCCAGCGCCTGCAGGATGTTCGACAGCAGGGGCGGGATGCGCGGACCGTTCGGCGCCTGCACGAACGCCACCAGGATCGTCGCCCGCTCCGCCGCAGGATCCTCCGGCAGGAGGTGGCGCGCGTGGAAACGACGCGCGATCGCCGTTTTGCCGTTGTTCGAAGCACCCATAATCAAAAGATTATCCGGACGCATGCGCCGCTCGGACTGCAGGATGCGCGTCAGCCTTTGATGGGCCTGCTGCGCCCGGCCGTAGCCGATCCATAGATCGCGATCGATGCACGCGATCCGCTGCGCATCATCCAGGCGAAGCAGAGTGCGGGCCGCCGCGTCGAGATGCGTGGCATCGTCCATTCAGAGGCGCTCGACATCCGGAAACGGATCGATCGTGCTGCCGGTCCAAGATGGTGCCAGGGTAGCGGGCTGCAAGGCAGCGTCCTGCGTCGCCGCCCGACTTCCGGATACACCCAGTCCTGCGTCACGGACGCCTTTGGCCGCCTGGCGCGACCGAAAGCCTGATCGGCTCGATCATCGCTCTTCCTGGTCTCAGCCTGACGGTGCCCCACGTCTCCACGCTCAGCCGGAGGGCCGGGACGGTCGAGGTGCCGCGACCGCGGGTTCGCACAGCTGTTGACGGCGAGCCTCTCCATCTGTTGGTCGACAGCACCGGCTTGAAGCTGTGCGGCGCGGGTGAGTGGCTGGTCGAGAAGCACGGCAGCAGGAGGCATCGGTCCTTGTCGTGCCGCCTCATGCCACAGCTGCTTCGAGCGCGAGTGCGGGGACAGCGCCGACGCAGCGTGATTGCCATCTTCGATGCATGGCCGAGAACGGCAGGATGGGATGGCAGAAGGCGTGGGGCTACGCCACGCGCAGCCGGATCGAGGCCTCCATCGGGCGTTACAAGCAAGTGGTTGGTGATGGGCTGCGCTTTCACA
>CAXSEE010000346.1:0-2942 GCA_964235615.1 uncultured Acetobacteraceae bacterium | reverse complement strand
CTGTCAAACGGCTTTGAATGTTGACCCCCGATCGGCGCCCAATGTTGACCCCTTTATCGCAAGGATGCTGGGGTAGTGGTCGCCCCGGCGGAGCTGGTCGGGGTTGCGCAGGCGGGGCGAGCGCGGTCCGTGGGCTTTGCGGTCAGCCGCGGTGCTTGAAGCGCCAGCTCTCGTTGCCGGTTTCGACGATGTCGCAATGGTGGGTGAGGCGGTCGAGCAGCGCGGTTGTCATCTTGGCGTCGCCAAACACGGCGGGCCACTCGCCAAAGGCAAGGTTCGTGGTGACAATCACCGAGGTGCGCTCGTAGAGGCGGCTGATCAGGTGGAACAGCAATTGGCCGCCGGCCTGCGCGAACGGCAGGTAGCCGAGTTCGTCGAGGATGACGAAGTCCATGCGGGAGAGGTAGTCGGCGAAGCGGCCCTGGCGGCCGGCGCGGGTCTCGGCCTCGAGCCGGTTGACGAGATCGAGCGTGTTGAAGAAGCGCCCGCGGGATCCGGCCCTGATGCAGCTGCGGGCGATCGCGATGGCGAGATGGGTCTTGCCGGTGCCGGTGCCGCCGACCAGGACGCAGTTGCGCTGCTCGGCGATGAAGTGCCCGCCGGCGAGATCGTGCACGAGGGCCTCGTTGACTGGTGTGCCGGCGAAGGCGAAGTCGGCGACGTCTTTGGCGAGCGGCAGCCGGGCGAGCGTCATCTGGTACTTGATGGAGCGAGCCAGCTTCTCGTCGATCTCGGCCTTGAGCAGGTCACCGACGAGGCGCTGCGGTTCGTGCTGGCGCTTGACGGCGGTGGTGACGATCTCGTCGAAGGCCGAGCGCATGCCGAAAAGCTTGAGCGATCCCATCATGTCGAGGATGTCGGTGCGTTCCAAGGTGCGTTCCATGGGTCAGATCCTTCTGAGGCTGTCGTAGCGGGCACAATCGGCGATCGGCGCGTGGCGAAGGGTCAGCGCGTCCGGCGTCATGATGGTGATGGACGGCGCGGGGTCGCGCTGTCGCGAGACGATGTTGATGATGACGTCGGCCGAGGCGACGCCCTCGACCAGCGCCTCGGCGCAGGCGGCCTCGACCGCCTCCAGCCCGTCGGCGCGAACCAAGGCGAGGATCTTCGCCATCTGACGGTCGCCATCGTCCGAGCCGGTCAGCTTGCGGCGGATACGATCGATGGCCTGCGGGAGAACCCAGTCCTTGAAAGGGGCGCCATTGCGCAGCGCGCCAGGCTTGCGGGCCAGCACCGGCACGTAGTGCCAGGGATCGTAGATCGTCGCGCCGCGCCTGAAGGAGCGCGCATGATCGGCGACCATGCGCCCGTCCTGCTTGACGACGACGCGGTCGGCATAGGCGTGGATCTCGACGGGTCGACCGACGGCGCCGGCGTTGACCGAGTACTTGTTGTTGTCGAAGCGCACGAGGCAGGTCTTCGAGACCGAGGCTGTGAGCGCGTGGAAGCCGTCGAAGCGGCCGGCATGGCGCACGAGGTGGGGCCGTTCCGTCTCGAACATCTCCCAGACGGTCCGATCCGCCTGCTCGGGATGGGGATGGACCTTGGCGTAGGCGACGCAGCGTTCGAGCAGCAGTCCGTTCAGCTCGTCGTAGCTCTTCACCCGCAGCCGCGGTGTGAAGAAGCGTTCGCGCACCACGCCGACCTGGTTCTCGACCTGACCCTTCTCCCAGCCCGAGGCCGGGGTGCAGGCGACGGGATCGACGAGGTGGTGCGCGCACATCTGCAGGAAGCGGCGATTGTAGCCGCGATTTTTCCCCACGAAGATCGTGTCGACCGCCG
Organism: uncultured Acetobacteraceae bacterium; assembly: GCA_964235615.1. Lineage (GTDB taxonomy): Bacteria > Pseudomonadota > Alphaproteobacteria > Acetobacterales > Acetobacteraceae > Lichenicoccus. The sequence goes on along the minus strand of CAXSEE010000346.1, from coordinate 1,160 downwards.
TTTTCATGTTGTCGTAGATGCCGCGCCGACATGAGCCCTTGAAGAAGGCGAAGGCCCGGTCATGGGCGTCGAAGACCATCTCCTGGCTCTCGCGCGGGTAGGCCCGCACGAACATCATGCGGCTGTGGCAGAGCCGGAGATGGGCGACCTTCACGCTCACCGTCGTGCCCTCGATCAGCACGATGTCGTGGCTCCAGTCGAACTGGTAGGCCTCGCCCGGTGCGAAGGAGAGCGGCACGAAAGCCTTGGCCACATCGCCGGCGTGCGTCCTCGCCCAGACCCGGGCGTAGCGGCGCACCGCGTCGTAGCCGCCCTCGTAGCCAAGGCCGCGCAGTTCCTCGAACACCCGGATCAGCGTCAGGCGTTCGCGCGCCGCCTTCGTCATGTTCAGCTTCAGCAGTTGATCGAGGTCGTCACGCCAGCGACCGAGCTTGGGCCGCGGCTGCACCTCGCGCTCGTACTCGAACGAGGTCGCGCCCGAGCGCAGCACCTTGCGCACCGTGTTGCGCGATATCTTCAGGTCGCGGGCGATCTCCTTGATCGACTTGCCCTTGACCAAGTGCTCCCGCCGTATCCGGCCGACCGTTTCCACAACCAACATCCCCGTTGCCCGCCCGCCGTCCAAAACGGACAGCGGAACAGGCCAAGATTAAGGGGTCAGTTTTGGACGCCGATTACCCCAGTACAGGGGTCATTGTTGCAAGCCGGATCACATGATGACCCTCTCCTTGGCCAGTGCATCCCCGGCGCGTAGCACCACCACGCATTCGAACCGATAGCGATGGACGACGGCATCGTTGCGATCGAAGGGAGCCTCGGCGATGCCGAGATCGAAGGCGCGCGCCGCGAGCAGATCGCGAACCTCGCGCGAACTGCGCGTCAGGAAGCGGACCGTGACGTCCGGGCGATCGTCTCGGAACTTGCCCAGGATCTGCGGCAACCAGGCGATGCCCGGGGCCGGGTTGGTCGCGATGGTCAAATGCCCCTGCGTCGCGGCCTCGATGCGGGCAGCGACCTCGTCGAGCCGGGAAACGCTGGCGAGCGCTCGCACAGCCTCCTGGTTCAACAATATCGCTTCGGTCGTCGGCACGATCTGTCGCCCCTCACGCTCGAACAGGCGGAAGCCGACCTGACGCTCGAGATTGGCCAGCGCGATGGAG
>CAXSEE010000345.1:0-2948 GCA_964235615.1 uncultured Acetobacteraceae bacterium | reverse complement strand
TACCCGCGACGACGAGCAGCAGCGGCAGGCCAATCGCCAGGGCGCCGGAGAGCTTGAGCCAGAACCCGATCACGGGGCGGTCGAGGCCGTAGAAGAACAGGTAGAGCCACCAATCCGCGATCGGGAATCCATGGTGCTGCGCCATGAGGCCGGTGCCGACGAGGAAGATGGCCGAGGCCATGACCGACCACAGCGCCAGGATCACGGCAGCAGCGACGAGGCCGCCCGCGATCCTGGCGGGAAGCGGCCACTCATCGAAGTCAAACCACTCGCGCACATCGAGCCATTCATTGAGCTTCATGGGATGCCTCTACTCGGCCGCGAGGGCGGGGGAGGGGGCGGCGGCGAACTTGGCCGCCGGATCGAAATAGACCTCGCTGATGGTGCGCGAGCCGTCGCGGTGCTTCGTGCAATGCACGACCACATCGACGAGCTGGCGCAGGAAGGTCCGCACGTCGGCGTCCGCCAGGTGTCGCTGGGCGTTGAATGCTCCCCTTTGGTGGGCGCCGAATATTCCCCACTTCGTTGCGCTAGCGGTGTGTGACTGGGCTAGTCCGGCCACACGCCGCAAGCGCCTTCGCCGATGCTGCCCTTCAAGGCTGGAGGGGCATTCCGGTGGTTCGACTAGGGGAACTCGTCATGATCATGGAGCTTCACCGGCAGGGGCTGCGGCCCACTGCCATCGCCCGCCAGCTCGGCATCGACCGCAAGACGGTCCGCAAATACATCGCCCTCGGGCTCGAGCCGCCCGTCTACGGCCCGCGCACGCCCCGGCCCAGGGCCACGGACGCCTTCACGCCCTACCTGCGGGACAGGCTGGCCGCCTATCCAGGCCTGACCGCGATCCGCCTGTGGCGCGAGCTGCGCGAGCGTGGCTTCACCGGCGGCTACACCGGGGTCAAACGCTGCGTGCAGGCGCTGCGCCCCGATCCGGTCCAGCCGTTCGAGGTGCGCTTCGAGACCCCGCCCGGCCTGCAGGGCCAGGTCGACTTCGCCCGCTTCGAGGTCACCTTCACCGACGAGCCCCAGTCGCGGCGCATCGTCTGGCTGTTCTCCTTCGTTCTCGGCTGCTCGCGGCTGATCTGGGCGCGCTTCGTCGTGCACCAGGATCTCGGCGCCGTGCTGCGCTGCCATGTCGCAGCCTTCGAGGCGCTTGGCGGCGCCCCGCGCGAGATCCTCTACGACCGCATGAGAACCGCCGTGCTCGGCGAGGAGGCCGACGGGCTGGTGATCTACAACCGCAGCCTGCTCGACCTGGCCCGCCACTTCGGCTTCCAGCCCAGGGCGTGCAGACCCTACCGGCCAAAGACCAAGGGCAAGGTCGAGCGCCCGTTCCGCTACATCCGCGAGGACTTCTTCCTCGCCCGCAGCTTCCGCGACCTCGACGACCTCAACGCCCAGCTGCGCCACTGGCTCGACACCGTCGCCAACCCGCGGGTGCACGCCACCACCGGGCGCGTCATCGCCGAGGCGTTTGCCGAGGAGCGCGACGCGCTGGTTCCCCTGCCTCTCGTGCCGTATCGCGCCGTGCTGCGCCTCGAGCGGCGCCTGTCGCGCGAGGGCATGGTCAGCATCGGCGGCAATGCCTACAGCGTGCCCGACACCACCCGGCGCCGCGTGCTGGAGGTGCACAGCATGCTCGACGAGATCCGCATCCTCGAGAACGGCGTGCTGGTCGCCAGCCACGTCCCGCTGCAGGGCCGCCACCAGGCCCGCGTCGACCCCGCGCATCGCCAGGCCCGTCATCGTCAGGCCAGCCAGCCCGGGCATGCCGCGCCCGTCCTTGGCCGCCCCGGCGACGTCGTGGCGCGCCGCTCGCTCGAGTTCTACGACGCGTGCGGCCGCGTGCTCGCCGTCAAGGGACGCGGCTGATGAGCGCCCGCGCGGACCTCGTCCCCGCCGTGGTGGACCGCATCAAGGCCAACCTGGTCGGGCTGCGCATGCCACGCGCGCTGGAGATCGTCGACGCCCTGGTCCGCCAGCTCGAGCGCGGCGAGGTCAGCGCGCTGGAGGCGCTCGACGCCCTGCTCGCCGAGGAGTTCACGCTGCGCGAGGGGCGGCGCATCAAGACCTCCCTTGTCATGGCCAGGCTGTCGACCATCAAGACGCTGGAGAGCTTCGACTTCGCGTTCCAGCCCTCGCTCGACCGCAACCGCATCCTGGCGCTGGCGGAGCTGCAGTTCATCGACCGCTGCGAGGTGGTCCACCTCATCGGGCCGCCCGGCACCGGCAAGAGCCACCTGTCGATCGCGCTCGGCGTCGAGGCGGTCAAGGCGGCGCGCAGCGTGCACTTCCTCACCCTGGCCGACCTCATCGGCGCGCTGGCCCAGGCCGAGCGGGAGGGCAGGCTGCGCGAGAAGATCCGCTTCTACTGCCGGTTCTCGCTGCTGATCGTCGACGAGATCGGCTACCTGCCGGTCGTGACCGGCGGCGGCAACCTGTTCTTCCAGCTGGTCAACGCCCGCTACGAGCGCGGCGCGATGATCCTGACCTCCAACCGCGGGTTCACGGAGTGGGGCGAGGTGTTCGGAGATCCCGTGGTCGCCACCGCCCTGCTCGACCGCCTGCTGCACCACGCCGTGGTCGTGCAGATCGAGGGCTCCAGCTATCGGCTGCGCCAGCACGCCGACCTCGTGCCCGAGCACATCCGCTCCAAGGCGCTCATCCACCCGCCACCGATTGTCGCCCCGCCCAGGCGACGCGGACGGCCGCCGAAACGGGAGATGCCGATGACCGCCTAGAAAGCCGACACCCGCCGAAACGGGGAATATTCAAAGCCCACAAGCGGGGAGACTTCGAGGCCCGTTGACACCAGGTGCTTGCCGGCGTCGTGCTGCTTGACCATCAAGCGCAGCGCATCGAAGGCACCGGCCGCGCTGCCGGCGTGCAGGGTGGTGATGCTGCCGGGGTGTCCCGCCGCGACGCCACGGATGAAGGAGAAGGCTGCG
>CAXSEE010000344.1:0-2953 GCA_964235615.1 uncultured Acetobacteraceae bacterium | reverse complement strand
CTGCGGGAGCGGGGCGCCATCCTGCTCGGCAAGCTCAACACCTGGGAGTACGGCACCGGCACCGGTGCCGTGCATCACGACCTGCCGTTCCCGGCGGCGCGCAATCCATGGGGTCACGACCGATACACCGGCGGCTCCAGCTCCGGCTCCGGCGCGGCACTGGCGGCCGGGCTGGCCAGCTTCACGCTCGGCTCTGACACTGGCGGCTCGATCCGGCTGCCCGCCGCCGCGTGCGGTGTGATGGGGCTGAAGCCGAGCTTCGGCCTGGTCAGCCGCGCCGGCATCCTGCCGAACTGCTGGTCGCTGGACGTGGCCGGCTCGCTCGCCCGCACCGCCGAGGACTTGGCGCTGATCCTGGACGCGATCGCCGGCTACGATCCCGACGATGCCGGCAGCATCGCCATCCCGCCCGCCGACTATCGCGCCGCACTTGCGGACGGCGTCGCCGGCCTGCGCATCGGGATGGTGCGAGACCCGGGCTTGCCGGTCGCGCCGGCGATCACGGAGAACATGCTGCAACTGGCACGCCATCTGGCCGATCAGGGTGCGGAGATCGTCGAGTTCGCGCTGCCGCGGCCGATCGCCGCCTACCAGGCAGCCAGCAGCCTCATCAACTGGTCGGAGTCCTACGCCATCCATGAACGCGACTTCCTCGAACGCGGCGCCCTCATGGGCCAGGCACTGCGCGACAAGATGATGACCGGCTTCGGCGTGCGCGCCGTCGACTACCTCGCCGCCCAGAGGCAGCGGCGCCTGCTGGCGGACGGGCTCGACCGCGCGATGGACAGCCTCGCCGCCCTGCTGCTGCCCTGCACGTCGATCACTGCCCCCTCATTCGACGACGCCGACGCGGTGGTGGCGTTCACCCGCCAGGCCTTCGTGGCGCCGTTCAACATTTCCGGCCATCCGGCGCTCTCTCTGCCGACCGGCTTCGATGAGGACGGAATGCCGACGGCGGCGCAACTGGTCGGCCAGCTCTTCGCCGAGCCGGCGCTGTTGGGCATCGCCGCCCGTTGCGAGACCCTCCTGCCGCCGCGCCGTCCGCCCTTCGCCGAAAGCGCTGGCCCATGACCCAACGTCCAGCCTGGACTGACGAGACCATCGCCGCCCATGCCGCCCTATATGGGCTGGAAATCCCTGATGCAGCCTTCTTGTCCCGGCTGCGGGCGATGGCGCAGAAGGCCGCCGACACCGCAGCCGGCCTGCCACGCGACTTCGGCCGCGAGGACCAGCCCGCCTTCGCCTTTATCCCCGGCAGGAGGCGATGATGGCGCTGCGCCGCCCGCCGGCCGGGTCTGGCCTGCTCGACTTCCCCAACGGAGATACGCCATGAACGAGCTCGATATCTACGCCCGGCAGGGCTTCGCGCAGAAGGTCGGCGTCGGCCACCGCCCGGCGCTGGTACTCGTGGATTTCGTCGAGGGCTTCACCGATCCGGCGCATTTCGGCGGCGGCAGCATCGGCGACGCGATCACGGCCACCGAGGGGCTGCTGGCCTTCGCTCGCGCGCGGGCCTGGCCAATCGCTCATACCCGGGTCGTCTATGCCGACGATGGCTCCGACGGCGGCGCTTTTGCGACGAAGGTGCCACCGCTGCTGGGCCTGACCGAGCACAGCCCGCTCAGCCAGATCGTGCCGCGGTTGGCACCTCGCGCCGGCGAGCTGGTCATACGCAAGACCCAGGCATCGGCCTTCTTCAACACCGGCCTGGCCGCCTGGCTGTCCTGGCGCGGCGCCGACACGCTGGCGGTCGCCGGCTGTACCACGTCCGGCTGCGTGCGCGCGACCGTGGTCGACGCGGTCAGCCACAACCTGCGCACGATCGTCGTCACTGACTGCGTCGGCGACCGCGCGATCGGCCCGCACCAGGCGAACCTCTACGACATGGAGCAGAAATACGCCGACCTGCTCACCAGCGCCGAACTACAGGCGGCGGTGCTGGCCGCCTGAGCCGCCGGGTTTATCCGCGCTTCGAGCAGATGCGAACCGTCATGCGGGGGACTGCCGGCCCGGGTGTTACGAACCGTCCAAGATTGAGATGCCTGCACACCCGCCGGACGTCCGGCTGAGCGATTGGTCCTGGCCAGAGAGATCATGAACAGAACACAGGTCATCGTCGTGGGGGCCGGTCCGACCGGCGCGGTCGCAGCCTACGCCCTGGCGAGCAGGGGCATCGACGTGGCCCTGATCGAGGCCTATCCCGATTCGCCCGAGGACATGCGCGCCTCGACCTTCCATTCGCCGACGCTGGAGATGCTGGAGGCGCTCGGACTGCGCGAGGCGCTGGAGGCACAGGGCCTGCGCGCGCCGGTCTACCAGTACCGCAACCGCAGCAGCGGCGAGGTGCTCTCGTTCGACCTGACCGAGGTCGGCGACGTATTGCGCTACCCGTATCGGCTCCAATGCGAGCAGTTCAAGCTATCCAGGCTGATCGGCAGTCTGCTGGAGGCGCATCCGCACGGCCAGGTGCTGCACGGCCACCGCGTTGTGGAGGTGTCGCAGGACAGCGCCGGCGTCAATATTACCGCGGAGACCCGGCAGGGGATCGCACTGTTCCGGGCCGACTACCTGATCGCCGCGGACGGCGCCGGCTCGACGATCCGCAAGGCGACCGAAATTCCTTTCGACGGCTTCACCTATCCGGAGAAGTTCCTGACCCTGTCCACCGCTTATCCGGCGGAGCGCCACTTCACCGACCTCGCCAACGTCAGCTACATCGCCGACCAATCCGAATGGTGCGTGCTGCTCCGCGTGCCGACGCTCTGGCGCGTGCTGGTCCCGGCGGCGGCCGACGATCCGGACGAGGCGCTGCGCTCGGACGAGAAGCGCCGCCAGGTCTTCACCGGCCTGTTCGGCGATGCCGGCGGAGATGCCGACACGCATCACCGCACGGTCTATCGCGTGCACCAGCGCGTCGCCCGCAGCTTCCGCCAAGGCCGCATCCTGCTCGCGG
>CAXSEE010000343.1:0-2991 GCA_964235615.1 uncultured Acetobacteraceae bacterium | reverse complement strand
CACGCCGCCCGCCAACCACCGCGTCGTGACGTAGATCTGCGCGCCTCTGTTGGCGGCGGCAACTCCGTTAACCTGGTTGTAGGCGGCATCCTGCTCCATGAGATCGGTCATCTTGTTGAAGACCGTGGCGTCGTCACCCTTATAGTACGAGGCTGCCTCCAAGTTGGCGTTCTTGCGCGACAACTCCATCAGCCGCTCGTGATCTTCAGTGTATTTCGTCCAGAGCTGGTCGATCTCGACAAAACGTTCGTGTTCTTCTCCCGGATCGATCATCTGCTCGTAATCATGCCTGGCCCGTGCAACGTCTTTCGCGGTTTCATCGAGGCCAACCTCATCCGCCGTCATTTCGGCGGCGTTGGTTGCCATGATATGGCCGGCTTCCTTGATCCGGTACTTGTGCATCAATGCGTCCAGCTTTCCGAGCCGCACGGTGCTCGGCAGGCTGTTGTCCCGGACCTCCTCGGCCGCGCTGTTGATGGCACCCATCCGCTGGATGGTGAAGGCGCCAAGCCCGAGCGTCGCCAACAGCACGGCGGCGAAGGCGAGCAGGATCCTGGTCTGTATGCTGATCGAGAGACTGCGCACGAATTTCTCCGTCATACCGGGAGGACAAAGTCCAGAAGCCCGGAGCATGACGGCGCAGCATTAAGAGAAAGTTACGATCCTAGACAGAGTTTGATCGGGCGGGCGGCACTGCCCGACCCGTGGCAAGGCATAATCAGGCCGGCGGACGCTGGTCGAGCAGGGTTTTCGGCTGGGCGCGCCACTCGGTCGGGAACAGGCGCTGCAACGCCTCGACCTTGGGCATGTCGTTGATGGCGATGTAGGGCGCATCCGGGTTCAGCGCCAGGTAATCCTGATGGTAGCGTTCCGCCGGATAGAAGCCGCCGAGCGGATCGACGCGTGTGGCAATAGGTGCTGCGAAAGTATGAGCCTGGTCGAGTTGCGCGATATAGGCGCGGGCGACATGGGCCTGTTCGGCATTCGCGGTCCAGATCTCGGAACGATATTGCGAACCCTCGTCCGGTCCCTGCCCACCCGTCCGGGTCGGATCGAGCGCCACCGAGAAGTAGATCCGCAGCACCTGGCCGAGCGAGATCCGAGCCGGGTCGAACGTGATCTTGACGGATTCCGCATGACCGGTGCTGCCGGTGCTTACGGTCTCGTAGTTGGCGGTATCCCCGGCGCCCCCGGTATAGCCGGACTCCGCGGTCTTGACGCCGTTGACATGCTCGAACACGCCCTGGATGCCCCAGAAGCAGCCGCCGGACACGACGACCGTCTGCAACGCGGGACTGGACGAACGTGGTGCATCGACCAGCGGCGCCGGCACCAGGCGCGGCGCCTCGTCCGCGCGCAGATGCGGCCCGGCGAAGATCAGCCCGACCGGCAACATCGCCGCCAGCAGGGCATAGCGCGCGACGCGGCTCATGCTGCCTGTCCCGGCACGAAGTTCAGCACCACGCCGTTCATGCAGTAGCGCAGCCCAGTCGGCCGCGGACCGTCATTGAAGACATGTCCGAGATGACCATCGCACTGGGCGCAACGTACCTCGGTGCGCAGCATGCCGACGCTGCCATCGGCTTTCGTCGCGATCGCGCGATCGAGCGGCTGGTAGAAGGAGGGCCAGCCGGTGCCGCTGTCGAACTTGGTGTGGGACGAATACAGATGCTGCCCGCAGCCGACGCAATCATAGCGGCCGGCAGCGAACTTCATGTCCAGCGGGCTGGAGAAGGGCATCTCGGTGCCAGACTCCCGCAGCACATCGAACTGCGCCGGGGTCAGCTTGCGGCGCCACTCCGCCTCGCTGAGCGTGACTGCGGGGGTCGCACCAGAAGATGTGATGCCAACGGCGGTAGCCGGGCGGAACTGGGTGAAGGCGGCGGTGGCTGCCAACCCGGCAGTGCCCGCCAGCAGCATACGGCGTGTCGTCATGGACCTGAATCTCCTGGCGGCGGTGCCGGTCATGGCTCCCGCCGGTCTGAGGCGAGCAGGACCCCGCGATCCTGCCTCATGGTTACGAAGTTGGTATCGATACGTCCCAAGCCAAGGAGCGGATGTGCCCGGCTCACTCCGCATTCGCACGCCCCGGGCAGGAAGTTACTCACGACTTCAGAGTGCCCGCGCGAACAGGGCCTGCACCCAGCCCATCGCCTGCAGGAACAGGGCCGGATCGTAGCGCGGCCCCTCATCGCGCAGGAAGGCGTGGGCGGCATTCACCTCGTGCCACTCGTAGGCAGCACCCACCGCCTCCAGCCGCTCGCGGATCAACTGCCGTCCGGCAAAGGGCACGTGCGGGTCCTGGCGGCCCCAGACGAACAGGGTCTCCGCGCGCAGCGCCTCCATGCGGGCCAGGCTGTCGTCCTGCTTGCCAGCGCCTAGGGAGCGCGCATGGATGTCGGTGGCATAGAAGCACGCCGCCGCGGATACGCGTGGGTCCAGCGCCGCGCGATAGGCCAGGTGACCGCCGAGGCAGACCCCCATGCTGCCGAGCCGGCCGCTGCAGGCCGGGTGGGATTGCAGGAAATCCAGCGTGGCGCGGGCGTCATCGTCGAAGGCGGCGACCGGCTTGGTGGTCTTGAGCGCGTTGCCGCGATCGGTCCCGGCCGTGTCGTAGCGCAACACGGTGCCGGCCGGCTCATACTCGTGATATACTTCGGGCACCGCAACCAGATATCCTTGGCCGGCGACGAAGGCCGCAAGGCGCCGTATCGGATCGGTGACCTGGTAGATCTCGGAATATAGCACGACCCCCGGATACCGCCCCTCCAGGGCCGGGCGGAACAGATGCAGCCGCATCGCGCCGGTGGCCGTGCCGATGTCGGCGGTCTCGTCGCTTCTGATGATCATGGGCCTGCCTTTCAACTGATACCGAACGACGGTGGGAAGGCTGGGCTCTGCCCAGACCCGCCAAAGGCCTTGGCCTTTGGAAACCAATATGATTGGATTCTCAAGGCTTCGCCTTGAGCGGGTCCAGGGCAGAGCCTTGGT
>CAXSEE010000342.1:0-2999 GCA_964235615.1 uncultured Acetobacteraceae bacterium | reverse complement strand
CGCGCTACGCACGCAACGTCGACGCCCTGCAGCGCGTGCAGCCGAAAGACCTTGCGCCCTCCGACATCACCGCACGGCTTGGCGCCCCTTGGATCCCAGCCGAAGTGGTCGAGTTGTTCAGTGCCGAGGTGATCGGCGTCGTGACGACCGTACGCCACACCGTGGAGATCGCGGCCTGGACCGTCGACAAGCGGGTGTTCGCCGGCCAGGCAGCCGCCACATCGGAGTGGGGCACCGCTCGCCGCCACGCCGGCGAGCTGCTGGACGACGCGCTGCACTCGTCCATTCCGACCATTTGGGACGTCTGGCGCGACGCGGATGGCGAGCACCGGGAGATCAACGCGGCCGAAACCGAGGCTGCCAAGGAGAAGCTGGCGAAGATCAAGGGTGCCTTCGAGACCTGGATCTGGACCGATCCAGACCGCACCGATCGCCTCGCCCGGCTGTACAACGATTCCTATAACAACCTGGTGCCCCGTCACTTCGACGGCTCACACCTTCAGCTGCCCGGGGCCAGTTCAGTCATCCGGTTCTACGAGCACCAGAAGCGAGTCATCTGGCGGATCATCGCCTCGGGTGCGACCTATGTCGCCCACGCCGTCGGCGCCGGCAAGACGTTCTCGATCGCCGCGGCGATTATGGAGCAACGCCGCCTCGGCCTGATTTCCAAGGCGATGATGGTGGTCCCAGGCCACTGCCTGGCGCAGGCGAGCCGGGAGTTCCTACAGCTCTACCCGACCGCCCGCATCCTGGTCGCGGACGAGCAGAACTTCGCCAAAGACAAGCGCGGGCGCTTCATCGCCCGGGCCGCTACGGCGAACTGGGACTGCATCATCATCACCCATTCCGCCTTCAAGTTCATCGCGGCACCGGCCGAGTTCGAGCAGGGCATGGTGCAGGCGAAGATCGCCACATACTCCGAGTTGCTGGAGCGGGTGGATGGTGACGATCGCATCACCCGCAAGCGCATCGAGAACATGAAGGAGAAGCTGGAAGCCAAGCTGGAGGGACTGGCCACGCACAAGGACGACATGCTGACTATCGCCGAAATGGGCGTGGATCAGATCATCGTCGACGAAGCGCAGGAGTTCCGCAAGTTATCCTTCGCCACGAACATGACCAACCTGAAGGGCGTGCAGCCGGATGGGTCGCAGCGTGCCTGGGACCTCTACGTCAAGACGCGCTTCATCGACACCTTCAACCCCGGCCGCGCCCTGGTCATGGCATCGGGCACTCCTATCACCAACACCCTGGCGGAGATGTTCACGCTGCAGCGTTTCATGCAGCCGGCCACGCTCGGCGAGCGCGGGCTGCACGAGTTCGACGCCTGGGCCGCGACCTTCGGTGACAGCAAGACCGAGTTGGAACTACAGCCTTCCGGCACCTATAAGCCGGTGACGCGGTTTGCCGAGTTCGTCAACGTGGCTGACCTGATGGCGATGTTCCGCTCCTTCGCCGACGTGGTATCGAAGAACGACCTGCGCGGCTATCTGAAGCTGCCACGCATCGAAGGCGGTCAGCGACAGATCATTACCGCCGAACCAAGCCGCACCTTCAAGTGGTATCAACGCGTGCTAGCCCGCCGCATCAAGCAGATCGAGGAGCGCAAGCGCCGCCCTGAGAAAGGCGACGACATCCTGCTGTCCGTCATCACCGACGGTCGCCATGCCGCAATCGACCTCCGGTTCGTGCTCGAGGGCTACCAGGACGAGGAGGCGAACAAGCTCAATGCGCTCGTGGCCAAGGTCCACGAGGTGTGGCGGGCTAATCGCGACACGCTCTACACCCGGCCGGACGGCACGGCATTCCCGATCCGCGGTGCAGCGCAGATGATCTTCTCCGATCTCGGCACGCTGAATGTGGAGGCGCGCCGGGGCTTCTCCGCCTATCGCTGGATCCGCGACAGCCTGGTCGCACGCGGCATTCCCGCCGAGCAGATCGCCTACATGCAGGACCACAAGAAGTCCGCCGCCAAGCAGCGCTTGTTCGCCGACGTCAACGCCGGCCGCATCACCGTGCTGATCGGCTCGTCGGAGACCATGGGCACCGGCGTCAACGCCCAACTCCGCTTGAAGGCCCTGCACCACCTCGACGTGCCGTGGCTGCCGAGCCAGATCGAGCAGCGGGATGGGCGGATCGAGCGCCAGGGCAACCAGAACGAGGAAATCGGCGTCTACGCTTACGCCACGCTCGGCAGCACCGACGCCACCATGTGGCAGAACAACGAGCGCAAGCAGCGCTTCATCAACGCGGCCCTGTCCGGCGACCGGTCGGTGCGCCGCATCGAGGATGCCGGCTCCCAGGTCAGTCAGTTCGCGATGGCCAAGGCCATCGCTTCGGGCGACCCACGGCTGATGCAGAAGGCTGGACTGGAAGCCGAGATCGCCCGCCTGCAGCGGCAGGAATCTGCCCATTTCGACGACCAGCATGCCGTCCGTAGCCAGTTGGCTGCCGCCAAGCGCGCGATCGCCACGTCCGAGCGCCGGATTGGTGAGATCGAGCAGGATATCGCCACCCGCACGCCGACCAAGGGCGATCTGTTCGCCATGACGGTGAACAAGACCAGCTACACCGAACGGCCCAAGGCCGGCGGTGCCTTGCTCAATCTGCTGCGCAACCTCGATGTCGAGCAGAAAAAAGGCGAATGGGTCCTGGCCAGCATTGGCGGGTTCCGGGTCTCCGCACAAGTAGTGAAGACCTGGCGCAGCAACGAGCTGCAGGTCTTGGTCACACTCGACCGCACCGGAGAAGAAAGCGAGATCCCGTTCTCGGCCGACCTGACTGCGCTTGGCCTGGTCTCACGGCTGGAGCATGCCCTCGACCACTTCGACGCCGAACTAGCCGAGCACCGCCGCAGCATCGTCGAGAATACCCGCCGGGTGGCAGATTACGAACCACGTGTCGGCGGCGGCTTTGCCTTAGCAGCCGAGCTTGCCGGCAAGATCGCGGAGATGGCGGCCCTCGAAGACAGCCTGGCCGCGACGGCGGAACAGGCTGAC
>CAXSEE010000341.1:0-3011 GCA_964235615.1 uncultured Acetobacteraceae bacterium | reverse complement strand
TCGACCAGCGCGCAATCGCTGGCCAACAACATCAGCAACAGCCTCGCCAATGGCCGCGGCACCTCGAACGGTTCGGCGGTATCCTCGTCGGCGGAGACGATGGTGCCGCTGTCCGCGGTCACGAAGATCATCCATTCGACGACGCCGCTGCAGGTCAACCACCAGGGCAACTTCGTCGCCGCCACGGTATCGTTCAACCTGGCCGCCGGGCAGTCGCTGTCGGACGCCTCGCGCATCATCCAGCAGACCATGGTGGCGATCCGCATGCCGAGCACGATCCACGGCAGCTTCGCCGGCACGGCGGCGCAGTTCCAGAAGACGCTGGCCAGCGAGCCGCTGCTGATCCTGGCAGCCCTGGCGGCGGTCTATGTCACTCTGGGCGTGCTCTACGAGAGCTATATCCACCCGCTGACCATCCTCTCCACCCTGCCGTCCGCCGGCGTGGGCGCGCTGCTGGCGCTGCAGCTGTTCGGCGAGGAGTTCTCGCTGATCGCCATGATCGGCGTGATCCTGCTGATCGGTATCGTCAAGAAGAACGCCATCCTGCTGGTCGATTTCGCGCTCAACGCCGAACGCCGCGAGGGCCTCGCGCCACGGGAAGCGATCATCCGGGCCTGCCAGCTGCGCTTCCGCCCGATCATGATGACCACCTTCGCCGCCGCCCTCGGCGCCCTGCCGCTGGTGTTCGGACATGGCTACGGCAATGAATTGCGCCGGCCGCTCGGCCTGTCGGTGGTCGGCGGCCTCGTCGTCAGCCAGGCGCTGACGCTGTATACGACGCCGGTCGTCTATCTCTATCTCGACCGCATGCGCCACTGGTGGAACGCGCGCTGGCGCCGCCGTCACCCCAGCGGTGGGCGCCAGGGTCATGGGACCCAGGGTCTTGGCACAGCGCCACAGGATGCTCCTGCCGAATGATTGTTCGATTGCTCCGACGGCCTGCCGCCCACGCGGACATGGCCGCGCGCCTGCTGCTGTCCGTCGCCCTGCCTGGGCTGGCCGGAGGATGCATGGTCGGACCCGACTATCATCGCCCGCGTGCGATCATCTCGGCCCAGTTCAAGGAGTTGCAACCGCCGCCCGGCTGGCAGAAGGCAACCCCGGCTGTGGCCGAGCTCACGCGAGGCCGCTGGTGGCAGATCTATAACGACCCGGTGCTGAACCAGTTGGAGGCGCAGGTCAGCATCTCCAACCAGAACGTCAAGGTCTCCGAGGCCAACTACCGCGCCGCCCGGGCTGTCGTCGACGAGGCCCGTTCGAACCTGTTCCCCACCCTGAACGGCTCACCCAGCGTCACGCGAAGCTCCTCGGGCATCAGCAGCAGAAGCCTCACCAGCGGTAGCGCCACGAGCGGCAGCTTCAACTCGACGAACTATGAACTCCAAGGCACCGCGAGCTGGGACCTCGACGTATGGGGACGCATCCGCCGGCAGGTCGAGAGCGACGTCGCCGGTGCCCAGGCCAGTGCGGCGGATCTGGCCAACGCCAATCTCTCCTACCAGGCGACTTTGGCGACCGACTATTTCAACCTGCGCGCGCAGGACCAACTCCAGGACCTGCTCGACCGCACCCTCGTCAGCTACCAGCGCTCGCTGCAGGTCACCCAGAACCAATATGACGCCGGCCTGACCACGGCGACGCCCGAGGCGCTGTTGCAGGCCCAGACCCAGCTCGAGCAGACCCGAGCGCAGGCGATCAACGTGGGTGTGCTGCGCACCCAGTACGAGCATGCGATTGCGGTGCTGACCGGTCTTCCGCCCGCCAGTCTCACCCTGACCGCGGCACCGCTGACGAACTTCGTGCCGGCAATTCCGGTGACGCTGCCGGCCACCCTGCTGCAGCGCCGCCCGGACATCGCCTCCGCGGAACGGACGATGGAGCAGGAGAACGCGCTGATCGGCGTCCAGGTCGCGGCCTTCTTTCCCGACATCAGCCTGTCGGCCATGTATGGCTACAGCGGCAACCCGATCGGCTCGCTGATCCAGGTCGCGAACCGGGTCTGGTCGCTCGGCGCCAACGCCACCGAAATCCTGTTCGAAGGCGGCCTGCGCTCGGCCGAGGTCGACCAGGCACGGGCGGTGTACGACTCCTCCGTGGCGAGCTATCGCCAGACCGTGCTGAGTGCCCTGGAGAATGTCGAGGACGAGCTGTCGGCGCTTCGCATCCTGGCCCAGCAGGCCGAGGTGCAGACCCGCGCGGTGGCGTTCGCCGAGCAGGCGGTGACGGTCGCGCTGAACGAATATACCGCCGGCACGGTCGACTACACGACCGTGATCACCGCCCAGGTCACGGCGCTGAGCAACGAGGAGACCGAGCTCACCATCCAGCAGGATCGCATGGTCGACAGCGTATTGCTGGTCCAGTATCTGGGTGGCGGCTGGACGGACGCCGACCTGCCGAGCAAGAACTCGTTGCAGACCGACAACCCGCTGATCCCGTCGTTCCTGGAGAAGAAATAGGCTAATCCAAAGCCGTTCAAGCGCGGCAGACGCGGAACCGAAAAGCTCAACCCGCTATGCGTGTGCTGAACGACGAGGACGGCCACCCTTGGCACCATTGACACGTGCCGCAGCAGCCTTGGCCGGAGATTTTGCGCGTCCAGCCTGTTGGGCCAGGTAAGCCCTCGTCCCGAACAACCCGACGAGCAGGCCGGGAATGGACAGGTCCGTATCGAGCGCATCCCAGTGCAGTCCCGAGCCTACACCAGGGACCTCGACCTGGGAAAGCTGGTCTTCGGTCGCAGTCTCCAGACCCTGTGCGAGCTTCGGCGGAAAAGCGAAGGTGCATCCGTTGGTCAGTTCGATGATCACCCGTTTCGATCGCCGGTCGTAGCGTGCCGATGCCGCACGTGGCTCATGCAACCGCGCCGTTCGGCCGCGTTCCAGCGCGGCGTCAATCTGTGCGTCAGTCAGCTCAGCCATGGATTCCGCCCCCCCCCCCCCTCTTGAGAAAGAACCCGGACTGCCCGGTCACGACCCGCCGGGAGCGGCGAACCTCGGCGCACGTCCGTT
>CAXSEE010000340.1:0-3012 GCA_964235615.1 uncultured Acetobacteraceae bacterium | reverse complement strand
CGATAACCGTCATGACTCGGCTTATATCTTTGGTGCCATATGTCCACAGCGGGGCGTCGGGGCTGCGATGATCACGCCCGCAGCAAACACCGAAATGATGAACCTGCATCTCGCCGAAATCAGCACGCGGGTGACCCCTGGCGCCTATGCAGCACTGATTTGCGACCGCGCGGGCTGGCACCAGCTTGGCGGCGATCTCGTGGTGCCCGACAACATCAGGCTGCTCCATCTGCCGCCCTATAGCCCTGAGTTGAACCCGATGGAGAATGTCTGGGACTATCTGCGGCAGAACAAGCTCTGCGCTACGGTCTGGGACAGCTACGACGACATTCTCGAGGCCTGCAGGGGTGCGTGGAACTGGTTGATCGCCGACCCGACGCGCATCCAATCAATCGGGAACCGAGATTGGGCAACGGTCAAACTCTAGGACGATTGGTATAAGTGTCTCACCATAAGGAGAGCACGTGTCGTTCCTCCGACTCCACATAAAGCAAATTGGAAGGTGGAGACAAACCATTAGCGGTGAACGCCGTATGGAGAAGATCGACGTGGGCGGAGCCCGTCAAGAGTTCATCCGCCGCAAGCGCGGCTCTGAGGCTGCGTGTGCAATCAAGCTTCCTTCAGAGCTCTAAAATGAGAAAGCACTTCAGTCTCCCCAACGACATCTGCATACTTGGCATCCATGTCGAAGAGGTTTGCTTCATGGGGAGTCGGATGCCGGTCACCGCAGGCGTCTCGCACCACGATCGGGATGAAGCCGTGGGAGCAGGTATCGACACATGTGGCTCGCACGCAGCCACTCGTGCTGAGGCCAGTGAGGATCAGACTATCGACACCCCAACTGGTCAGCGTCGAGGCCAGTGAAGTGCCGAAGAATGCGCTGGGATACTGCTTGGAAATGACGAGTTCGTCGGCATGCACGTCGAGCCCCTCGGGCCATGCCCCCATCGGGCTACCAGCAAGGAAGTTTTTCAGCGGCTTGGCCTTCTGGTAGAATCGGCCACCGTCGAGCGCGTGAGGATGGTATACGACGTTGGTGTAGATAACGGGGACGCACACGGCGCGCGCGGCCGCCCTGATCCGCAATGCTGAGTTCAGCGCCGCTTCGACCCCTGCATAGAGATCGCAGTTCTTGTCAAAATAGGCCTGCACAAAGTCGATCAAGATCAGGGCCGGGCGCTTGCCGAAGCCGATCCGATTGCCATAGGCGCGCCGGTAGTTGGCGCCGAGATCCTCATCCATCACAGTGCCCCATCTTGAGATCGGACAGCGAGGCGCGAGCCTCGTTATCCAGATACAGCCACGGATACCGGGCATGGTGCAGGCCCTCGAACCGGGCGATGTCGTCGGCATCTTCGGCCAGGATCACGCTGATCTCGTCAAGGCCGAGCAGTAGCGAGCGCCTCCGGTGCGGATCAACCGCGAACGCAACCGAATCTCCCATGGCGAACCGGATCGTCTGCCGAGTCAGGTCGACCGTCAGGATCTGGCCGGCTTCGGCTGCCAGCAGGACCCGCGCATGGAGGTCGGGAGCCAGCATTATTGGAAGTATGCCGTTGTTGAAGCAGTTCGCAAGAAAGATTTCTCCGAAGCTCAGCGCCACGATACATTGAATACCGAAATCCGCGAGCGCCCATACCGCCTGTTCGCGGCTGGATCCGCAACCGAAGTTTCGTCCCGCGATCAGGATGCGGGCGCTGTCGTAAGGCGGCCGGTCGAGGATGAAATTGGGCCGTGGCTCGCCTCCACTAAACCGCCGTTCATGGAACAGGTGCCTGCCCAGCCCAGCCTTGTCGAGCAGCAGGAGGAACCGAGCCGGAAAGATCACGTCCGTGTCGATGTCGGCTTCAGGCAGCGGTGCCGCCACGGATGTCAGCGTCTGAAAGGCGATCATGGCATACTCTCAGGGCGTCAGCGCGCGGACGTCGGCTAGATGCCCCGTCAGCGCAGCCGCAGTGGCCATCGACGGGCTCATCAGGTGAGTTCGGCCACCGGCGCCCTGCCGTCCCTCGAAATTGCGGTTCGATGTCGAGGCGCAGCGCTGGCCTGCTTCCAGCCGGTCATCGTTCATGGCCACGCACATCGAACAGCCCGCCTCCCGCCACTCGAACCCCGCTTCGCGGAAGATGCGGTCAAGGCCCTCGGCTTCGGCCTGCGCTCTAACCGACGCCGAGCCCGGTACCACGATCCCCTTTACTGAGCGGGCAATCCGTCGGCCCCCGACCAGGGCAGCGGCCAGACGCAAATCCTCGATGCGGCCGTTGGTACACGAACCGATGAAAACACGGTCGATCGCGACGTCCTGCAACAGCATGTTCGGCCGCAGGTCCATATAAGCTAGACTGCGTATCATCCGCGCGCGTCGCACCGGATCGGGTTCCAAGGCCGGATCGGGAATACGACCGTCGATCGGAGCGGACTCTTCGGGTGTCGTGCCCCAGGAAACATACGGTGGCAGCGCCGAGACATCGAGCGTCATCTCCTTATCGAAAACGGCATCGCCATCGCTCGGCAGTCCCCGCCAGTGATCGAGCGCCATCTCCCAGGCTGTCCCGCGGGGTGCCAAGGGGCGGCCTTCCAGATAGGCGAATGTCACGTCATCGGGCGCCATCATGCCGACGCGGCTGCCCGCCTCGATCGACATGTTGCAGAGCGTCATTCGGGCTTCCATCGACAAGGTGGCAATGGCCGAGCCGGCGTATTCGATGGCGTGCCCTCTCCCGCCGCTCGTGCCGATGGTGGCGATCAAGGCCAATACGACGTCCTTGACCGCGACACCTTCGGGGAGCCGCCCGTCGAGCTTGATACGCATGCGCTTCTGGCGAGTCTGGCGCAGCGTCTGGGTCGCGAGCACGCACTCGCATTCGCTGGCGCCGATGCCGAACGCGATGGCCCCGAAAGCGCCGTGCGTGCAGGTGTGGCTATCGCCGCACACGAGTGTGCTTCCCGGCAACGTAAAGCCGAGTTCAGGCCCGATGACGTGGACGATGCCGTGGCGCGGATCGCGGATCG
>CAXSEE010000339.1:0-3013 GCA_964235615.1 uncultured Acetobacteraceae bacterium | reverse complement strand
TGGCCATCGCCGGCATCTCGGCCGGCTGGGCACGATGGCTGGAACTGCGCCTGCCCGGCCGGAGCGGCCGTATCGCCGGCTGGGTCTGGCCGGTCTGCTTCATGCTCGTGGGCGTGATGCTGCTATGGTACCGCGAAGCGTGAGCCTGTCCGATAATCCGCGCTGGCGGCCACCCAACGCGATGTTCTGCGCTTCCGGTGCTCACGGACCATCAAGGTCCGCTCCGCTCCGGTTCTCGACCATCACGCCAGGTGACTCACCAGCACGAATTTTCGGACAGGCTTACCGGGACATAAAAGGCTCTTCAGCCGTGAAGGCGCGATATATCGAGTAGGACGGCTGCTTCGGTTTCTTTCTCGCTGAGGCGGTGGCGGATCAGATCGCGTACGCTGATCATGCCGGCTAGGCCCTTGCTGCCCACCACCGGCATATGGCGGACCCTGCGCTCGGACATGATCTCCATCACGGCGTCGACCCGGTCGTCGGCTTTGCAGGTGAAGACCGGGGAAGTCATCACGTCCTTGACCAGGACGGTCAGGGCATCGGCGCCACGGCTGGCCAGCAGCTTGACCAGGTCGCGCTCGGAGAAGATGCCGACGATGCCACCCTTGAGATCCTCGACCACGACAGCGCCGATGTGGCGTTCCGCGAGCAGGGACACGACGGTCGCGACAGTCGCGGTCGGGCGCACGGTCGCACAGTCGCGGCCTTTCTGGTCCAGGATCTTGTCGATAAGCATCAACGAACTCCGTTTGGTGTGGCGCCCCATGTTTTTCGGCGCCAGGCAGGATAGCCGCCAACGATAAGGGGAGGGAAGGCGGCGGTTGCTACTCCCCAGCCTGGCTACTCCACGGCCGCACGCAGCCCCGCGCCGGCCGCGACCGGGCAGAGCGGCAGTCCGCCGGCCAGGAAGGCGGCGAGCAGCAGCAGGTCGGGGGCGCAAGGCTGGCCGAACTGGGCGGCATCGACGGCGGCGGCGCCGAAGATCAGCGCCGGGGTCGCGAGCGGCAGCACCAGCAGCGGCAGCAGCACGCCGCCGCGCCGCGCGCCGAGCACGATCGCCGCCGCCATGCCGCCGATCAGCGACAGCACCAGCGTCCCGGGCAGCAGCCCCGCGAGCAGCACGGGAATGGCGGCCGGGCGCATCCCCAGCATGATCGCCAGAGGCCCCGCCGCGAGCAGCAGAGGCAGGCCGGTGGTCAGCCAGTGCGCCGCCATCTTGGCCAGCGCCACGGCGGGCGCGGGCAGGCCGCACAGCATCAACTGGTCGAGCGCTCCGTCCTCGAGCTCGGCGCCGAACAGCCGGTCGAGCGGCAGCAGGGCGGCGAGCAGGGCACAGACCCAGACGATGCCGGGCGCCATGCGCCGCAGCAGGTCGGGGGAGGGGCCGAGGGCGAGCGGGAACAGGCTGCCGGCCAGCAGGAAGAACAGCATGGCGCCGAGCGTGTCCGCGCCATGACGCAGGGCCAGGCGCAGGTCGCGCGCGACCAGGGCCGCGAAGCGTTCGAGCGGTCCAGCCATGCGTAATACTTTCAGCTGCCGAGTGATAATACAGTGGCGTCCGGCAGCGGCAGCGGCACGTGGGTGGTCGCGATCACCATGCCGCCGGCATCCCGATGTTGGGCGAGCAGGCTGCCCAGCAGGCCGATCGCCTGGGTATCGAGCCCCAGGCTGGGTTCGTCGAGCAACCACAAGGTGGCCCGCAGCAGCAGCACCCGGGCAAGTGCCGCCCGACGTTTCTGTCCCGCCGAGAGCAGCCGGGCCGGCAGGTCTCGGAGCTCCGACAGCGCCACCGCCCCAAGTGCCGCTTCGAGATCGCCGCCGCCGGTGATGCGGGCGAGCCTGAGGTTCTCCGCGAGCGTGAGGCCCGGCTTGAGCGCGTCCTGATGCCCGAGATAGGCGAGGCGCCGGGCGTGGGCGAAGCTGTCCTCGCGGGTCGGCGTGCCGTTCCAGAGCAGGCTGCCGGCGTCGGGCGCGCGCAGGCCGGCCAACACGCGCAGGAGTGTCGATTTCCCCGCGCCATTCGGCCCGGTCAGCAGGATGGCGCCGCCGCTGCCGCAGGAGAGGTCGATCCCGTCGAGCACCAGCCGCTCGCCCCGGAACACGACGATGCCGTATGCTTCCAGCCGGGCAGCCGAAGACTCTATCCGCGGGACGCTTGTTTCACTCACCCGTGTTGGTATGTTCTAGGGCGTTTTAGTTATCAAGCCGACGCCCCATATTGCGTCGAAAAGCCGGCTTGGATGCCGGTCGCATATACAAGCCGGCCCGATGCCGGTCCGTGACACCCTGAAAGGGAACAGAATGAAATCGGTCGGCCACGACAGCCTGCGGACGCGCAAGACACTCGAAGTGGAGGGCAAGACCTACCACTACTTCTCCATCCCCGAAGCGGAGAAGACCATCGGCGACGTCAGCCGGCTGCCGGTCAGCCTCAAGGTGCTGCTGGAGAATGTGCTGCGCTTCGAGGATGGCCGTTCATACACCGTCAACGATGCCAACGCCCTCTTCGGCTGGCTGGCCCAGGGCCAGAGCATCCGCGAAGTCCCGTTCAAGCCGGCTCGCATCCTGATGCAGGACTTCACCGGGGTTCCCGCCGTGGTCGACCTCGCCGCCATGCGCGACGGCATCACCCGGCTGCATGGCGATCCGCAGAAGGTCAACCCGCTGGTGCCGGTCGATCTGGTGATCGACCACTCGGTGATGGTGGATTATGCCGGCACCGCCGACAGCCTGCAGCGCAATGTCGAGACCGAGTTCGAGCGCAACGGCGAGCGCTACGCCTTCCTGCGCTGGGGCCAGGAAGCGTTCGAGAATTTCTTCGTGGTGCCTCCCGGTGCCGGCATCTGCCATCAGGTCAACCTGGAATACATCGCCCAGGCGGTGTGGACCGCGACCATCCAGGGCGAGACCTTCGCCTATCCCGACACGCTGTACGGCACCGATAGCCATACCACGATGGTCAACGGCATGGGCGTGCTCGGCTGGGGCGTCGGCGGCATCGAGGCGGAGG
>CAXSEE010000338.1:0-3023 GCA_964235615.1 uncultured Acetobacteraceae bacterium | reverse complement strand
GCTGGACAAGGTGCTGGTCTAGGGTCCGGACGCGTTCAGCTCCACCGCGATAACGACGGCTGCGATGGCGACGGCCTGGATTGCTGACCCCGGCCCGTTGGTCAGGTCAGCGTCCAGGCCATCAGCACCAGGATCACCCCGATGACCCCCACGGCCCAGACGGCGATCCGGCAGAATTGCGCCCAGAACATCTGACGATCGGCCATCAGGGCTTCCGGTGTCGTGGGCACCGGGGCCGTGTCGCCTGTCGCTGCGTGGTCGGTCGCCATGTCTGCGGGTCTCCTGTGGCCAAATCACCGAGTGATTCATAGCCTGGAATGCGGCTAGACCGCCAGCAGCGCCGCATCCTGTTCCGGTGCCGGCATAACGCCGCCCAGATGCCGCCGCAGCGCCAGCGGATACAGGATATGCTCCTGTCGCAGCACCCTGGCCGCCAGCGTCTCGGGAGTGTCGCCGGGCCGGACCCGTATCGCCGCCTGTCCCAGGATCGGGCCGTCATCCATGGTCTCGGTGACCAGATGCACGGTGCAGCCATGCAGTTTCACCCCCGCCTGCAGGGCGCGCTCATGGGTGTGCAGACCAGGGAACGCCGGCAGCAGGCTGGGATGGATGTTGAGCATGCGGCCCTGCCAGGCCTGGGTCAGGAACGGTGTCAGCAGGCGCATGTAGCCGGCGAGGCACACGCACTGCATGCCGGTATGGCGCAGGGCGGCGTCGATCGCCTGCTCATGGGCCTGCCGGTCCTGCCCGAAGCCGCGATGGTCGATCGCCAGCGCGCGGATCCCCGCTGCCCGCGCGGTCTCGAGGCCGGCGGCATCCGGCCGGTTGCTCAGCACCAGCGCGATCTCCGCGGGGTAATCCGGATCGCGGCAAGCCTCGATCAGCGCCGACATGTTGCTGCCGCGTCCACTCAGCAGGATCGCGACAGGCACCTTGGACAAGCGGTCAGGCTCCGAGACGTGGCAGGCTGACGAAGCGCAGCCCCGCCTCGTCGGCCTCGGAAGCCTCGATACGGCCAATCACCGAGAAGGCCTCGCCGAGTTCGGACAGCAGCGCCGTGGCGCTCGACACGTTCGAGACCACCAGGGCCATGCCGATCCCGCAGTTGAACACGCGCAGCATCTCATCGGTGTCGACGCCGCCGGTCCGCGCCAGCCAGCCGAACACCGGCGGCACCGGCCAGGCGTCGCCGTCGATCGCCGCCCGCATCCCGTTGGCCAACACGCGCGGCAGGTTGCCCGGCAGGCCGCCGCCGGTGATGTGCGCGGCCCCGCGCAGCAGCCCGGCGCGATGCAGCGCCAGCATCGGATGCACATACAGCCGGGTCGGGGTCATCAGCGCTTCGCCCAGCGTCAGGCCGGGAGCGTAGGGGCAGGGGGCGTCCCAGCCGAGGCCGGCGTTGCGCACGATCTGGCGGACCAGGGAGAAGCCGTTGGAGTGCACGCCGCTGCTCGGCAGGCCGAGGATGATGTCTCCCGTCCTGATCCCCCGCGGCAGCAGGGCGCCGCGTTCTGCGGCACCCACCGAGAAGCCGGCGAGATCGTAATGGCCGGGGCCATACATGCCCGGCATCTCTGCGGTCTCGCCCCCGACCAGCGCGCAGCCGCTCAGCCGGCAGCCCTCGGCGATGCCGCGCACCACGCGTGCCGCCTCGTCCACAGCGAGCTTGCCGGTCGCGAAATAGTCCAGGAAGAACAGCGGTTCCGCGCCCTGCACCACCAGGTCGTTGACGCACATCGCGACCAGGTCGATGCCGACCGCGTCATGTAGCCCGGTCTCGATGGCGACCATCAGCTTGGTGCCGACGCCGTCGGTGGACGATACCAGCACCGGGTCGCGGAAGCCGGCCGCCTTGAGGTCGAATAGCGCCCCGAAGCCGCCCAGGGACCCCATCGTGCCGGGACGGTCGGTGGCGCCGGCGGCCGGCCTGATCGCCTCGACCAGCCGGTCTCCCGCTTCGATATCCACGCCGGAGGAGCGGTAGCTGCCAGCCGGGCCGCTCATGGTTGGGGGATCGCTCATGGATGGGATCGCCTCGTCCTGCTGTGGTGGATGCGCGTGGGATGTAATATGCCGGCGCAGCTTTACGGCAGGCGGGACGGCGCGAACAGCATTGGTGGCACAGGTCGATCATGAGGCGTCCGAGGGACCCTCCGCAGTTCGCCAGCTGGCGTTGCCGTTCGCGCATCGTCCCACGTTCGCACGCGCGGATTTCATCGCGGCTCCATCGAATGCCGCTGCACTCGCCTGGCTCGATCGCGACGGTGGCGCGCAGTGGCCCGACCATCGCCTGGCTTTGTGGGGAGACGCCGGCTGCGGCAAGACCCACCTGCTTCAGCTGTGGGCGCGCGACCATGCGGCGCTGCTGCTGCCAGGCACCGCGTTGCGCGGCCTGACCACGCTTCCGGAGCGGATCCCGGGCACCAGCGGCGGCATCGCCATCGACGACGCCGACATGGCGGCCGACGAGCTCTCGCTGCTGCATCTGCTTAACGCCGCCCGCGAGCAGGCCATGCCGGTCCTGCTCGCAGGCCGGGACGCTCCCTCACGCTGGCCGGTGCTGCTGCCCGACCTCGCGAGCCGCCTGCGCGCCACGGCCGCCGTTGCCCTGGGCCGCCCGGAGGAGGCACTGCTGCGCATCCTGCTGCTTCGCCTGCTCGCCGAACGACAGCTCGTGGTCGCACAACCGGTGGTGGAGTGGTTGCTGCTTCGACTGCCGCGCCAGGCGGATGCCATGCGGGAGGCAGCCCGCCTGCTCGACCAGGCGGCGCTCGCGTCGGCGAGTGCGGTCACCCGCGGTCTCGCCGGCTCGGTGCTGGAGGAACTGCTCGCCAGCCCGCATCAGGCCGAGGAAAGCCCGACCGACACGAATTCGTTGCTCTAAGGAAGACCATGGCTCTGCCCTGGACCCGCTCAAGGCAAAGCCTTGAGAATCCGATCATATCCATGAATTGGTTTCCAAAGGCCGAGGCCTTTGGCGGGTCTGGGCAGAGCCCAGCCTTACCTTCCGACGGTCAGCGTCT
>CAXSEE010000337.1:0-3031 GCA_964235615.1 uncultured Acetobacteraceae bacterium | reverse complement strand
TTCCTGACCCGTTCACCCTTAGCGTTGTCTACATGACAACCGACGCTATGCCCTCATACACCAAAGCTCAAGCGGGCCGGGCATTTCGGCTGTTCCACAAGAGAGCCGGTGCATGACCGGAATGACGTCAAACAGGTGTTTTCCGCGGGCCTGA
Organism: uncultured Acetobacteraceae bacterium; assembly: GCA_964235615.1. Classification (GTDB taxonomy): domain Bacteria; phylum Pseudomonadota; class Alphaproteobacteria; order Acetobacterales; family Acetobacteraceae; genus Lichenicoccus. Next base: position 2,877 of record CAXSEE010000337.1, on the reverse strand, counting down.
ACGGAGCGGCCGTAAACGGGCACTTTGGTGCCGGAAATCTGCGCGACAAACCATGTCGGAATGGGTCAGTGTGCGAGAACCCCTTTGATGAGGTTTTCCGCACATGCTGGTCGGGTACATGCGCGTTTCCACCGAGGGTGACCGGCAGGTCATGGACCTTCAGCGCGATGCGCTACTCGCGACCGGCGTTGATGAGCGCCATCTATTCGAGGATCGCGCCAGCGGCAGCCGCGGCGACCGCGCCGGATTGGCCAAGGCCCTGGCGTTCATCCGGGCAGGCGACTGCCTGGTGGTCTGGAAGCTCGATCGGCTCGGCCGCTCGCTGCCGCACCTGTTGACCACGGTCACGGATCTTAAGGCGCGCGGCATCGCATTCCGCAGCCTGACCGAGCAGATGGACACCACGACCGCGCAAGGGGAGTTGGTGTTTCACATCTTCGGCGCACTCGCCCAGTTCGAACGATCGCTGATCCAGGAGCGCGTACAGGCCGGGCTTGTCGCGGCCGCCCGACGTGGCCGCCGGGGCGGCCGTCCCGTGACGATCGACGCCGAGAAGCTCGGGGCGGTAACGACCGCCCTGGACGGTGGCGCCACCAAGGCCGCCGTCTGCCGCACCTTCGGGATCAAGCGCAGTACGCTGATCGACTCGCTTGCCCGGATCGGCTGGTCTGCCGGCCCCAAAGGGCAGGAGGCATGAGTGGCGCGACGGCAGCAACTGAGTGAGGCCCAGCTTGCGGAGTTGTTCGACCCGCCCGTCGAGCAGCGCGAGCTGGTGCGCCACTACACCATGTCGTCCGAGGACCTGGCCGCAGCCCAGCGCTGCCGCGGTGACCACAACCGGCTCGGCTATGCATTGATGCTCTGCTACCTGCGACACCCCGGCCGCGCGCTGCGGGCCGACGAGCGCCCGCCCGCTGCCATGGTCGCGTTCGTGGCCGAGCAGATCGGCGCCGTGCCGGGTGCGATGGACGAGTACGTCGAGGCCGAACGCAGCCGGCAGCGCCACGCCATCCTGTGCCAGCAGCACCTCGGCCTGCGCCCGTTTGGCCGTCGCGCCTACGCCGAACTGCTTGACGTCCTGCTCCCGCAAGCCATCGAGAACGACAAGCTGGCCGTCTTGGCCGGGCTGGTGATGCTGACCTGCCGGGAGCGCCGCATCGTGGCGCCCTCGCCCGCGGCCCTTGAACGGCTCTGCTCCGACCTGCGTCACCAGGCTCGCCGCGAGGTGCATCGCCGCCTGACCCACGGCCTATCCGCCGAACAGCGCCGTGGCCTCGACGCCTTGGTGCAACGCCGGGAGAGCACCGGGCAGAACTGGCTGACCTGGCTGCGGCAGATGCCGCAGTCCGCCAAGCCTTCTGCCATGCTCGGCCTGATCGCGCGCCTGGAGCACGTCCGCGCCATCGGGATCGAGCCCAGCCGCGGACACCTGGTTCACCAGGCGCGGCTGGCTCAGCTCGCGCGCGAGGCGGCGCGCGTCACCGTGCAGCATGTCGCCGGCTACGAGCGGCAGCGCCGCCACGCGACATTAGTCGCCATCGGCCTCGACCTCGGCGCCGTGCTCACCGACCAGGCCATCGAGCTGTTTGAACGGCTGATTGGCGGGATATTCAGCAAGGCGGAGGGTCGGCAGGCCCGCGCCTTCCAGGCGGATGCCCGAGCCATCAACGATAAGGTCCGGCTATACGCCCGCGTCGGCGCCGCGGTGATCGCAGCCCACGAGGCGAAGCAGGACGCGTTCGCAGCCATCACCGGGGTGGTCGCCTGGGAGCGCTTCCGCACCAGCGTCGCCGAAGCCGAGGTGCTGATGCGGCCCGAGGAGTTCGACGCCTACGAGAACATCGGCGAGCACTACGCCGGCATCCGCCGTTGGTCGCCCGCCTTTCTGAACGCTTTCGCGTTCGAAGGCGTGCCGGCGGCCGCGTCCTTGATGCGGGCGATCGAGGTGTTGCGCGAGGCAAACCGCAAAGGATCAGCCGCTTTGCCGAAGTCGGCTCCCACTGGCTTCATCCGTCAGCGCTGGGCCAGCCTCGTACTGCCGGGTGGGGCCATTGACCGACGCCATTACGAACTCTGCGTGCTGTCCGAGTTGCGTGGGCGTCTCCAGGCCGGCGACATCTGGGTGACGGGCAGCCGGCGCTACCGCTCCTTTGAGGGGCGGCTGATCTCAGAGGACACCCTGACCAAGCTGCAACAGGCCGGCACCCTACCGATCGCGGTTGAACCCGACTTCGAGCGGTTCATCGCGGATCGCCGCACGCTGCTGGACGCACGGCTGGCTGCCGTCGACGCCCGCGCCAAGGATGGGCGACTGCCGGACGTGTCGATCGACCGTGGCGTGCTGAAGATCGCGCCGATTGAGAAATCCACCCCGCCCGAGGCTGAAGCCCTGGCCGGGAGGCTTTACGCCATGCTGCCGCGCATCCGCATCACCGACCTGATGGCCGAAGTGGCGGGTTGGACGCTGTTCCCAGACTGCTTCACCCACCTACGAACCGGCGAGGCCGCAGCCGACATCCGCATCCTGCTGGCCGGACTGCTGGCCGACGGGCTCAACCTCGGCCTGACGCGCATGGCCGAGGCCTGCAGCGTGGCCAGCCTGGCCCAATTGGCCTGGACGTCGGACTGGCACATCCGCGATGAAACCTACGCCCTGGCGCTGCGTCGGCTGGTCAACCAGCAGCAGCGCGAGCCGTTCGCAGCCAGGTTCGGCAGCGGCACCGCCTCGTCATCCGACGGGCAGTTCTTCCAGGCGGCCGGCTTTGGCCGGGACGCCAGCCGCCTCAACGCTCATTACGGCCAGAAGCCCGGCTTCAAAGTCTATACCCACATGTCGGACCGCTACGGGCCGTTCTACACCAAGCTAATCGCGGCGAC
>CAXSEE010000336.1:0-3066 GCA_964235615.1 uncultured Acetobacteraceae bacterium | reverse complement strand
AAGCTCCTATTCTGCCGCATCGCGACGCGGAGGCACGAAGCCGAAATCGAACAGTGCCGGCGCGCCGCGCTCGGCCCGGATGCGCGCGCGCGAGGTAATCGTGGCCGCCTCGTCGACGGCGCCGGAGCTGGCAAAGACCACGCCGTAATCGCGCTCGGCGCTATGGGCGGATACGAGGTCCTGACGGACGTCACGCGCTACTTCGGCGGCAGGGCGGTTGAGCGGATCTCCCCAGCCGCCGGAGCCGGCCGTCTTGAAGATCACGCGATCGCCTCGCTGGATCTTCAAATTGTCGATCTTGGAGGCGATGCGCTCGGGTGTGTCGCTGCCTGTGCGAAGCAGCCACTTGCTGGAGGTGCCACCGTGAAGCCCGCCATTGATGCCCCAGGGCGGCACGACCTCCCGGTCGTCGTGAATCGAGACCTCTCCAGGCTCGAGCAGGCGATAGACCTTTTCGATGCCGCAGCCGCCGCGATGCAGCCCGGCGCCGCCCGAGTCAGTCACCGGACGGTAGCGCTCGACCAGGACCGGATAGTAGTTCTCAATGTACTCGATCGGCGTGGCGCTGAACAGCGGCCACCAGGCATGGCCATCCAGCCCGTCGCCGCGTGGCCGCCCCGGCACGCCTCCGAACAGCAACTCCATGACCTGGAAATACTTGTTGTTCCGGTCGGTTCCCGTGAAGATGAAGTGTGGGCTGGTGCCGTAGCCCGCCGCCATCGACAAGTGCGGCGCGCGTTGGCCGAGCGCGCCAGCCTGGCAATCGAAGAAGCGGGTATGCGTGTTCAGCCGGTTGGACAGGGCGGCGGGAAAGCGCGGATTGAGCAGGCTTCCCTCGGGAAGCACCACCTCGAACAGGTCGTAGAAGCCCTCGTTGAACAGGATCGAGGGATCGAACGCCATAATCATGTAGACGCCAAAGAAAAGCTTGCAGAGCCCTTCGTGGATATGGAAGTTGATCGGGCCTTCGGCTTGGTCGTCGGTGCCGGTCCAGTCAAAAACCGCGATACCGCCACGGCGATAGATCGAGAGCGTCATCTTGAACGGGCCGTGTCCACGACCGTCGTCGTCAACATAGTCCGTAAAAGAGACCGCCTGCTCGGGGATGTACTTCTCGATCAGCACCTTCATGGCATTGCGCGTGCGGTCCAGCAGCATGTCGCAGGCGGTCATGTAAATGCTCTGGCCGAAGCGGTCGCAGAGTTCCCCGACGCGCTGCGCCGCCGTCCGGCAGCCGGCGATCAGCGCCATGAGGTCGCTACGGTTCATGTCGGGGGTGCGAGAGTTATTCAGCATGATGTCGAGGACGCCCTGGTTAAGGACGCCCTTGTCGTAGATACGCACCGGCGGGATGCGCAGGCCCTCTTCCCAGATCGAGCGCGCGTCCGCCGGCATCGAACCAGGCACCTTGCCGCCCACATCGACCATGTGGCCGAAGATGGAACTGAAACCAACGAGGGTTTGCGCGTGGAAGATAGGCATCATCACGCACCAGTCATTGTTGTGCGAGATCGAGCCCTTGCTCGCATAGGGATCGTTCCAGACGAAGACGTCACCCTCGTTAATGTCGCCCTCGAATTTCTCGACGACGCCGGGAATGTAGGAACCGAACTGCCCCACAATCATCTGGCCGCGTGCGTTGCAGATCATCGGGAATTCATCGTGCTGTTCGCGGATGACCGGCGACAGCGAGATGCGGCAGACGACGCTGTCCATCTCGAAGCGCGCGTTCTTGAGCGCGTTCTCGATTATGTCGAGCGTGATCGGATCGACATGGGCGGTCATGGCTGCTGTCCTTTCGAAGTTGGCCAAATCAGCAGGTTGCCGTGCCGATCAGCCTCCGCATAGTGGCCGGGCAACAGCACGGTCGTGGTGTCATATTGCCGGACGATGGCGGGACCTTCGACCCGCACGCCCGCGCTCAATCTCGAGCGGTCATAGTCAGGCGTGTCGACCCAGCGGCCATCGAAGTAGCACGGCCGACGATCGATCAAAGCGTCCTCGATGCTGCCGCCCTGCGTCTCGGGCGGCGCTTCGTCGACCGGCGTCGTCGCACCCGTCGCGACCACCCGTAACGCCACCAGCTCAACCGGGACCGTGAAGCGGACGCCGTACAGGCGTTGGTGCAGGGCGTGGAACTGCCCGATGACGCCTCTCAGGTCGCCGCCTGCCAGTGCCGCGGCGGCGACCGGGACCGTGACCTCGAAGCCCTGCTGCTCGTAGCGCAGGTCCAGCGTGTGGCGCAGCGTCCGGTCCGCTTCGGCGACACCTTCCTCGACCAGCCACGCGGCGGCCCGCTCGTCCAGGATGCGGAACCGCGACCAGACCTCGTCCGGGGCCAGGCCCACGGTCGAGCGGATGAAGGTCTGCACGAACTCGTTCTTGAATTCTGCTTCGAGGAAACCCAGCGCTGAGAGCACGCCGGGGTTGGGCGGCACGATGACCGGGTAACAGCCGAGCAGTTCGGCCAGGGCGTTGGCGTGCAACGGCCCGGCGCCCCCGAAGGCCACGAGGCCGAACTCGCGCGGATCGAGCCCGCGCTGCACGGTGATCACCCGCAATGCGCCCAGCATGACCTCGTTGGCGATGTCGAGGATGCCGCGGGCGGCGTCCTCGGGCGACAGGCCGATCTGCTTGCCGATGCGAGCGACCGCGGTGCGGGCGGCCGCGACATCGAGCCGCATGTCGCCGCCCAGCAGCACGGGCGGCAGATAGCCCAGCACGACGTTGGCGTCGCTCACGGCAGCCTCCGTGCCGCCGCGCCCGTAGCAGGCCGGTCCGGGCCGGGCTCCTGCGCTGCGCGGCCCCACGCGCAGGGAGCAGGTGAGATCAGAAACCTCCGCGATCGAACCGCCGCCTGCGCCCACGCTGCGCACGTCCAGCGTCGGGACCTTGGCGGGAAACGAACCGACCTCGGTCGAGCGCGAGATCGTCGGCTCGCCGTCCAGGATTACCGAGACGTCGGTGGAGGTGCCACCCATGTCGAATGCCAGCACCCGCCGATGCCCGGTGCGCCGCGCGATCATGGCGGTGCTGGTGACGCCTCCGGCCGGGCCGGACAGGACC
>CAXSEE010000335.1:0-3102 GCA_964235615.1 uncultured Acetobacteraceae bacterium | reverse complement strand
CGAAGACGCGCGGCGAGACGCCGGTCGTGGCGATGGCTGGTCTCATGCTCGAGGAGCAGTGCCAGCCATTCCGCGTGGCTGAGACTGGCGCTGTCGGGATCGGCCAGGATCTCGCCGAATGCGCGAGCCATGCCGAGCCGCCCGAGTTGCTGCAGCTGATCTTGGGTTGGATGAGTGAGCATGATGATCCTCTCGGTGTCAGTGGAAGTAGCCGCTGCCGCGGATGTTGGAATGACGGATCGGCGCGAGACCGGCCGTGGACGGTTCGGTCGGCTGCTGATCGAGCTTGTTGTCGAGAATGGATTTGACCGAGCCATAGGTCAGCGCGCCGATGTCGATGGCGCTCCCGGCGGCTGCGTCCAGCCGTGCCGCGCCGACCGAGCGTTCCAGCTTGAGGATGCCAAGACAGGCCCTGTATCGTAAGCGTCTGCTGATAGCCGCGGCTATCAGGATGGATTTGTGAACTGCTATTCGGTTATGGCGTCCAACGCCACGGCAGCAGTTCGTCGATCTTCTGTATTGGATAGTCAGCGATGCGGCCGAGAATGTCGGTCAGATAAGCCTGCGGGTTGACCCCGTTCATCCGGCAGGTTTCGATGATGGTGTACATGCAGGCGGCTCGCTGTCCGCCAGCATCGGACCCGCAAAACAGATAATTCTTCCGCCCAAGAACCGGCGGCCGCATGGCGCGCTCGGCGGCATTGTTGCTCATCTCGAGCCTGCCGTCGGTGACGTAGCGGGTCAACGCCCGCCAGCGCGACAGCGTATAGCGGATCGCCTCGGCGAGCGTGCTCTTGCCGCTGACCCGGGTCAGAGCGGTCTCGAGAAACCCCTTCAGTTGATCGAGCCGTGGCTGAGCATGTTGCTGACGGGCAGCGGCACGCCGATCAGGTGGTTGTCCCTGGATGTCCGGCTCGATGGCGAACAGCACGGCAATCCGCTGCAAGACCTCGAACGCGATCGGCGATGCGGTCTTGTGATGCACCTCGTAGAATTGTCGGCGTGCGTGACTCCAGCATGCGACTTCGATCAGAGGGGCCTCACCGTCCGGGGTGGTCGGTTTGTAGAACCGGCTGAACCCTGCGTAGCCGTCAGCATGCAGGAACCCCCGGCAGATGCTGAGCAGGGCCTCTGCCTGGATGCCCTTGCGGTCCGGCGCGTAGCGGTAGAATGCCGCCGGTGGCACAGCTGAGCCCCAGGGCCGCTCCTCACGGACCGCAACCCAGAGCCGCCCGGTCTTTGTCTTCCCCAGGCCGGGCGAGAGCACCGGGACGGTGGTGTCATCGGCGTGCAGGACCACACCGGCCCTGACATGGCGGCCGATGGCCTCGGCCAGCGGAGACAGCAGGAACATCGCCTGGCCGACCCAGTCCGCCAGCGTGGCACGGTCGAGTTCGACGCCGCCGCGGAGGTGGATGGCGGTCTGCCGGTGCAGCGGAATATGGTCGCAGAACTTCGACACGACGATATGGGCGATCAGACCCGGCCCTGGCCGTCCGCGCTCGATCGGCAGAGCGGGCATCGGCGCCTGTACGATCGTCTCGCAGGCCCGGCAACTCAGCTTCGGCCGGATATGCTGGATCACCTTGAAGCTGGACGGCACATATTCGAGCAGCTCGCGCTCGTCCTGGCCGATCCGGCTGAACACCGTGCCGCCACAACCTGGGCAGGCGCAGACGGGTTCGTGGACGACGGTCTCCCGCGGCAGATGGGGCGGCAGCGGCTTGCGTACCGGATGTTTGCGCAGGCGGCCCGCAGCCTGATCACACGAGACAGGGTCTGTCGCCTGGGCACGGGCCGTACTTTCGGCCTGCTCCTCCTCGAGTTCGCCGATCAACAGCTCGAGCTGGTCGATGTCCCGGTCGAGCTTCTCCGAGGATCGGCCGAACCGCGCCCGCCGCAGCACGGCAAGCTGCATCTTCAGCTTCTCGATATGCAGCGTCTTGGCATGGATCTCCGCGGCATTGGCCGCGATCTCGATCTCCTTGCGCGCCAGTTCCGCCTGCAGGCTCTCGGCAAAGACCCGCAAGGCTTCCAGGTCGGTCGGCAGAGGATCACGTGCCAGGGACATGGCAAAATCCTACCCAACCTATCGGCTGCGGTACAGCATTTTCAGACGACAATCGGTGTGGTTATACGGCCACCGGTCTGCGTGGCAATTCCGGCGCCACGGTCCGCCGCCAGTCGATCGCCTCGATCAGCAGCGCCATCTGTGCGGGTGTCAGGATCATTCCGCCATCGACGATGGGCGGCCATACGAACTTGCCAGCTTCAAGCCTTTTGGCAAACAGACATAGGCCGCTGCCATCATAATACAGGATCTTCAGGTAATCCGCTCGTTTTCCACGGAAAATGAAAACATGGCCGGAGAACGGGTCGGCGCCGAAGATGGGAGCGACCTGGGCAGCCAGACCATCGAACCCATAGCGCATGCTGACAGGACGGCACGCCAGATAGACCTTGGTACCCGCGGCTACCTGGATCATGGCAGTCCCTTCAACACCACCAGCACGCGTCGCAGTGCCTGGTCATCGACCGCCGCATCCACCCGCAGCCGTGTGCCATCCGGCAGGTCGATCTCGATCCTGCCCGTTCGGACATCCGCCTTCGGACCGGACCCTGCCGGGTGCTCGTTCTGGACAGCAGCTTCCAACGAAGCGGACCCTTCCAGCGAGACACCGCATCGGTCTTCGGGGGGTCCTAGGACCCTCACGGGTATGAAGCCAACCGACGGTTTCAGGACCGGGTTTTTGGTCGACCTGACGCGCCTGACGCGTCCAGAACGGGTCGAGGCTGGCGCCGTGGCTGATGACTTCGCCAACCGCCGCCACCGGTAGATCAGGCTGACATGAATGTCGTGCCGACGCGCCAGATCCCGGGCCCGCATCCCAGGTGCCAAGGACGCTTCGACAACCCGGGCACGAAAAGCTGCGTCATACGCGGGTCGGCGCTCACCGACAATCTCGATCCGATGCTCTGAAGCTGCCACAGTGGCTGCCTCTGTCGCAGCTTCAGTAGCAAGCGTGTTCTCGTTGTTAATCATGCCTATGAGAAAATCGAAATCACACTATCCAGGCAAGGCGGCCATCAGCAGACGCTTAC
>CAXSEE010000334.1:0-3106 GCA_964235615.1 uncultured Acetobacteraceae bacterium | reverse complement strand
GCCGCATCGAGGCTCAGATGAGCAACATGGCCTATCGCGGCTGCTTCATGGATCTCGATCCCACCTACAAGGATGCCTACGGGACGCCGCTGCTGCGCATGACGCTGGACTGGCAGGAGAACGACCTGCGCATGTCCGAGTTCTTCGGCGACAAGCTGCACCAGATCGGCAGGGCCATGGGCGCCAAGTCGCAGTCGGGCCGCGTGCTGAAGATCGGTGATCACTGGGACACACGCACCTATATGAGCACGCATATCAACGGCGGCACCGCGATGGGGACTGATCCCAAGATCAGCGTCGTCAACAAATACCTGCAGAGCTGGGATGTCTCCAACCTGTTCGTCCTGGGCGCGAACACCTTTGCGCACGGTATCGGCTACAACCCGACAGGGCTCGTGGGTGCACTGGCGTACTGGGCGGCCGCCAATATCCGTTCCACCTACCTGAAAAGTCCTGGCCCGATGGTGCGGATATGAGGCACCTATCCGCCGGTGTTCGCCGGGTCTTGGCGACTCTCTCGCTCGTCGCTCTCGCCGGCGGGTTGGCGGTCGTTGCCTTTGTACTGCACCATCCCAGCGCCGAACTCAGTCGGTCGGCGGCCGCTCGCATACCGAACGTCGCGCATGGTGAATACGTCGCTGTCCTCGGTGATTGCACCGCCTGTCACACCATCGGCGGGGGCAAGCCCTTTGCCGGCGGCCTGCCGTTCGCGACGCCCGTGGGGACGATCTACTCGAGCAACATCACGCCGGATCGGACCACCGGGATCGGTCGTTATACGCTCGCTGACTTCGTGCGGCTGATGCGCCGCGGCGTGACGCCGGAAGGCACGCGCATCTATCCGGCCATGCCGTACACGGCTTATACAAAGACCTCGGACGACGACCTCGCCGATCTCTTTGCGTTCCTCAAGCAGGGGGTCGCGCCGGCGCGGGAAGCGAACCGGCCTGGCACCGGGTCCTGGCCGTTGAACATGCGCTGGCCGTTGGCGTTCTGGAATCTCCTGTTCCTTGACGACCGTCGTTACAGCCCGAAGCCGAGCCAAAGCGCAGAGTGGAACCGAGGTGCATACCTGGTCCAAGGCTTCGCCCACTGCGGAACGTGCCATACGCCGCGAGGATTGTTTCTGCAGGAAAAGGGCTTGGACGGCAGCTCTGACACCTACGTGTCGGGAACCACGCTCGTGGCAGGATCTCCGATCAACCTCCGCAGCAACCAGAGCGACGGATTGGGCGATTGGAGCGCGGCCGATGTCGCAATGCTGTTGAAAGCGGGTCGGACCGCGCACGAGGCCGTCACGGGTCAGATGGGTGAGGTTGTCCAGCACAGCACTCAATACATGACAATGGCGGACGTCGATGCAATCGCTGCCTATCTGAAATCCCTCGGTCCGGCACCGGCCTCCGGTCGCGCGAGCTTTGCGGCAAACGACAATACCTACCGAACCATCATGTCCGGTGCCGAGACCTCTCCCGGCGGGCAGATGTTCATGGACAGCTGTGCCGGTTGTCATCGTCTGACGGGCAACGGCGAGGCCTGGGCATTTCCTCGCATAGCGGACAACACCAGTGTGCTGACGCAGGATCCGTCATCGTTGATCGCCGTGATCCTAGGTGGCGCGCGACTTCCCTCCACGGCCGACGCGCCCACCGGGCTTGCCATGCCGGGCTTTGGTTGGCGTTACGGCAACGATGCAGTGGCCAAGCTCGCGACCTTCATACGGACGAGCTGGGGCAACCATGCCGGAGGCGTCACGCCGGAGCAGGTCGCCCATGTCCGTAAGCTGCTCGAGTCGCAGAATCCCATCACTCCGGCGACGAAGGGCTGAGCCGGTGGAAACCGAACTGCCGATCATCCCCCGCGGCACGGCGAGGTTTCCGTTTGGCGACTCCCTTGGTCGCTGGCGCGCGATCGCCGAACTCCCGCCGCACTCCGTGGTCGGCGCTCAGCGCGGCCAGGAAGTGCTGGTTGTGCAGCGGTCGAATGCACGAGGCCGCGCAGTCCGTTGGGCTTCTTCCATGGCCCTTTGGCCACGCACTAATCACTTCAGGAGGTACCCATGAGGAAACGTCGGTTGTTCCCACTCGTCGTGGTGATAGTTCTCGCGGGGTTCGCGAACGGAGCACCCATGGCTCGGGCCGAAACAAAGCATGTGCTATCCCTTGACGAAGCGAAGCGGTTGATTGCTGCTGCGCACGCGGCAGCGGTACGCATCGGCGCTCCCGGTGCAATAGCCGTGGTTGACGACGGCGGCTGGGTGATTGCCGAAGAGCGCATGGACCAGACACCTATGCTCGTCAGCGCGGAGCTGGCCCCCGGGAAAGCGCGGGCTGCCGCGATCTTCCGCAAGCCGACGGCCGAGCTCGAGAAGGCAATCGATGACGGCCGGGCTGCACAGATCACCGTTCCCGACGTGGTCCAAATGCAGGGGGGCCTTCCTTTGACCGTGGACGGGCTCGTCGTCGGCGCGATTGGCGTGTCGGCGGATACTCCTGCGCATGACCAGCAAATCGCAGAAGCTGGCGCGAATGCACTCCAGGTGATCGAGCAGGCGCACTACTCGTCTCTCCCATGATCCGAGCTGGGGCGACGTTCTGTATTCGAGCGCGCCTTTAAAGTTCGTATGTTTCAACCGGAGCAATCGGATGACCATTTTCAAGGAAGAAGCACTTCGAGGTAAAGTCGCTGTCGTCACGGGTGCCGCTCATGGTATTGGCCGGGCCTCCGCCGTCGCTTTGGCCGCAGCTGGCGCCAACGTCGCCGGACTGGACATCCGCACATCAGCAAGCGCGAAAAGCATGTTCTTGAACGGCGCCAGCTACTCAGCATCAAAATGGGGCATCATCGGCCTGATGAAGTCGGCTGCCTTGGAGTTGGGTCGCCACAAGATCGCGGTGAACGCCCTGATCCCGGGTCTGATCGACACTCCAATGACGCGGAACGAAGACCGCTACTTGCAGGCGATTGCGGTCGGGGGCAAGCAGTCGACCAGCACCCAGGCAGACGACGAGCAAACCGCAACTCAGAGCCTCGCCGCCAAACTCCCGCTCGGACTGCCCTGGCTCGAGCCCGAGAGCATCGCCCCAGCCGTCGTGTTCCTCGCATC
>CAXSEE010000333.1:0-3124 GCA_964235615.1 uncultured Acetobacteraceae bacterium | reverse complement strand
TCTTGGCGTCGGTGTTGCCGGTCCGCGGTGCAGGCCTAGTTGCCGCCGGCTATGCGACGAAGGCGGCCATCGCGCTCCTCTTCTTCCTGCATGGGGCCAAGCTGTCGCCGCGCGAGGCACTCACCGGTGCGCGGCACTGGAAGCTGCATAGTGTCGTGATGCTGTCTACCTTCGCGCTGTTCCCGTTGCTGGGATTGACCGCACGTGCCGCGGTGCCGGGCTTATTGACGCCGGCTTTGTGGACCGGGGTGATCCTGTTGTGTGTGCTGCCTTCCACGGTGCAGTCCTCGATTGCCTTCACCTCCATTGCTGGCGGCAACGTATCCGCTGCCTTGTGCTCGGCGACCGCTTCCAACCTGCTGGGGATGGTGCTGACGCCGCTGCTAGCCGGGTTGCTGCTGAGCACGCATGGCGGGTTGTCAGCCGCCGCCCTGTTGGACATCGCCGAGCAATTGCTGCTGCCGTTCTTGGCAGGCCAACTGGTACGGCCTTGGATAGGCCGCTGGATCGGCAGTCACCGGCTGGTGCTGAGCCTGGTTGATCGCGGCTCAATCCTGTTGGTGGTGTATGCGGCTTTCAGCGATGGCGTCACGCACGGCATCTGGCATCAGGTCGATGCCCTCCAACTCCTCATCCTGCTGGCGGTAGACGCCGCATTGCTGGTGGCGGTGTTGATACTGACAACGGTCGCTAGCCGCGTGCTGGGCTTCAGCCGCGCTGACGAGATTGCGATCGTTTTTTGCGGATCGAAGAAGAGCCTCGCAAGCGGGTTGCCGATGGCGACAGTGCTGCTGGCGGGTCAGCCCGTGGGGCTGATCGTGCTGCCGTTGATGCTGTTTCACCAAGTGCAGCTGATGGCCTGCGCAGCATTGGCTCGGCGATACGCGGCAGGCCGGTTGGGGAAGACCTCGACCACGGGTGTGTTGGTCGAAAATCTAGGGACGACTTAACACAAGCCATTTCGCGGGCGCCACATCACGACGGCAACATCGCAAGTACAAATCGCATGGAAGGGCTTCAGTTATGGCGGCTAAGCACGACGGAAATACGCGGAGGAACTTCCTGAAACGTGCAGCGGTGCTGGCGCCTCTCGCCGCCGCTGCTCCTGTCTCAAGCTTCGCCGTTCCCCGGACATCGGATCCTGAAGACGACCTCCAGAACAGCGCTCCCAAACCGGCGCATCCCGCCGAAGTCAACTATCGGCCAACCTTCTTCACCCCTCTCGAATGGGCCTTTCTGAACGCGGCTTGCGCGAGACTCATCCCAGCCGACCGATTGGGCCCCGGCGCCGTCGAACTCGGCGCGCCCCAGTATATCGACCGGCAGATGGGGACGAATTGGGCTGACGGGGGAATATGGTACATGGACGCCCCATTCGTCGAGGCCGCGCCGGAGTTCGGCTACCAGTCCGCCTTGACTCCGAAGCAGCAGTATCGCCTCGGCATCAGGGCCGTGGACGATCTGTGCCAGCAGCGCTTCCGAAAGTCCTTTGTCGGCCTCTCGCCGAGTGACCAGGACGACGTGTTGAAGGGCATGGAGGAAGGAACGTTCACCTCGCCGGAAATACCTCTCAAGACGTTCTTTACGTCGTTTCTTCTCGAGAACACGCTGGAGGGCTTCTTCGGTGACCCGATGTACGGCGGCAACAAGAACATGGCGAGCTGGGTCCTCATCGGTCACCCAGGCGCGCGGGCCGATTTCCTGGATTGGGTGAGCGACAGCAAGCCTTACCCCTACGGCCCGGTCGATATCCGCGGCGAGCGCGCCTGATGGCCAGCCCCAATAAGCCGGTGGACTGCGTGATCGTGGGCTTCGGATGGACCGGCGCCATCATGGCCATCGAGCTTGCCCAGGCTGGTCTGACCGTGGTGGCGCTTGAGCGTGGCGACCATGCCGACACGGTGCCGAATTGGGCCTATCCCAAGGTGCTCGATGAAGTTGCGCAATCGGCCCGGCGCGGCCTGCTGCAGAACCTCTCCAAGTCCACGGTCACGCTTCGCCACGACGCCAGCCAGACCGCCGTGCCCTACCGGCAGATCGGCTCCTTCAAGCCAGGCGTCGGCGTCGGGGGAGCCGGCATCCACTGGTCGGGCGTGCACTCGCGCGTGATGCCGGAGGAGTTGCGCCTGCGCAGCCACGTCGTGGAGCGCTACGGGGCGGACTTCATCCCGCGCGATATGCAGCTTCAGGACTGGGGGGTCACCTACGAGGACCTCGAACCGCATTTCGACCGGTTCGAGTATGTCTGTGGGACGTCGGGGCAAGCCGGCAACATTAGGGGCACCAGGATCAAGGGCGGCAATCCCTTCGAAGCACCGCGCTCACGCGGCTTCCCGCTTCCCCCGCTGATCAACCCGCAGACGAGCCAGCTGTTCGCAGCAGCCACCAAGAACCTCGGCTACCATCCATACCCACTCGCTGCCGCCAACGCGTCACAGCCCTACACCAACACCTACGGCTGTACTCTCGGGCCCTGCAACTTCTGCGGCTTTTGCAGCGACTACGGCTGCTACAACTATTCGAAAGCCTCGCCGCAGACGACCATCCTGCCGACGCTCTATCGACTGCCGAATTTCTCGCTTCGCACCAACGCCCACGTGCTGAAGGTGAATACCGATAGCACTGGCGCCCGGGCAACGGGAGTGACCTACATCGACGCGCACGGCCAGGAAGTGGAACAGCCCGCGTCGATGGTGGTCCTGGCAGCCTTCCAGCTTCATAACGTCCGGCTGATGATGTCATCGGGTATCGGCAAGCAGTACGACCCCCGCACTGGCGACGGGTCGCTCGGGCGAAACTTCTGCTACCAGCTCATCAACAGCATCAATCTCTTCTTTGACCAGTCGACGTACATCAACCAGTTCATGGGCGCAGGTGGCGTCGGTCAGGCGATCGAGGATTTCAATGCCGACAACTTCGACCATGGCCCATTAAACTTTATCGGCGGCGGGGTGATCTGGGGTCGGCAGACCGGCACTGGTCCGGTGCGCGGCATTTCCCTTCCAACCGGGACTCCCAAATGGGGAAGCGCCTGGAAAGCCGCTGCCAAGGACGCCTACCAGCATACCGGCCGCATCGAGGCTCAGATGAGCAACATGGCCTATCGCGGCTGCTTCATGGATCT
>CAXSEE010000332.1:0-3132 GCA_964235615.1 uncultured Acetobacteraceae bacterium | reverse complement strand
GTCGAACATGCCAATGACTGGTATGTTGCGGTTTGCGAAAAGACCTATGGTTTTTGGAGTGTGCTGAGAATTAGCCGCAGAATGCGTTCACCGGCGGGCGCTGTCGTTTTCGGAACATGCAAAACCGGGACCTCCAGATTGCCCCTTTACACGGCGCTCTCGTTATTAATCTTTACTTTTTTTGACATATCCTCCTACTCGGATACCGCGCGGCCGCCGCCGCTGGCAGGCTGTAACACGTCGTCAAACATCCGTTTGATGAAAGGTTACACTTGCCAATGCCGGTCTCATGGAGAGAATGCTGGTCACGTGCACTTAGCTAAGAACGAAGCCTAAACCTGCCTTACCAGGGCAGCCACATCCTCTGGCGGCGCCGTTTAGGGATGCCATCTATCCGTCTGGCCTGAACACTTCCTTAAAGTTTAACAGAGCCGGTCATCCGTGTCCGTCGTTCGATTAATGAGCGAAGGTTCTGTCGCAACTTTCCGAAGCGGACGAGGTGTTCCTGCGATCCGTGGACTGGACTATCCGGCGAGGGAGCAGAACTGCTGCGCTGGACGCAGCTTTCCTATGGAGCGCAGTTGGCCCTTGCGGATCATATGCATGATCTCGATGCCGGCGAGAGTGGTCGCCGCTGACCAGAAGCTCTTGAAGTCCAACATCGGCTTGGTCATTCGTTTGATCGACCGATGGTCCTGCTCGACAATGTTATTGAGGAACTTGACTTGGCGGATCTCGATGTCGGCGCCGTGCTTCGTGTTGTAGCTTTCGATGGCCGCGATGTTGGCGCCGCTCTTGTCGATGGTGACCTTCTGGGGAACACCATGCCGGCCAGCAGCCTTGTGTAGGAAGCGTAGTGCCGCCTTGCGATCCCGTCTGGCTGTGAGGAGGAAGTCGATCGTGGCGCCGGCCTTGTCGACAGCGCATACAGATACCTCCACGCCCCCTTGATCAGTATGTAGGTCTCATCCATCCGCCAACTGCCGCCGACCGAACGCTTGCGCGCCAGGAACGCACCCTCCAACAACGGAACATACTTCATCACCCAACGATGCAGCGTCGAGTGGTCGACTTCGACGCCTCGCTCCTGCATCATTTCCTCGATCTGGCGGTAGCTCAGCGGATACGCCACATACCAGCGCACGCCCCACAGGATGATATCGCGCTCGAAGTGGCTACCCTTGAACTCGATCGCCATCACCCACCAGACCTGAACCAGGCCCGGATCGTTTATCAGATCGTAGGCATCCGAAACTTGCGACAGAACCTCCGCAGGAGCTCCACAACCAGAGCTTCCAACTCGGCACGCAACAGACCAGACGGATCAGGAAGCGCTGACATGCCGCAAGCGAGTCCTATTTCCTCACCTTCGGCAAGCTCCAAAACTACCGCATGCCCAGGGTTTTGCCCCGGTTACCGTCATCGTACAAACCGCTCGCCAAAAATCAGACCGGAACGTCACATCATTTGCGCCAGATCCACTGAATGTAAAACAGGCTCGATTGAACGCAAACGTCATTCTCGAACGGGCAGTCAGATCGACCGGATCGCACCGCCGTCCACGCGTATGCGGCTGCCAGTGACATAGGACGCGCCCGCGCTGCTGAGGAAGGCGACGACGCTGGCAAATTCATCCGGCGTTCCGTAGCGCCCAGCAGGGATGCTTGCCGCGGAGGCTCTCGCGACCGCCTCCGGCGTCTGGTTGCTACGCGCCGCAGCGGCGGCATCGAGTTCGTCGACCCGTCGCGTATGGATGCGTCCCGGAAGGACGACGTTGACCGTGATCCCGTCGCTTGCCACCTCGTTGGAAAGCGTCTTCGACCAGCCGACGATGGCCGACCGGATAGCATTCGAGATCCCGAGATTAGGGACCGGCTGCTCGACGCCGGACGAGGCGCCGCCGGGCACCCGCCGCTTCGGCCTGACGCAATGCGGTGATCTTTTCGAGGCCGGGCCAGTCCTCGTGCTTCAGCATGACGAAGGTCGGGATGTCGGCGGCAATCGTCCCCAGGGTTGAGGCAGGGATCTGCACCTCCGTGGCCAGAGGAAAGTCCTGCAGGACGAACGGCACCGGCCCGAGCGTCTCCGCAGTCATCTGGAAGTAGTCGACAACCTGCTTGTCCGTTCGAAGCGTCGAGGGTGGCGCCACCATGACGCCAGATGCACCCGCGCCGGTCGCCGCCTCCGTGAGTTCCTTCATCGAGGCAAAGCCGGGGCTGCTGACGCCGACGACCACAGGCACCGCACCATCGACCCGTCTGCAGACCTTCTCGACGAAGGCACGCGACTCCGCGAAGGACAGCTTGGGCGCCTCACCCATCATGCCAAGGATGGTCATGCCGGTGACGCCCTGCTCCAGATAGAAATCGACCAGCCGGTCGACTCCCCCCTAGGTCGAGGCTGCCACGATCATCGAACGGGGTCACCGATATGATGAAGACGCCGGAAGAGGATTGATCGAAACTCGGCATTTTTCCTCACAAACATGCGGCGGCATCCGCGCAGGACTGGAACACGAACACCGTTACCCGTCTAGGCGGCGAAAACCGGCTTCAACTCCATCAGACTTGATGTCTGCTTCGTCAAAGCCAGGATGAGGCCGTGCTGCGTCGCCTCGATCTCCTCGATGACGTTGCGACGCGCAAGTGCTGCATCGCGCTTGCGAAGCGCCTGCACGGTCTTGCGGTGGAAGCTACTGGTTTCCAGGCCAACGTCTCGCAATTGCGCGCCCAGATGAAAGAAGCGCTGCATCCCGTCGAGCACCTGTATCACCGTGGTGTGGAGCCGCCGGTTGCCGGAAGCCTGTGCAATCGCTTCATGGAATTGCCGGTTGGCCTGTACAAACCGCGTGATGCTCGGTTTTTCGGCGCGGTCATAGGCGACATGGCTGAGGCTTTCGAGCTGGTCGAGCTTCTCGGGCGTGATCTTCTCACTCGCAAGCTCCGCCGCACGACCTTCGAGAAGGATACGCATCTCGAAAAGCTCGTTCAGATCCTGGAATGTTACCGATGCGACCTGATATCCCCGCCGTGGATAGGTCTTGATCAACTCTTCCGACCGCAGCTTGCCAAGCGCTTCACGAACGGACGCTCGCCGCGCATCCGCCTGGAGTCGCGATCCATCACCTCCAGA
>CAXSEE010000331.1:0-3133 GCA_964235615.1 uncultured Acetobacteraceae bacterium | reverse complement strand
CATTGTCGCGCGGCTCGTCGCGCAGCAATGTGCCAGCACCGTGAGCCCCGACACCCGCCGCTTCGGCTCGGCTGGCTGCGCCCAGCCTATTCGCAATTACCACGAAGCTGCGCGTGCCGACCAGTGTCGCCGTATGCACCCAGCCCTTCACCCCGTCGGAGTCCTCGACCAGGCGCCAGAGATCGAACTCACGCTCGATCTGCACCGGCAGGTCGCGCCGCTTATACAGCCACAGGATGGGATATTGCGATCCAGGGCCGCTTCGCATGTTGACCTCGTCGGCACGCAGCGAGGCGAAGCGAGGCAGCGGCAGGCCCGTCTTGGTGCCGACAGCCGGCACCGGCGGTGTCGACGGAGGGACGGGCGGCAACGGGACGACGGCTACAGGCTTCGAGGTATGCGCCGGACGATGCGGCCGGGCATGGTGCGGATGACGATGCGGGTGATGCACCGGAACCGGAGGCGCGTCCGCGGCGAATGCTCCCTGGACGTGCAGCAGGATGGCGACGGCGACAAGGCTTCCTCGGCGCCGGATTGAGGCAGGGCGACATGAAGCCGGTGCGGACATGCGCGCCTCTTTAGACGTATGCGCTTGCCTGGCAAGCTCCGACTGGAAGAGCAAGGCCGCGGTCCATGAAACTACGGCCGAGTGGTCGAAATCAAAGGGAAGAGTCCTTTCGATTTCGACCACTGGCTTTAATGTGGTGGGCCGCATGAACCCGACGCTCGGGTAGCGGGCGTCAGGATCGGACCACTGGGGCACTAGAAGGATACCAGTTGCGCGCCTTTCGCCTCGGCCAGGAACGTCGCGATGCCGGCAACGCGCACGCCGTCGAGCAGCGCCGCGGACTGGATCGCCTCCCCGCGCAAGGCGGCCTCGCAGGCCAGCAGACGGACTTCGAGCGATCCTGCCGCCTCTCGCAGCACATCCAGGCCGGCAACGCCGCGCCCGACCAGGATGGCGTCATGGGCTGCATCGTCCAGGCCGCCAAAATCCCGGCACAGGGCGTGCAGGCCGCGTCCGGTGGCGAAGAGGGTCACCGGCCGGCCCATCGCCGCCGCCGCCGCTGCGAAGGAAAAGGCGAAATGCGCCCGCGCGTGGGAGCCATCGAGCAGGATGATGCCCAAAGCCTGGCGATCCCATGCCTGGCGATCAACCTCCATCTGAGGATACGTAAAGGCGGGCGTCCGGTCCGCATGATGCGCAGGCCGGGTCGGGCGGCACCCGGATGGTGGTGAAGCGCATCGCCAGCGCGTCCCACAGCAGCAGGCGCCCGGCCAGACTCTCCCCGATCCCGGCAATCTCCTTGAGCGCTTCGGTAGCCTGAAGGGTGCCCAGCACGCCGGTAATCGCCCCCAGCACGCCGGCCTCGGCGCAGGACGGGACCAGTCCAGGGTCGGGCGGTACGGGATACAGGCAGCGATAGCAGGGTCCGCCCAGCTGCGGCCGGAAAGTGGCAAGCTGGCCCTCGAACCGCAGCACGGAAGCCGAGATCAAGGTCCGGCGCGCCAGCACGCAGGCGTCGGCGACCAGGTAGCGGGTGGCGAAATTATCGCTGCCGTCGCAGACCAGGTCGTAGGACTGCACCAGCGTGCGCACGTTCGAGGCATCGAGCCGGACAGGATGCGTCCGCACTTCGATCTCCGGGTTGATCGCCAGCATCGCGTCGCGGGCGGAGCTCACCTTGGGCTGTCCGATCCGCCCGGTGGCATGGGCGATCTGACGCTGCAGGTTGGACAATTCCACCACGTCGTCATCGACCAGGCCGATCGTGCCGACCCCGGCCGCAGCCAGGTAGAGCGCCAGCGGCGAACCCAACCCACCCGCGCCGACGATCAGCACCCGCCCGGCACGGAGCCTGGCCTGACCGACGCCGCCCAGCTCGGCGAGCAGGATGTGCCGCGAGTAGCGGTTGATCTCCGATTCAGAGAAATCCAGGTCCATCATGCCCCACGGTCATCGAGCCTATCAGCAAGAAAATAGTCTTTTTAATACATCATCAATCTGCGGTAGCTAAGCTTGACTTGGATGGCAGCCTTGTCATGCTGCACCCCTTGAACAGGAGCTGCCTAGTCATGTTCCGGCCTGGACGTTCGCCGCTTGCCCACGTGACTTCCGATCCGCGTCCACGCCGCCAGCGACGCGCGTACCGGATCTGCGCGGGCGCGATGACGACGGCCTGCGCGCTTTATCTCGCGTCGCCCTACGTGATGCTCTGGTCGGCAGGCACAGCGCTGAAGCGGCATGACCGCGCCTCGCTATGCTCGTATCTGGACTGGGAACAGGTAAGGGCTGGGCTGAAGGACACGCTCGGTCTGCGGCGGCCGGTGCAGCAGGTCAGCCAGCAGGACGAGCTGCCCGGCTTCGGTGAGAGTTTCGCCACCGGCGTCGCCTCCGGCATGATCGACGAGGACGTCACCCCCGAGCGGCTCGACACGATCGTCAGCAGCGCGATGTCGAGCGGCACCGCAACCCGGACCCATGCCGCGGCGGGCATGCCGCATGGCTATTTTGCCGGACCCGCGCATTTCGTGGCCGAGATCCACATGACCGGCGGTGCGCCGATCGAGATCAGCATGCGCATCGAGAAATGGCATTGGAAGATCACCCGGATCACCCTGCCCGAGGACATGCTGATCCCGGCGGCAGCCACCCACCTGGCCAGCACCCGAAGCTGAACTTAGCTCGACTTCGACCATGTCCGGTCATGCGTTGGTCCAGAAGTGCGGCTCGGAGGCGATATAGTCGAGGGCTGCGTCGAGCGGCATGGTCGGGATCCCGAACCGTCCTGGAACGGCCTAGCGCTGGCCATTCCGCCAGGGCACCTGCACCGTGTCGGCGTCCCCGGTGACCTGAGCCTGGCCAGCGGCGCGCCGGTGTGCTCGCTGGTAATTGTGTAGCCGCGCCCTGCCTTGTGCATGGCGACGCCGCCGCCGCGCGCCTGATCGAACGCCTCGATGCGCGCCCGCATGGGATCGCTGGCCGGCACGGTTGATCCTTCTGTCGCGTGCGGAGTTGTCCGGCGGCAACGACGACGCCGCGAGGCCACCATGGCAAGGCAAGCCGACCCTGAAACTCACCCCGGCCCCCTTGCTGTGTGGATGGCGCCGTTCGCCGGCTGCGTGCGCCGGC
>CAXSEE010000330.1:0-3142 GCA_964235615.1 uncultured Acetobacteraceae bacterium | reverse complement strand
ACGAGGAGATGGATTGCACAGATATTCCGCACGAGGTCGACGATCGATCGTGCATCACGTGCCGCGATCGTGCCCATGCTGACCTTGTCCTGGTTGTGCGACTCGGTTGAGCGGGAGAACACCGTAGCAGGAACGCTCATCTTCAAGGCTTCCGCCGCGAGTGCCGAGCAGGCGATCTGCATGCCCTTGAAGCCATGGTGGAGGCCGGCCTCATGGTCGTCGTCCCGGTAGCGGGGGATCAGGTTGGGGGTGAGCCCGGCGTTGAACTTCTCGTCCACGGCCAGCGCCACCTGGCGGTCGAGCAGGTCTCCAACGCTGGCGAGTGCGACCTTCAGGGCATCCATGGCCTGACCGATGTGGCCGCCGTAGAAATTGCCGCCGCTCAGCACCGATCCGGACACCGGATCGAACAGGGGGTTGTCGTTGGTCGAGTTGATCTCGACCTCGACCCAGCGACCGACCCAGTCCAGTGTGTCGTGAAGCACCCCTGTCACGTGAGGCGCGCATCGGATCGAGTAGCGATCCTGGATCGACCGTGGGAGTTCGATAAAGCCGCGGTCGCCAAGGGCGGGGCTCGACTCCACGATCCGCAACGCGTCGACAGCCAGGCGCGAGCCTGCAAGAAGCCGGCTTACACGTTCCGCACTTGCGACCTGGCCCGGGTGTGGCTTCTGCCGATGGATCAGCGGGTGGAAGTGCCCGACATTTCCGGTGAGGGCTTCGACGCAGAGGGCCGTGCATAGATCGCTGATCAGCGCCAGCCGACGCGCCGCCGCGGTTGCCAGAACCGCGTAGGCGCTCATGAAGGACGTGCCGTTGATGAGCGCCAACGCCTCCTTCGCTTCGAGCGTCACCGGATGCAGACCGCAGGCTTCGAGCGCCGGCCGCGCGGCCATTGTTTTGCCGCTCCAGCATACGTCTCCGAAGCCCGTCAGCATGCTCGTCATGTAGCAGAGCGGCACGAGATCGCCGCTCGCGCCGACCGAGCCGCGTTCCGGAATGATCGGAAGGATGTCGGCCTGCATGCAGTCGATGAGCAGCTGGATCACCTCCAGCCGGATGCCCGAATAGCCTCTTGCGAGGCAGTTCGCCCTGATCAGCATCGTCGCCCGTACGGTCGCCGGGTCCGCTTCCGCGCCGCTGCCATTGAGATGATACAGCACCAGGTTCGACTGCAGCGAGACGGCCTTCTGCGGACTGATCTGACGCGTGGCGCTATCACCGAAACCTGTCGTCACACCGTAGATCGGATGCTTCGTGTCGATGAGCCGATGCTTCAGTGCGTTGGATTGGTCGACACGCATGCACGCGTCAGGCGGCAGCTCGACAATGATGTCGCCGCGCCGGCCGGCATACCGCTCCACCTGGTCGATCGTTAAGCTATCGACCCCCAGCTCTATCCGGTCAGCGTGCATGTCCTCAAGCTCGCTGATTGCGGCGGTGGCAACTCCCCGGGTGATTTTGGGGGTGAGTTTGGGGGAGAGTTCGGTTGCCGGCAGATCGCCCGGCCGCCGCCTGGATGATCTGCCAGTCCGCCGCCTTGCCCATCGGACCGGTCGGCAGGGCGGAGCCGAAGCTGTAGGCACGCGGGCGCTCGGGGGTGGATAGTTCTTCGGCAGCCAGCACCTCAAGTTCGCGACGCAGAAGGTCGTGGTCGGCGGCTGGATCATGTGCCATGACGAACGCCTTCAGCCTCACACCTTCGGAGGGAAGCATCAGGCGCACGGCAACTTCGGCGACGCCTGGATGCTTGCGCAACACCTCCGCGACACGGGTCGGAAACACATTGACGCCGCCGACCTGAACCGCCCCGTCGAGGCGGCCGTAGACATGGTAGCGGTGTTCGTCCAGCCACTCCATCCTGTCCGGCAGGGCAACCGTCATGCCGTCCGGAGAAGCTCCATCATCGGGCAGCGGCGCACGCCGCAAACTTCCGCTGCCGCCGTATCGCCAGTAGGGCAGCAACGTGTAGGGGCCTTCAGGGTCGTCTCGCCATCCAAGTCCCGCGGTCTCGGATGAGCCATGGATTTGCAGGAGCCTGGACAGCCCGGCCATACGCAGCGCCGCTGCTGTTTCCGCCGGACAAGGTTCGGTCGAGGTGACGCCTGTCACTCGTGGCAGCCACCCGGACGACGCGGCACGCGCGACCGCAGCCCAGAAGGCCGGATGCCCGACCACGATGTCGTCCGGCCGCGCCAGCCCTACCACGGCGCCGGGTGAGTGGCTGCGGACATCAAGCACCGGCACGTCGCCAAGACGTTGCGGTAAAAGAACAGTAAAGAGAAAACCATAGATGTGGTGACAAGGCACTGCCGACAGCACCCGTTGTCCACCGGACAACATCCCAAGCAGCGCGTCTA
This sequence comes from uncultured Acetobacteraceae bacterium, assembly GCA_964235615.1. GTDB lineage: Bacteria > Pseudomonadota > Alphaproteobacteria > Acetobacterales > Acetobacteraceae > Lichenicoccus. The sequence goes on along the minus strand of CAXSEE010000330.1, from coordinate 782 downwards.
CTTCCTGTTCGAGCGTCAAGAGCCGATGCGCGCAGGACCTGGGCACTCCAGTGCTCCCGGAGGTCCGGAACGTGAGGCTGGCCGAAACCTGCTTCAGCGAAGCCGACGCGACCTCATGCCATTCGCCGACGGTTGGTCTCGCCAGCAGATTATCCTCTAATCCGCTCTCATGCAGATGCAGCGCCTCCGAAAAAGCTGAAGCAAGTTGCAGTCGCTCAAGGCTGTCGAGCCCAAGTCCAGCTTCGTCGAGTCGAGTTTCAGGTGTAATTGCGTGTAGCCACGGTTTGCAGGCTGGTTGCAGGCGCGCTGTCTCGGCGACGACCATGTCCACGAGAAAACGCCACAGGGCGTCGCCACGCTGCCACCAGCTCTCGCCGGGGATTGATGTCGGGTTCACCAGCCCAAGTCCGGCGGAGCCGGGTCCCGTTGTGCCACCGCTGCCGACGATCTCACAGCCGCTTGACGAAGATCCAGTAGCTGTCCCCGGTCAAGGCCTTCTTCATGTGCACCTTAACCTTGGTCGGCTTCATGTTATAATCGAACGTATATTCGAACATCGTATTCAGATTTCCGACTTTCACGCCTTTGTCGAACTCTCCCTTGAATGCTGGCTTGTCGGTGCATGGAGCCACATCCTTGAAGAAGTTCTTTCCAACCACTGATGCCGGATCGCGGCCGGTGATCTGGCCTTCCATCTTGTTGTACTGCATAATCTTGCCGCTCGCATCGAGCTGTATCGCTCCAAATGCCAGACCATTGATGTCCTTCTCGGACATCTTGGA
>CAXSEE010000329.1:0-3146 GCA_964235615.1 uncultured Acetobacteraceae bacterium | reverse complement strand
CCTGTCAGGCCTTCTACATTCTGGAAATGAAACACGTCGATGACGCCGTATTTCGCTCTCAGCAGCGCCGGCATCCCGTCCAGGCCATCGCTCGCCGTGTACGTGCCGAAGTCGTCCCAGGCCACGTAGGACGGCGCGATCATGGGCGAGTTCAGGATTATGGCGCGCTCGAACTCGTCACGCCAGGCCTTCAGCCTTGGCTCCCTGCGGACGATCGTATACACGTCTCCGGAGCTGAGCGTGATTACCTGGTGACCGGCAGCCTGCAAGGCCTTGGCGAGGTTGGTGCTATAAACCCCAACGCCGCCACCGCCGCCCTCGGGCTGGAGATAGTTATAGATCAGGATATTCATGTTTTCTCCTGTGCCGACCAGCAGCCATCGACGCTGTTGGATGACGTGCTGGTTGAGTTCTTAGTCACTGCTTGATCTTGCGTTTCACGGCGTCCCGCAGATTGCCCGTTATCTGCTGCCACACGACTGGGGAGAAACGCTTCACCAGCGCCGCATACAGCACGCAACCGGTGATACCGATGACGATGACCCGCGCCAGCGGCCTGTCCGCCAGCATTGGCAGGATCGACAGGGCGAGGCCGATACCCACGGCGATTGCCGAGAACAGCGTGGGCAACAGGTAGATCAGGGCGACCTGACGGCGGCTCACGCCGACGCGGCGATAGACCCCGTAGACGAACACCGGCTGGGTGACGGCGTAGAAGACGCAGACCGCGACGGCAACGCCGACCGCCTGGTCCAGCATCTCTCCGATCACGACCAGCGTGAAAAATACCGGGACCTGAACCAGGACGTAGCGAAGCCCGACGATGAACTCACCTCTGGCCGCCAACAGGGTTCCCGCGATCCAGGAGATCGCGTCCAGTGCCAGGCCGATGCTGAGGAACTGGATGACCGGGATCGACGTGACCCACTTCTGGCCGAACAGACTGTGCAGGACCGGGCTGGCGACCGCCGCCTGTATCAGGGCCGCCGGCATGACGCAGTAGGACAGCATGATGGAGGCTTTGAGAGCCGCATTGCCCTGCCGCTGCGGATCGGACTTCATCTGGATCAGGGTAGGATAGAGCACGCCGCCGAGATTGCCGGCCAGCACCCATAACGGCTGGGCCGCCAGGCGGAACCCGAAGTAATAGCGGCCGACGACGCTCTCGCTGGCGAGCAGGCCGAGCACCATATAGTCGCCCTGACCTATGAACGACACCAGGATCCGGCTCAGGAACGCGGCGGCCGTGTTCCGGACAAGGAATTTCCATCGCCTGGGATGGGCATGCAGCTTCGGCTTCGTGGTGATCAACGACCACCAGACGACAGCGCGCGCGAGGGCCAGGACCGGCGCCGGTATCACGAAGCTGTAGGCGCCGTAGCCAAGCCAGGCCAGCCAGACCGTCATTAACGCCTGGGCGACGGTCTCGAAAGATCCCCAGACGGCAAAGACGCCGAAGCGAAGTTCCGAGCGCATGAGCATCCCGGGCACGCTCGAGAGCGCGTTCAGCGGCATCGACAGCGCCAGCACGGCAAGCAGGCCGAATAGATGCGGCGTGTGGTAGGCGAGGCCGGCGAGGGGAGCGAGCGCCAGCACCAGCAGGCCGCCGACCGTGCAGAGCGTGAGGCTCATCCAGAAAAGGGCGCCGTTCCAGATGTAGAGCGTCCGCTTCCTCTGCAGGATGACGTCCTCCACGCCGACGCTCGTCAGCGTGGAGGCCAGGGTCGTCACCGTGTAGGCCAGGCCGATCAAGCCGAAGTCCGCCGGGTCGAGCAGGGCTGCGAGCACGAGCTGGCTGACCAGGCTGCACGCGCGCGTCACCACATTCTGGGCCAGCATCATGATCAGGCCATGAAGAGCCCGCCGGCCGAACGAACTCGTCCTCGGCGCGGTGATCACGGTCAGGTTGGATTGGCTCATGGCACCGATGATCGCTCTATGCGAACCGGCATCATCCCCGGACGGAGCGGGTAAAGGGCCATCGAACCTAGGCCATGACCTGCAAAGGCATCAGTTCCCGGTCGAACGACTTGAGGGCGGCGCCGATCGCCTGATGCATGTCGAGGTAGCGATAGGTCCCCAGGCGCCCGCCGAAAATGGTCCGGGGCTCGTCGGCCGCCTTCGCCGCGTAGCGATCGTAGATGGCCTTGTCCTGCGCCGTGTTCACCGGATAATAGGGCTCGTCGTTCAAGCCGGCGAAGCGCGAGAACTCCTTCATCACCAGGGTGCGCCCATCGAGATTATGCCGTTCGGGATGCAGATGCTTGAACTCGTGGATACGTGTATAGGGCACATTCGTTTCGGGATAATTAACTACCGAGGCACCCTGGAAGTCGTCCACCTGATGCCGCTCGATCTCGAAGTCCAGCGTGCGCCAGGATAGCGGCCCGAAGCAGTAATCGTAATAACGGTCGATCGCTCCAGTATAGATGATCCGTGCCTGCGGATCGAGCTGCGCCCTGACGTCGAAGAAGTCGCAGTTGGTGATGGTCTTGATCCTGGCGTCGTCGAAGATGCGATTGAAGATCGCCGCATACCCGTCGACCGGCAGGCCCTCGTAGATGTCGGCGAAATAGAAATCGGTAAAGCTCGAACGCATCGGCAGGCGGGTGATGATGTCGGCCGGCAAGTCGCGCGGATCGGTTTCCCACTGCTTGGCGGTATAGCCCTTGATGAACGCCTCGTATAACTCGCGCCCGATCAGCGAAATCGCCTTTTCCTCGAAATTGGCCGGCTGCGGATAGGGCTCGGCCGCGGCCTTGGCGGCGATGAACGCCTTGGCTTCCGTCGGCTTCAGGTCAACACCGAAGAAGTTGTTCAATGTCATCAGGTTGATCGGCATCGTATAGGTGCGGCCGGCATAGCGGGTGAAGACCCGGTGCCGGTAGTTCGTGAAGCTGGTAAAGCGATTGATCCACTCCCACACCTCGGTGTTGGAGGTGTGGAACAGATGAGAGCCGTATCGATGGTACTCGATGCCTGTCTCGGGATCGACCTCCGAGTAGGAATTGCCGCCCAGATGCTCGCGCCGCTCCAGTACGACAACCGGCTCTTTCAGAACCGAGCTGATGCGCTCTGCCATAACAGCGCCGAAGAAGCCGCTGCCGACGACGACGAACTTATAATCTGACAGATTTGTCACAAAT
>CAXSEE010000328.1:0-3177 GCA_964235615.1 uncultured Acetobacteraceae bacterium | reverse complement strand
CGCGTGCACCAGCGCGTCGCCCGCAGCTTCCGCCAAGGCCGCATCCTGCTCGCGGGAGATGCGGCACACCTGAACAACCCGCTCGGCGGGCTTGGCATGAACTCCGGCATCCACGACGTGGTCAACCTCGTGGCCAAGCTGACCCTGATCCTTCAGGAAGGCGGCGATGCCGACCCGCTCCTCGACCGCTACGACCGCCAGCGCCGTACGGTGGTGCATGACTTCGTGCAGAGGCAGACCGTGGCCAACAAGCAGGCGATGGAGGCGGGCACCGCCGAGGCGCAGCGCCAGTCCCAGGCGCGCATGGCGGCGATCCTGGCCGACGACGACGCGCGCCGCGACTATTTGCTGCAGCAATCCATGTACACGAGCCTGCAGCAGGAACGCGCGATCGACTGACAGGCTTTGATCGCCCAGCCTTGATCGCCTAGCGAGTAGCCGGCCGATTTGGTTGAGCGCCGGCTGCGTTGCGGCTCACTATGCGTGGCACTCGCACATGGCCAAGGATCCGCAGTGACCCAGACTGTCCCCTATCCCTCGTCTGGCCGGAGCTGGCGTGTGGTAGCGCTGATCGTGCTGGTGGGGATCGTGGCGACCATCGACCGTGGCGTGCTGAGCCTGGTGATCGACCCGATCCGGCACGACCTCGGCATCTCCGACATCCAGATCAGCCTGCTGCAGGGACTGTCCTTCAGCCTGTTCTACGCCACCATCGGCCTGGCGCTGGGCCTCGGTGCCGACAGGTTCATGCGCAGCCGCCTGTTGGCGCTCGGTGTGCTGGTCTGGAGTTTGGGCACGGTAGCCGCCGGCCTGTCCAACGGGTTCTGGTCGATGTTCGCTTCGCGCCTGCTGGTCGGCATGGGCGAGGGCACGCTCGGCCCCTGCGCCATCTCGCTGATCTGCGACCTGTTTCCGCCTGTCCGGCGCGGCCGGCCGATGGGGCTTTATCTCACCGGACAGGCGGTCTCCAGCGGGCTGTCGGTGATCCTGACCGGCGCGATCCTGCGTCATCTGCCGCACGACCTGACGGTGCCGGTTCCGGGTCTCGCCCCGCTGGTACTGCATCCTTGGCGCGTCGCCTTCATCGCCGCCGGGCTGCTCGGGCTGCTGGTGGCGCCGTTCGTGCTGGCGGTCCGCGAGCCGGCGCGGCAGGAAACCGTTCAAAACAGCCGCCTGTCGATCGCCGAGAGCCTGCGCATCCTGCTTCGCCGCCGCCGGCAACTGGGGCCGCTCGTGCTCGGCCTTGCTGCCGTCGCCGCCGGCTTCTACGCCACGCTGGCCTGGGGCGCGGTGTCGATCAGCCGCCATTACGGCCTGCGCATCGTCGAGGTCGCCGGGCTGCTGGGACCGGCCAGCATCATTGCCGGGCTGCTCGGACCTTGCGCCGCCGGTCTACTGGTCGATCGCATCATGACGCGCACGGGTGCGCCCGGCCGGCTGCGTCTGCTGGCGCTGATGCCGCTGCTGCTGATCCCGACCATGCTGGCCGCGCTGATGCCGGCCGCTCCCGCCGCCATCCTGATGCTGGCGACGATGCTCGGCGCCTACCCCGCACTGGCCACGGTGTTCTTCCTGGTGCTGCAGGGCAGCGTGCCGAACGAGTTGCGCGGCTTCGCCATCTCGCTCTGCGGCCTGACCAACGCGCTGATCGGCGGCACTGGCGGCCCGCTCCTGGTCGCCTGGCTCGGCGGCCATGTCTTTCACGGTGCCGGCGCCACCGCCGACGCGCTGTCGCTGACGCTGCTGATCGCCATGCTTACCGGCATCTCGCTGTTCGTGGCCGCGTATAGACGCAGCGCCGACGCCGGCCTGGCCGCCGACCCGGAACTTGCTCTCACACAGGCCGCCGTGCGCGGCTGACCCGGAGACCGTCATGCTCCTCAACAGACAGCGCGCGATCGAGGTGATGGAGCGGCACGGGCTGGATGGCCTCGTCGCCGCCTTCCCCGAGAACATCTACTATTTGTCCGACTATTGGGGGCCGATGTTCCTGATGTCGCGCAACTACACGCTCTACGCGCTGCTGCCGCGTGACCCGGACGCGCCGGCGGCGCTGATCATGCCCGGCACCGGCGTATACCATCTCGAGCACAAGCCGACCTGGATGCCCAACGTCGCCACCTTCATCACCCGGATTCCGCCGCGCGCCATTCCGCCGCGCGACTTCGAGTTCTCGACCGAGGAGATCGACGAGAGCGAGGGCGGCAACATCCTGGGCGACCGCACGGTGACGGCGGAGTCGATCAAGGATGCCCCGCTCACTCCCTATCCGACGCGGCCCGGCGTCGAGATGGCGCCGCGCGACCAGCGGCTGCTGGACCGCTACGCGATGCATCGCGACGGCGCGGAGACTACGGCGGCGCGGGCACTGGCGGCGGCGATCCGGACCGCAGGCCTGGAGCGCTGCCGGCTCGGCTTCGACGACATGCGCGTGCTGGGCTGGCTCGGCGCCATCGGCCTTGAGGATCTGCGCGGCACCGACGCCCTCAACATCTTCAAGGAGATCCGGATGGTGAAGTCGCCCTCCGAGATCGAGCTGCTGAAGGTCTCGGGGCGGATGAGCGAGACCGCGCTCGATGCCGTCATCGATGCCATCGAGCCGGGCCTGCCGCTGGAGGAGATCGGCCGCATCCATGCCATGTCGATGGCGGCGCAGGGCGGGCGGTCGGAATGGATCATCGCCAACATCCGCGGCCTTGCCACCGGTGACGTCGAGGCGAACGAGCTGATCAAGCTCGACTCCGTCGGCAGCTACAAGGAATATCGCGGCGACGTCGGACGTTCGGTGTTCTGCGGCGAGCCGACGCGGGAGATGCTGCACCGCTTCGACGCGGTCGGCCGCGCGCTTGCCATCGCCTACGAGGCGATCCGTCCGGGCAAAACCTTCAAGGAGATCGTCGACCTCACCCTGAAGACCGTCCATGACGAGGGCTTCCCGGGCTTCGTGATCGCCGGTCCGCATTCTGTCGGGCTGGAGCACACCGACCATCCGGCCTCGGTAGGCGAGCAGATGCCCGGCCACCACCTGCTCCGTTTCGAGGAGAACATGGTCTTCACCCTCGACATGCCGTACCACGAGTTCGGCTGGGGCACGACGCATGTCGAGGACATGATGATCGTCCGCAAGGATGGCTGCGAGCCGATCACCTCCATGAAGACAGGGCTGCGGGTCAAAGC
>CAXSEE010000327.1:0-3187 GCA_964235615.1 uncultured Acetobacteraceae bacterium | reverse complement strand
CGCCGCAGTATTTCGGCTATGTCGGCGACAATCCCAAGGTGGTGTCGAACCTGCACGGCCTGGGTGACTTCTTCGGCGACGTCACGGCGAAGAAGCTGCCGGCGGCTGGCGGCGTGTTCTACGTGCGTGGCGGCTACGGCAACAATGACGGGCTGCTGCCGGTCGATCCCAGCGCCGTCGTGCGCGCCGCTTTCCCAGGCAGCGACGATCACCCCGGCTATTCCGACACCCAGATCGCGGAGTCCCTGCTGGCCGACGAGGTCAACGCCATCGCCGCGTCGCCCTACTGGAAGAACAGCGCGATCATCATCGCCTATGACGAGACCGACGGATTGTACGATCACCAGAACCCGGACTTCCGCCAGCTCGACCCAGAGGGCAACCCGCTCTCCGCCGGCCCGCGCATCCCGCTGATCGTGATCTCGCCGTTCAGCCGCGTGCATGCGGTCAGCCACGAGTACACGGAGCAGAGCTCGGTCATCAAATTCATCAACGAGCTCTTCAAGCTCACCCCGCTGGCCAACCTTCCGGACGAGGTGAAGGGCGTCAAGCTCGGCCAGCAGGAGTTCAACCAAGCCGACCTCGGCCCGGCGGACGGCTCCACCAGCCCGGCCGGCGACCTGTTCTCCGCCTTCGACAACGCCCGCCTGTCGGGCCAGTTGGCAGTGCTTCCGGCCAGCTACGCGACGATCCCGGCGGCGATCGTGAAGTCGCTGCCGCACTATGCCGGCAATGGCTGCACGGCGCTGAACATCATCCCGACCGACTATGCCACCGGCAAGCTCATCGACCCGGCGCCGGCCGACTTCAACCCGCGTCCCGGCACGACTCCTGGCACTCCGTCCTCCGGTACCTGGAGCCCGTGAACCAGGCATTGTTCGGAGGCAGGCGCATAGCCTGCCTCCTGTTTGGTTTGCTTGGCTGTATCGGCGCTGCTTCGGCACATGCCGCCAACCCGCACACGCTCGCCGAAGTCCGTGCCAGGGGCGTCCTGTCCTGCGGCATCGTGGTCGAGCAGGAAGACTTCACCAAGACCGATGCGCACGGCGATCTTTCCGGCTTCTCGGCGGCTTTCTGCCGTGCCGTGGCCGCCGCCGTGCTGGGCGACCATGGCCGGGTCGATCTGCTGGGCTTTCCCGATGACGGGCATGCCGTCGCCGCCCTGCATGACCGGCGGATCGCGCTGCTGGTCGGCACCACGCCGGACGCCACCCACGGCCTGCTCGACCATCTGAGCTTCTCGCCGACCCTGTTCATCGACGGCCAGGGCTTCCTGGTCTCCCGGCGCCTGCACGCGCGATCCCCCGCGGACCTGCATGACCGGCTGGTCTGCTACCTGTCGCAGATGCCCGCCGAGGCCGGCATGGCCGAATGGGAGGCGCGCGCGCATGTCGCCCTGCGTCCGCATCCGTTCGAGGAGGCTGGGGAGATGGAAGCCGCCCTGACCACGGGCAATTGCGACGCCATCACCGCGGACATCTCGTCGCTGGCGGGCATGCGCGCGGGCTTCCACGGCCGCAAGAACGACTTCGACATCCTGCCGCAACGGATCACGTTCGATCCGTTCGCCGCCGCGACACGCGATGACGATCCGATCTGGAGCGTCATCGTCAGCGACGTGGTGACCGCCCTGATCGAGGCGGAGCAGGACGGCATCGGCCGCGGCAACGTGGCGGCCATGCAGGCAAGCGAGGATCCCTCCGCTCATCGCCTGCTCGGACCGACGCCCGGGCTGCAAAGCCTGCTCGGGCTGCGGGATGGCTGGGCGTCCCGGGCGGTCGCCGCGTCCGGCAATTACGGCGAGATCCTCGCCGCCAGCACGGGTCCCGGCACCGCGCTCGACCTGCCGCGCGGCGATAACGCCTTGTGGAGTGCCGGCGGCATGATCGCCGCTCCTTCCATTCCTTGACGAGCTGTCGAAGGCCAGGGCGCTGCCCTGGACCCGCTCAAGGCGACGCCTTGAGAATCCAATCGTTTTGATAGATTGGTTTCCAAAGGCCAAGGCCTTTGGCGGGTCTGGGCAGAGCCCAGCCTTGGTCCAATGCAGCATGGGAGCATGTCATGCCACTGATCCGCAACAGCTACGGCAAAGGCCGTGTCCGGGTGATGCGCGTCCACCGCGAGGGTGAGCATAACGAGGTGCGCGAACTCACCGTGCAAACCATCCTCGATGGTAGTTTCGACGCCGCCTACACCGACGGTGACAACGCCCAAGTGATCGCCACCGACACGATCAAGAACATCACCTACATCGTTGCCCGCGAGGCGATTGCCGACTGCGCCGAAGTGTTCGGCGAGAAGATCGCCGACCGCCTGCTCAGCCGCTACGGGCAGGTGTCGCGCGCGACGGTGACGATGGACGAGACGAGATGGCTGCGCGCCAGCTTCAACGGCGTTGCGCACCCGCACGGCTTCATCCTCGACGGCAACGGCAAGTCGTTCGCGCAGGTCAGCAAGACGGCGGATGCGGTCGAGATTATCTCCGGCGTCACCGGCTACACCTTCATGAAATCGACCGGTTCCGGTTGGGTCGGCTACGTCATGGACGAGTACACGACCTTGCCGGAGACGCAGGACCGGTTGTCGGCCACGGCCATGGATGCGCGCTGGACCTGGGCGTCTCCGCCGCCCGACTATCCCGCCGCTAACGCCGCCATCCTGAACATCATGCTGGAGGTGTTCGCGACGACCTATAGCCGCGGCGTGCAGGACAGCCTGCTGCGCATGGGGGAGGCCGCCCTTGTCGCCGAGCCGCGCCTGCGCGAGATCTCGATGTCCTGCCCGAACAAGCATTATTTGCCGGTCAACCTGGAACCGTTCGGCCTGTCCTCGGACAACATGGTGTTCGTGCCGACCGACGAGCCGCACGGCCAAATCCTGTGCACCGTGGGGCGCGAATGAACCAGCGCCCCAAGCTCGCCCGCAGGATCACTGGCTCAAACAGCCCTCGCCGATGAAACACGGACTGCGGCGTAGTGTCAGTCGCTTACGGACATCCGTATTCTTGTCCGAACTGCATCGGCAAGTTACTTGCGCTTATCGTCTCCGACAGCAAGGCCAGGTATTCTGGATACAGAAACGCCCTCCCCGCGTGGGCGGGAAGGGCGCTTCGTGCCGCGCTGGTTGTAAGGCGCGGTATCAGGCGAGGCTGATCGCCGCCGCTTCCGGACCCTTCTGGCCCTGCACT
>CAXSEE010000326.1:0-3225 GCA_964235615.1 uncultured Acetobacteraceae bacterium | reverse complement strand
TCAATCATCCTGACGGAACACCCGGCCGCGCTTGATGGCCGAGCGGTGGCTCTTGGACTCCAGGCGGCGCTGACGCTCGCCGAACGAGGCGCGCGTTGGCCGGCGCGTGATCGGCACGCGGGCGGCCTGGGCGATCAGCTCGAGCAGCCGGTCCACCGCATCCTGCCGGTTGCGCTCCTGGGAACGGAACTGCCGCGCGGTGATGACGATCACGCCGTCGCGCGTCAACCGGCTGCCGGCAAGGGCCTGCAGCCGCGCCTTCACCGGGTTGGGCAGCGACAGCGTGAAGCGGGCGTCGAAGCGGAGCTGTGCCGCGCTTGCCACCTTGTTGACATTCTGCCCGCCGGGACCGCCGGCCTGGATGAAGCTGATCGCGATCTCGCTGTCGTCGATCGATAGGCCAGGCGCTACCTCGATGCGCACGTCGTCCTCCACTGCAAGGTGATCAGCTCCAGCCTGACATCGGGCGGTTGGCACTCATACGCCACCCGGAGGCGTCAACAAGAAAGCTGGCGTCGCCGCGCGAAAAAGGCGAAAGTGGGAACCGCAAGGCATAATCAGAAAGCGGACATTTGAGTTGAGCGAGGCATTGATGAGCACTGATACCCCGGCCGCCCATGCCTGGCGCCTCGTCCACGAGCGCAGGATGCCGGTCAAGGCAGCCGCCCAGAGCATGGGCCTCGTTCCACACCAGATCTTCGAACTGCTGGCACGGGAGAAACTGCGTCGCGACGCGGTCTATGACCGCAGGGCCGCGGCTGCTCCCGCGGTAGGCCCTGAGGATAGCCCGCGTCTGCTGGCCCATCAGGCGGCGTTGCGTGACCGTGCCCTGACGCTTCTGCAGCAGGGCATGGAACCAGGGGCGATCTGCCTCAGGCTCGGCAAGCATGTCAGTTGGCTGAGCGACATACGCAAGAAGGCCTGATCTGTAACTCCAGGTCCGATTTGATCCGGACGTCATAATCCCTTGTCTGGGTGGCCGTGTAGGAACTCTTTCCTTTTGATGTCATGATCTTGATCGTCCTCATTGTCTGTCGGTCAACTGGGCCTGTCGGTCAACTGGGCCTGTCGGTCAACTGGTGAGACCATGAGATGCCTATGATCGCACGCCGTCTACAACTCGGGATGGTTGGAGGGGGTGTCGGCAGTTTCATCGGCGCCATCCACCGGCTGGCGGCGCGCATGGACGACCGCTACGAACTCGTGGCCGCGGCACTTTCCTCGGATCCGGAACGCGCCGTGACCTCGGCCCAGTCGCTGCATATCGCGCCGGAGCGAGCCTACTCCAGCTACCAGGCGATGGCCGAGGGCGAGGCGGCGCGGCAGGACCCGATCGATGTCGTCAGCATCGTGACCCCGAACGACAGCCATGCGGCGATCTGCCGCAGCTTTCTCTCCCGCGGCATCCCGGTGATCTGCGACAAGCCGCTGACGACCAACCTCGCGGATGCCAGCGACATCGCCGAGCTGGTGCGCGAGACCCGGCTGCCGTTCGTGCTGACCCATAACTATAGCGGCTATCCGCTGGTGCGCGAGGCGCGCGCGATGGTGGCGGAGGGAAGGCTGGGCAAGCTCCGGATCGTGCAGGTGGAATACCCGCAGGATTGGCTGACCGACGCGCTGGAACACGCCGGGCCGGAGAATGACGGCCAAGAAGCGAACGGCCACAAGCAGGCGGCATGGCGCACCGACCCGGCCCGCTCCGGACCCGGCGGAAGCGTCGGCGACATCGGGACGCATGCGCATCATCTCGCGTGTTTCGTCACCGGCGTGGCGCTCGATGCGCTGGCCGCCGACCTGACCAGTTTCGTGCCCGGACGCAGGCTCGACGACGACGCGCGCATGCTGCTCCGCTTCGAGGATGGGGTGCGTGGCATGCTGTGGTGCAGCCAGGTTGCCCCCGGCCATGAGAACGGGCTTCGCCTGCGCGTTTATGGCGACAAGGGCAGCCTGGAATGGATCCAGGCCGAGCCGAACACGATGCGCCATACCCGGCATGGCGAGGCGACCCGGATCCTGACCCGTGGCATGGCCGGATCGTCGGAGGCGTCGCTGCGGTCGATACGGGTCTCGGCGGGGCATCCGGAAGGCTATCTGGAGGCGTTCGCGCAGATCTATACCGACGCGGCAGAGCTGCTGCATGCCTGGCGCGAGGGCCGCACGCCGCCCGCGGGCACGGCCCTGCTGCCGACCGTCGAGGATGGCGTCCGCGGCGTCGAGTTCATCGCCGCCGCCGTCGCCTCCAGCCGCAATGACGCCGCCTGGACCAAGCTGCGTTGATCATCCCCGCCGAGTCGCGCCAAGCAGGGGCCGGATAGGACTGGCAATTCACGGAACGATGGCGATGCCGGGGCGGTGAATGGTATCCTGGGCGCATGCCACACGCCGATTTCGTGCATCTTCGCGTCCATTCCGCCTACTCGCTCAGCCAGGGCGCGATACGCGTCCCGGAGATCGCCGCCCTTGCCCGAAGCGCGCACATGCCCGCGGTGGCGATCACCGATACCGGCAACCTGTTCGGGGCGCTCGAATTCTCGCAATATTGCGCGGCCAAGGGCGTGCAGCCGATCGTCGGTTGCCAGGTCTCGCTCGCGTTCCGCAGCAATGCCACCGAGCCGGTGGTGCTGCTGGCGCGTGACGCGCGCGGGCTCGACAATTTGCAGCGGCTGTCGTCGCTGGGGTTCCTGCACAGCGATCCGGCCGATCCCTGCATCAAGCTCGATACCCTGTGCAGCCATGCCGAGGGGCTGATCCTGTTGACCGGCGGCATGCGCGGCCCGATCGCGCGCCTGCTCGCGGAAGGCCAGCAGGACGAGGCGGAGCGGCTGCTCGCGGCCATGAAGGAGGCGTTCGGCGACCGCACCATCATGGAGCTGCACCGGTTCGGGCAGCCGCAGGAAAAGGCGATCGAGCCGGGGCTGCTGGCGCTCGCGGACCGGTTCGGCCTGCCGCTGGTGGCGACCAACGAATGCTTCTTCGCCAAACCCTCGATGCACGAGGCCCACGACGCGCTGCTGTGCATCGCCCAGGGACGAACGCTCGCCGAGCGCGACCGCTGGCGGGTGACGCCGGAGCATTGGTTCAAGCCGGCGGCGGACATGCGCCGGCTGTTCGCGGACCTGCCGGAAGCCTGCGACAACACGCTGGCGATCGCGCGCATGTGCGCGGTGATGGTGGAGACACGCAAGCCGCTGCTGCCGGCCTGCCCGAAGGTGCGCGCTGGCA
>CAXSEE010000325.1:0-3263 GCA_964235615.1 uncultured Acetobacteraceae bacterium | reverse complement strand
ACGTCGGCGCCGAACTCCAGCGGCTTCTGCAGCAGCGGGGTCGCGAACACGTTGTCGACCACGACGATGGCGCCGGCGGCGTGGGCGAGGTCGGCCACCGCGCGCATGTCGACGATCTCGAGCATCGGGTTGGAGGGCGTCTCCAGCAATACCAGGGCGGTCGGCACGGAGAGGGCCTCGCGCCACTGGCCGAGATCGGCGCCATCGACGAACACGCTCTCGATGCCGTAGCGCGGCAGCAGGGTCGAGACGATCCAGGAGCAGGAACCGAACAGCGCCCGCGAGGCGACCACGCGGTCACCGGTCTTGAGATGGCTGAGCATGGCGGCATTGACCGCAGCCATGCCGGACGCGGTGGCACGGCAGGCCTCGGCGCCCTCGAGGTCGGCCAGGCGCGCCTCGAGCGCGGTCACGGTCGGATTGCCGAAGCGGCTGTACTGGTAGTGCGAGGCCTCTCCCTTGAAGGTGGCCTCGGCCTGCTCGGCGCTGTCATAGACGAAGCCGGACGTGAGGAACATCGCCTCGCTGGTCTCGCCGTGCGGGGTGCGCTCGTGGCCGGAATGCACCAGGCGTGTAGCGGTACGGTAGGAGGAGTTGCTCATCATAGCTTCCCGGTCGTGTTCCCGTATGGGCTGATTACCGGTCACAGGACAGGCCCCCACGGGTGTCGCTGCCTGGGGTGCACCGGTGCCTGTGGTGGCATTCGTAGGCGCTGTGCGGCGGCGGCGTCAACCGTGCCTGCCTGGATATGTGTGTGCTCCGATTGCGCGGCACCGCGCCCGCTTCTATAAAAGCCTTCGGGTCGCCCGCGGGTGTAGTTCAATGGTAGAACGGCAGCTTCCCAAGCTGCATACGAGGGTTCGATTCCCTCCACCCGCTCCAATCCGGCAACTTATATCACGAGCACGAACCTGCGTCTGGGTCGGATCAGCCGGTGTCGCTCAACCAGAACGCATGATCCTGATCTCGACCAGGGATCGGGCGCAAACGGTCAATCCCTGAAACCGTTGATATTACTTCGACCCAGTCGGCGGCTTCGGCATTGCAGAAGTGGCGGAGGCAGACGAGGCAGGGCGTATCGCCACCGGGGGCGGCGGACGCTTGGCAATGAGCGAAGACCCGCAGCAGAAACCGGGGCTCGGATGGCTTGATCCTGGCAGCAAAGCCGGCGTCCAGGCCAGCCCAGATGATACCGGGTAAGAAGATGATCGCCAGCTATCGCCAGCTGGAGAATGAAGAGATCGACCTTCACCATGCACTCTCGTCTTGTTAAAGGCTCTTGTCTTTCTGCCGGCGCACTGCCGCGCGATGCTGCTCGACCGAGCGCTTGAGATTGCCGAGCGACGGCGCGGCAAGGCTGTCCTGATAGACATGGCCATCCCAGATCCAGCGGTCGTTCCTGCCGACCATCAGGTCGTACATGCCGCCGTGGCTCTCCTTCATCACCCGGATCGGACCCGAGACGCTGTCCAGCAGTTTCCTCCAGGCACGGTCATGCCGCAGATACACCGAGGTCGAGCATCCGGCGGAACCGCACAGCCGCGCCGACTGCAACTGCACGAACAGCGCGCTGTCGCCGTGGCGGGCTGCACTGGACAGCGGCGCCGAGCCGACCAGGACCAGCGGTGTCTCGCCATGCCTCGTGGCGTCCTGCATATCCTCGGCATTAAGCATGCGGGCCGCGTGATCCTGGGCGGTGCCCGACTGCCGGCTCAGGATCACCGGCGAGCCGTGCTCCGGAAGCGCGTGGCGACCATGACGAGGCGACGCAGCCCAGGCAGGTACACCCAAGAGCGGGGCGGGCACACCCAGGAGAAGGGTGGCGCCGGCAAGAAGGAACAAGCGATATCGGGTCATGGTGTCCCCCCCGGGCGTGATGGGACCTCGATACACAGGGGAGACGAGTGATGCCAGATCCACCAGAGGTAGCGGAGGCACCAGACCTGCCGGAAGCCGGGCTCTACCGCCACTACAAGGGCGGGCTCTACACGCTGATCTGCGTCGGGCGGCATAGCGAGACCGAGGAGTGGCTGGTTACCTACCGGAGCGAACTTCCAGGAACAGCCCAAGGCAGCTACTGGGTACGGCCGCTGGCGATGTGGAGCGAGCCGGTCGGTGGGGTGCCGAGGTTTCGCGCCCTACTCCCCGGCGAGACGTAGCCCGAACTGGCGGGCGAGTTGGTCGCGATAGGCACGCTGGCGCATCCGGTCGGCATCCAGCAGCTTCGGCCCGGTTCCGACCAGGCGATGGATGCGGGCCACCTCGCCGAGATGCTTCTGGCCGGCCAGGCGGTGCGTGGCCGACGAGCCGTGCCGGCGATGGATGTTGAGCGGCTCGGCGACATAGGCGATGCGCGCCCCGGGCGCGCGCAGCATTTCGATGTAGAGACGCCAGTCGCCGGCCATGCGGAAAGCGAACAGCGCATCGCCGCAGCGTGCCAGCGCCGCCTTGAGTGCTGCACGATTGAACAGCACGCCGCTGGCATTCAGGATCAGGTTGCGCTCGCTGAGGCAGGACTGGATGAAGTCCGCCCCGTCATGCAGCCCGTCCTGGTCGAGCAGGCTGCCGGCGGTGGTGGCGTAATAGGGCTTGTAGCTGTCGGCCACCAGCGCGCCGTCGCTGTCGATGGAGCTCGCGTCGCAGAACGCCATCACCGCGCCCTCGGCGCCGTCCAGCGCCTGGACCAGACGGTCGAGCAGGCGTGGGTCGGCGGCGTCGTCGGCTTCGGCGATCCAGATCCAGTCGCCGCGTGCCTCGTTGGCGGCCCGCTGCCACTGGCGGAACACCGAGCCGGAGTTGGCGGTCGAGGCGACCACCCGGATATGCCGGTCCCACTCCAGGGCTGCGGATTTCGCGACCTCGACGCTGTCGTCGCTGGAGGCGTCGTCGAGCACGATGATCTCCAGCACCGGATGATTCTGGGCGAACACCGAGGCCAGGCGCTGCTTCATGTAGCGTGCATAGTTGAACGAGGGCACCACCACCGAGATGCGGGCGAGGCCGGGCTGCGCCAGACCCAGCAGCCCGGCGACGTAGCGGTCGAAGCCGAAGCGGGCCGCCGCGGCACGACCGGCGGCGGCGCGGCTGGCAGGCACCTGGTCGTGGGTGGCTTGCGCGAAGGCGAGCGCCTGACTGGCCATCGCCGCGACATCGCCGAGCGGCACCACCGCACCCATGCCGTGCCGTTCGATCAGCTCGGGAATGCCGCCGCTGCCGGCAAAGGCGACGCAGGACAGGCCGCTGGCCATGGCTTCCATCACCAC
>CAXSEE010000324.1:1162-3274 GCA_964235615.1 uncultured Acetobacteraceae bacterium | reverse complement strand
CCTGGCCAGCCTGCTATCCAGACGAGACTAGAACGGCTCAGTAGCCATAGCCGGGATAATAGCCGGGAGCCGGGGCAGCGTAGACCACCGGCGGCGGCGCATAGACGATCGCAGGCGGTGCATAGACCACCGGCGGCGGATAGGCGTAACGGGATCCGAGCGCCCCGATCACGGCTCCCGCGGCCAGTCCACCGATCAGCGCGCCACCGAGACCGAAGCCCCGACCACGATAACCGTAACCCCTTCCGTAACCGCCGTGGTAGCCGCCATAACCGCCGCGGTAGCCATAGCCATGGCGGTACTGTGCTTCTGCCGGTGGCGCGCTGGCGACGGCAAGGCCGGCAGCCAGTAACGGCATAGCCAGGAGAACACGCATTCTGTTGCGCATGACTTAATCCACCTTCCTCATTCGACAATTCCGCCGGCGCCTGTAAGCTGCCACCGAGAACGTCGCGATGACCGATATGGTGATCGGTCGCACGCTATTATATGGCTAGAGCTCGATGGCTATTTAACGGCGACGAAGCGGCCGTATGATTGCAAAGAGTGTCGAAGGCAATACGTCCTCATATTCCTTCGCCGATCAATGGCCCGCGGGATCCATGGGGCCGGTCATCGGTCCTGTCGGAGGACCATCCACGCTGCGCGCGTACGGAGCGGGCCCTTCCGGATGCGCCACCCGCTTATAGTCGGCAGGGGGCTGGAACGACGACGCAACAAGCGGGGCGTAGGTGACGCGCTCCGCCATGATGTGGCCACGCACGCCCTGGGCGTCGACGCCCGACTGGCTCAGCACCACGCCGTCCGCCGTGACGCAGGCGGTGGCGTTCCCGGAGGAAGCGGTGATCGACCATGTCGCGCAGTCCAGGCCGGCGACGTGTCCCTTGCCGGTGGCCGCGAACTTCATGCTCCCGTCGAGCAGGAACGGGCTGCGCAGTTCCTCGCGCTCCGGCACCTGCATAAAGACCTTGGCGCCGTTGATGACGATCGTCATCAGCTTCTTGTCGCGATCGAGGATGGTGCTGCCCTGCCCGCCCGGCGCGTCGATACGCATCATCCGGCCATCGCCGGTGAACGACACCGTGATGCGTTGCGGACTCGGCGCCCCCTCGGGTTGGACGTCGTAGACCACGCTGACATCACGCGTTGGCATGAAGGGCGGGTGGTCCGGCGATTGGGCACGCAAAGGCGATGCCGCCAGGAGAACACAAGCCAGAGGAACGCAAGCCAGGGGAGCACAGGCAAAGGCGGCATAGGCGGATCGGCAGCGGCGCATGGTCTGGGCCTCGATATACGGATGTCCGGGAAGTGGTGCCGGTGTCATCCGGGTGTCAACGCCTGACCCGATGCCATACGCTTGATCTCGTCCCGGATCTCGCCGTCGCAGTTCCAGCGCGCCGCCAGCGACGCGGCCGCGCCGAGCAGGTCGAGATAGCGCGCGCGGGGGATCTCCAGCGCGCCGAACTGGGCCAGATGCTCGGTGATGAACTGGGTGTCCAGCAGGGTGAAGCCGCCACGGCGCAGGCGCGCGACCAGATGCACGAGCGCCACCTTGGAAGCATCCCGACGACGGCTGAACATGCTCTCGCCAAAGAAGACGCCGCCGATCACCAGGCCATAGAGTCCGCCGCAGAGCATCCCCCCGTGGAGGCACTCGACGCTGTGGGCGTGGCCCTGCTGGTGCAGTGCTACGAACAGCGCGCGGATCTCGCGGTTGATCCAGCTCTCCTCTCGGCCGGGGGACGGTGCCGCGCAGCCGTCGATCACCGCCTCGAACCGGGTGTCGACGGCCACCTCGTACTCGTCGGACAAGGCGGTCCGGCGCAGGCGGCGCGGCAGATGGAAGCCGTCCAGCGGCAACACCCCGCGCCGTTCCGGATCGAGCCAGAACAGGTCGCGCGCGTCCCTGGTTTCGGCCATCGGAAACAGGCCGGCGCGGTAGCGCTGGAGCATGATCTCGGGACTGACCTCGACACGGCGTCTGAACATGGAGCCCAAGTTGCTTTCCAATCGCGTCTCGCGCAATCGGATAAGGCAACGGATTCCACCCGGTTCAACCTATATGTTCAGGTGGCTGCATGTTCAGGCAGCGACAGCGGGCCTTGGTGCCGG
>CAXSEE010000324.1:0-1062 GCA_964235615.1 uncultured Acetobacteraceae bacterium | reverse complement strand
GGTGCCGGGCATTCCGCCTTGACCGCCTCGTGCAGGGCGGGCAGCGCGTGATACGGCACCATCGGAAATATGTGGTGCTCCACATGATAGTTCATGTTCCAGTAGAGGAAGCGCGAGACCGGGTTCATCATCACCGTGCGGCTGTTCAACCGGTGGTCGAGCACATCCTCCGAGAGCCCGGCGTGCTGGGTGACGCCGAACACCAACGACAGCCAGGCGCCATACAGGGTCGGCAGCCCGACCAGCATGGCCGGGATCCAGCTATGCAGCCCGATCGACAGGGCGGCGACCACCGCCAGGATCGCAAGATAGAGGCGCGCGATCGCGAACACCCCTGGCCGGTCGCCTTGCGGAATGAAGGTCGCTTCCTCCGCCGTGAGCCGGCCGCCGGCATGGATCACCAGCTTGCGAAGCGCTCCGGCGCTGCTCTTCAACGCGAACAGGTCGAGCAGCAGGCCGAGCAAATGGGGCGGTCGCTGCACGGCGATCTCCGGGTCGCGCCCGACGATGATGGTGTCGGTGTGATGCCGGGTGTGGCTCCGGCGCCAGACTTTCGGCTCGCGCATGATCATGAAGCAGGCGAGCTGATAGACCGCATCGTTCATCCAGCGTGTCTTGAAGGCGGTGCCATGGCCGCATTCATGCCAGCGTGAATTAACTGATCAGACCTGGGTCAACTGGCGAGGATGGTCTGCACCTTGGTCACCAGCGCCTCCATCGCGAACGGCTTGGTGATGACCTGCATGCTCTGGTCCTGCGGATTGCTCACGGCCACGCCGTTGGCATAGCCGGTGATGAACAGCACCTTGAGGCTCGGATGTCCCTGCTGCGCCGCCTCGGCGAGCTGCCGGCCGTTCATGCCGCCGGGGAGGCCGATGTCGGTGACCAGTAGGTCGACCCGGCTGGTGGACTCCAGGATACGCAGCCCGGAATGGCCGTCGCCGGCTTCCAGCACGCCGTAGCCGCGATCGGTGAGCACGTCGGCGACGACCATGCGCACGTGCGGCTCGTCCTCGACCAGCAGGACAACGGCGCTGGAGACTACCTCGGGAGAGCCGGCCA
>CAXSEE010000323.1:0-3283 GCA_964235615.1 uncultured Acetobacteraceae bacterium | reverse complement strand
CTGTCCACGAGCTCGCCACAAACGCCGCCAAGTACGGTGCCCTTTCCAACCTCTCCGGGACTGTCGACATCCGCTGGACGGTCGCCAGGCCGGACGACAATCCGACGCTGCGGCTGATCTGGACGGAACGGGGCGGCCCGGCGGTGACGCCGTCCACCTACAAGGGTTTCGGCTCGCGACTCATAGAACGCGGACTGGCGGCCGAACTGAACGGGCCGGTACGGAT
Organism: uncultured Acetobacteraceae bacterium; assembly: GCA_964235615.1. Taxonomy (GTDB): domain Bacteria; phylum Pseudomonadota; class Alphaproteobacteria; order Acetobacterales; family Acetobacteraceae; genus Lichenicoccus. The sequence goes on along the minus strand of CAXSEE010000323.1, from coordinate 3,057 downwards.
CGACTACCAGCTCGAAGGCGTAGTCTGCACGATCGAGGCTGCGCTTCCCGTCACCGATCCTCCCGCATGAGCCCCGCCCTGAGGATCCTTGTCGTCGAGGACGAGATGATGGTCGCCATGCTCATGGAGGATATGCTCCAGGATCTAGGCCATCTGCCGGTCGGGCCAGCCGCGCGGTTGGAAGCCGGGATGGAAATGGCCTCCAGCGAGATCCTTGACCTGGGGATTCTCGACGTCAATCTTGCCGGCGTTAAATCCTTCCCGATCGCCAACCTGCTGACCGCGCGGGGTATCCCGCTGATATTTGCCACAGGATACGGGCGCAACGGGTTGGACGATCTCTATCCCGGGGTTCCGGTCATCGCCAAGCCGTTTAGCATGGCCAATCTCCAGCGTGCCATCGGCGCGGTCTGTCGGCGGAACGAAGCCTCGGATCTCCACGGCGCCACGATCCCGCCGGTACAGGTCCCGTAGCCGGGCGCACCGACCATCCGACTATCCTGGGACCTGGCTCACACGGGGCCTCGTCATGCCTGCGGCGGCGGGGCCAGCCTCATCCTGAAGGTGAACCGCGTTTCAACCCCGGTCGACACCACCTCGAGCGTCCCGCCATGCGCGACCGCGATCTGGTGCGAGATATAGAGGCCCAATCCAAGCCCCTCCTGGCTCGGCCGGTGCTTTCCTCGCGCAAAGGGCTCGAAGATGGTGTCCATCAGTGCTGGCGGTATGGGCGTCCCGCTGTTGGCGAGCGAGATGTGTAGCCATCCGTCGCGGGTGGCTGCCTCTAGCCGCACCGGATCAGAAGGGTCACCGTGGGTGAGCGCGTTGCCCAGCAGGTTCGAGATCATCTGCGCGATGCGCCGGCGGTCGCAGTCCACCGGTTCGCCAAGGTCGATCGCGACGCTGACGTTTCGGTCCGGCATGGCGGTGTGCAGTTCGGCCACGACCTGCCGCAGCACCGGCTCCAGCGGCTCGTCCGCGTTCCGGTCGAGCGTCAGGCCGCTTCCCAGGCGGCCGCGCGCGAAGTCCATCACGTCGTCGATCAGGCCGGCCATCCGTCTCACGCTGGCAAGCACCATTGCGCCGACGAGCGCACGTCTCTCGTCTGGAAGTCCCCGCCGCATCATCAGCTCGACCCCGCCGCCAATCCCCGACAGCGGATTGCGCAGATCGTGGCCCAACACCGCGATGAACTGCTCCCTCAGCGCCGAGGCTGCCCGCTCGTCCAGGAGACTTGCTTCCAGTTGCGCGTGCAGCGTCTTCAGCTCGCGCTCGTAGCTCCGGCGCTCGGTCGCGTTGAACAAGGTCAGGCGCGTGAACAGATGGCGACCGTCCGGCCCCCGTCTCGCCACCGCGTTGATCAGCATCGCCGTGCGTTGCCCGGAGTGCGTGACCAGGTCGAGCGCCACCTCGTTGACATGATCGCGCAATGCCACGCCGGGGATGACGTGCATCTCCCAATACATGCGGCCCGCGAGACCCAGCAGTTCATGAAAGCGTTTCCCGATCAGCTCCGCGCCGGGGAAACCGAGCCACCTGGCGAAAGTGGCATTGGTCTTGAAGATGCGGCCGTCGACGCGAAGCGAGATGTAACCGCAGGGCGCGTTCTCATACAGGTCGTCGAGATCCTCGATCGGATCCTCTTCCGGGCGCGCGACTGCCTCAGACAAAGGCCCGGATCGCCTCGATAATTTCTTGCGGGGAGCTGAGGTTCGGGCAGTGCCCGGTCGCACGGAGGCGCACCAGTTCGCTCCCGGCGATCTGCGCGTGCACATAGTCCCCGACCTGCGTGGGCGCGATGATGTCGTCGCTGCACTGGAGGATCAGCGTCGGGATGCGGACGCAAGCGAGGTCGGCACGATTATCTGCTGTGAAGGTAGTACGCGCGAAGACCCGAGCGATCGCGGGATCGGTGCGGCAGAAGCTTTCGGTCAGTTCCTGGGCGAGTTCCGGGCGGTCGGGATTGCCCATGATCACCGGCGCCATGGTCGCGGACCATCCCATATGGTTGTCGGCCAGCACGTCCAGGAGATCCTCGATCTGCTCGCGGTCGAAGCCACCCCGGTAGTCGCCATCGTCGATGTAGCGCGGCGACGGTCCGACCAGCACGAGCTTGTCAAACAGTTCGGGGGTGCGGACGGACGCCAGCACGCCCATCATGGCTGCGACCGAATGGCCGACGAACACCGCATCCCGAAACGCCAACTCCCGGCCGATCTCGACAATGTCGTCAGCATAGGCTGCAAGCTGAGTGTATCGGGCCGGATCATAGGCGGCAAGATCGGAGGCGCCTGAGCCAACATGGTCAAACGTGACAACTCGGAATCGGTCCGTGAACGAGGGTGCCACCAACCGCCACATGGCCTGGTCGCAACCGAAGCCGTGAGCGAACATCATCGCCCGCTCGCCTGTGCCGCTGACCCGGACGTTGTTCCGCGATAAAACCGTCAAGGATGCTCACCTGCTTCGAGACGAGGTTATAACCTTCAAGGCAAGCCAGCCAAAGGGGTCCGGTGGTGAGCCGTATGCGCTCGACGAGCAGCCAGGACGCTACGACCTGATGGTGAGCTATCTCACGCTGATCGACATCGCGGACCTTAGCAAGGCGCTCGATCGGATGGTTTCGGTGCTCCGTCCCGGGGCACCCTGCTCATCGCCAACCTCAACAGCTTCAACACGGCGGGCATGCCGGCCAGCTGGGCAGCGGACCCCGCCGGCGAGCCGCGCTTCTGCATCGACCACTACCTAGAGGAGCGGGCGATCTGGGTCAGTTGGCGCGGTATCCGCATCCAGAACTGGCACCGGCCTTTTGCCACCTACATGACGCTGCTGCTCTCGCCCGGATTGAAGCTGACCCACTTCGCGGAACCCTCGCCCATCAATGGCGACCCCACGAAGGCTGATCGCTACCGCCGCGTTCCTTACTTCCACATTATGGAATGGGCGAAGCCAGGCACCCCGTAGGTCCGCTTTGGGTCGGAAGCGGCAGCCGAGCTAGGCTAGAATTCGATTCCGCTGCTACCGGACCACAACTCCGCCGCCGAGAGCGACGGAGTT
>CAXSEE010000322.1:0-3285 GCA_964235615.1 uncultured Acetobacteraceae bacterium | reverse complement strand
CCTTCAGTGAATCACAACCGACTCATCCGACTCAACATGATCCCGGAGCGACACTAAGGGATAGAGCCGCGTGGTTCAGTCCGGCCGAACCGGTCGCGGACTGCCGAGACGCCAAGGACAACAAATACCTGGAGCTCGCCCTCGCCGCCGGAGCCGGAGCGATCGTCAGCGGCGACGCCGACCTGCTGGTGCTGCATCCCAGGCGTGGCGTGCGCATCCTGCGACCGGCCTATTACCTGGCGGAGGCCGGCGATGACCCCTGATGGCCGGGACGCCGGGTCGCCCGGCACGCCTGCCGTTCCTTGCTCCGGCAACTTGCCCCCTGCCCTGCCGCCAAATTCTGCGAGCGCGGATGGCAGCCCGGTCCCGGGGCACCAAATCGCGACGCGGGCGCTGTCAGACGACGCAATTGCAACCGCCCTCGCCCAGCATGCCCATGCTGCCCGCGGCGCCTACGCCGCGAACACTGAGCGCGCTCTCCGTGCAGACACCGCGGTCTTCACCGGCTGGTGCGCCGCAGCCGGGCTCGCCTCCCTGCCTGCCGAGCCTGATACTATCGCTGCCTTCGTCGATGCCATGGGTGACGTGAAGACGCCCGCGACCGTGCGGCGATATGTCGCCAGCATCGCCGCCTGCCATCGCGCGGCCCGGCTGCCCAACCCGTGCGGGGACAACGCCGTGCCTGGCGCTGAAGCGGCTGTACCGTGCCAAGGGGCGTGCCAGGCCCAGGCGGCCCCCCTCACCCGTGACCGAGTTGAGACCATGCTGGCCGCGGCCGGGGACGGCCCGCGCGCCCTGCGCAACCGTGCGCTGTTGGCCGTGGCGTATGACAGCCTGTGCCGCCGGTCCGAGCTGGTGGCATTGCAGCGCCGGGACGTGGAGGAAGCGCCGCATGGCGACGGCACGTTGACCCTACGCCGATCCAAGACGGACGCGGAGGGCCGGGGCACGATGCGGTATCTAGCCGCCGACACCATGCGCGCCTTGCGGGACTGGCTGGATGCGGCCAGGCATACCTACGGGGCTCTGTTCCGGGCGGTGGGAAAGGGTGGCGCGGTTGGTGGACCGCTCGACCCGGGGGACATCGCTCGCGTGTTCAAGCAGATGGCGGCGGCCGGGGATGGGCCGGAGGCCGTGGCACGAGTCAGCGGGCATAGCAGCCGGGTGGGAGCGGCGTAGGACCAAGTCCGCCACGGGGTGGAGCTGCCGGCGGTCATGCAGGCGGGCGGCTGGACGACGCCCACCATGGTCGCGCGGTATACAGCCAAGCTGGACGCTCGGCGGAGCGGGGCCGCAAAGCTGGCGGTGCTGTAGAACCGGAGCTGAGGCGGACTTTCCTGCTCCCGCAATGGGGTTTTGGTGAGTTATACTTGTAGTTGTGTGCGAATGTACCTCCTAATGTTTGTTCTGGCCGAGGTTTGTATCAAACGCCGCAGGCTTTTCGCATCCTTCGAGGTCTGGTTGGTTTCACGTTCTAATGGGCCGAAAGCGGACGGTCGGCTATGGAGAGGTGGATGCGAGGAAGCAGACGTCGGCATGTCAGCCACTCAAACGACCGGAGTCGACGCAAAGCAGTCATACGAGCTGCATCTAGCCGGGCTTCCTGTGCGACAGACTACCACTCACTATTCCCTCGTGACATACGTTGGCCATGCCCAAGCGCGTGTCCCTCAGCGTCTCCCTGACCACCGAGCTAGCAGACTTCGTGGCTCAAAAGGTGAGTTCCGGCCGCTATGGCAGTGCCAGCGAGGTAGTCCGTACGAGCCTTCGCTTGTTGGAGGAGAAGGAGAACGCATCTTCACGCCGACGTGCCAAAACGGCGTCTGAAAAGGTTATCGATGAGCGCTGACATGGCTTTCGGTTCCGCCCAAGAGATTTCCACCGAAACCGAGGTCGAGCAGCTGAGGCGTCAGCTCGCAGCTGCCGAGCAGCGGGCGCAGGCCGGAGAGGACCGATACCGCATAATCTTGGAAAGCGCGGTAGACTACGCCTTCGTCAAGCTCGATCTCGACGGTCTCATTGTGGAGTGGAACGAGGGCGCCCGCCGTATCCTCGGCTGGACCGAAGCAGAAATGCTGGGCCAGTCGGCAACCCGGTTCTTCACCGAGGAGGACCGACAGGCTGGAATCCCGGAACGCGAGATGATTGCAGCGAAGCGCGAGGGGCGCGGGATCGATGAGCGCTGGCACCAACGCAAGGACGGCAGTCGCTTCTGGGCCAATGGCGAGATGATGCCTCTGAGGGATGAGGCCGGCGCTCTCCAAGGCTTCGTCAAGGTCCTGCGCGACCGGACCGAGCAACACCAGGTTGCCGAGGAGAACCGGGCCGACGCCGAGTTCATGCGCAGCGTGCTGGCCTCCTCCAGCGACTGCATCAAGGTGCTCGACCTCGACGCCAAGCTCACGTTCATGAGCGAGGGGGGGCAGCAAGTGATGGAGGTGAGCGACTTCAGCGCGATTCGCGGCTGTCCGTGGCCGGACTTCTGGCACGGCCAGGGAAATAAGGACGCCAAGGCCGCCGTGGCGGCCGCACAGGCTGGCGGTATCGGGCAATTTCGTGGTCTGGCCGACACCATGGCCGGCACGGCCAAGTGGTGGGACGTGCGGGTCACGCCGATCTTCGGCACGGATGGCCGGCCGGAGAAGTTGCTCTCGGTGTCGCGTGACATCACGGCGACGCACGTCGCAGAAGCTGCCCTGCGCGCGGGCGAGGAGCGCTTTAGAGCGATCCTCGACACGATCGAAACTGCCTTCGCAATCGTTCAGGTCAAGTTCGATGCTCATGACCACCCAGTGGACTACTGCTTCGTCGAGGCCAATCCGGCCTTCGAGCGTCAGGCCGGCGTCAATCTGCGCGGCAAGTGGGTCACGGAGTTCGCTCCAGACCTGGAGCAGTTCTGGTTCGACACCTATGGACGGGTCGCGAAAACCGGCGAGCCGGCCAACTTCGAGAGCTACGCAAAGGGGTTCGAGCGCTGGTTCGACGTTCGTGCCGTCCGGGTCGGCGACCCTGTCGAGCGGCAGATCGCGATCTTTTTCAGCGACGTCACGGCACGGCGCGTTGCAGAGGACCGGCTGCGCGCCAGCGAAGCACTCGCGCGTGACAATGCGGAGCGTGTTCAGCTTGCCCTGGCGGCTGGCGCGATCATCGGCACCTGGCACTGGGACCTGCCAACCGATCGCTTTACGGTTGACGAGGCTTTTGCCCGCGCCTTCGGCCTCGATCCGGCGCTTGGTCGCGAGGGCATTGCGCCCGCCCAGATCGTCGCGGCCGTGCATCCCGACG
>CAXSEE010000321.1:0-3291 GCA_964235615.1 uncultured Acetobacteraceae bacterium | reverse complement strand
TCTGGTATTGTAGAAGTTCTTGTGATGAGAGTTTGTTGGCTTCGAGGACAGTTTCATAAGCAACCTTGATTGCTTCAATATCTTTCAGTGCCGACATTTTTCGCGCTCGATGCCTCACTATAAGTCATTAGATGAAGTGCTCACGATCGGTTGCAGCCATGACCTGCCTCTGCTGCGCCTTGATCTCAACCTCAGACACCTCAAGCCAAGGCTCCCCTATCTAGTAAAGCGTTTCCAAAGAAAGACTTCCATGGCCAAGGGTTATCTGCGCCGAGATGACGTTTTGCACAAGCAACCTGAGTCGTAACGTCTCGTGGAGTCGATGTACTAGCCCTGTTTGGTGATGTGGCTATAGGTCGGATCGAGCCGGGACTGCAGGAACTCGCCTCCGGTAGTCGGCGGATATTTTGCTGCCTGCCCCTGCGTCAGCACCACCGGCACGACCGGCGCCTCCGGATTGGGATCGAGAAAGAAAGCGATCGAATGGCGCTCCCGCACCGGCACTGCGACACGATGCGGGGTCGAGACATAGATGTCGTTGCTCCAGCGCATCAGGCAGTCGCCGATGTTGCAGACGAAGCTGCCGGGGATGTGCGGCGCGTCCAGCCAAACGCCGTCACGCCGGCGGACCTGCAGCCCGGCCACGCCATCTGTGGCCAGGATGGTCAGGTTGCCGTAGTCGGTATGCGCCCCGGCTCCCGGAGCATCCGGATCGGCGCCGGGTGTGGCGGGATAGCGGAGCAGGCGCAGGGTCGCGATCGGGGCGTCGAGCTTGTCCTCGAAGAACAGCTCCGGCAATCCGAGATCCAGGCTGAAGCCCTGGTGGATCAGGCAGCCGAGCGACAGGCAGGACCGGTAATACTCCAGCATGAACGCGCGCCAGCCGGGCAGGTCGGGCCAGGCATTGATCCCACGGAACGGCCTGGCCGCCTCGGGATCATCGGCCGCGAACTCCAGGCCGATGTTGAAGCTCTCCTTGCGGTCGGCGGGGGCGGCGAGGTCGAGCCGTTCATGCCCGATCTCGACATAGCCGCGATTGCCGCCGACCCGGCTCATGGCCATGCCGCGCTTGATTTCGAGGTCGAGGTCGAAGAATTCCCTGGAGGCGTCGAACGCCGCGGCGACCGTCTCGTCGGAGATGCCGTGTCCGGTGATGTAGAAGAAGCCGACCTCGCGACAGGCGTGGCCCAGCAAGGCCGCCACCGCGCGGCGCTCGGTGAGATCCGGCGAGCGCAACGGAGAGATGTCGATCACCGGCAGGCTGTCCATGATGGGCTGCTCCTGGCTAGGGGCCGTCGATCCCGATCAAGGCTGCCAGCTTGCCGCGCACTTCTGCAAGGATCGCCGCGGGGAGCGACGCGCCGACCGGCGCGATGGGACGGGCCAGCGTGTCGATGCTTCGGACATGGCTGGTCAGGATCTCGCCGCTGATCGGCAGGCCTTCCGGCAACACGACGCTCGATCCGAACGGACGGACTTTCGAGGTGATCGGGCAGACGATGGCGAAGCGCGAAGCCTGCCAGAACAGGGCCGGCGACACGATCAGGGCAGGACGCCGCCCGCTCTGCTCGCGTCCGGTGCGCGGATTGAAATCGATCCAGACGAGATCGCCGGCCTGAGGAACGTAGGCCGCCTCATTCAACCGCTTCGCGTCCGGCGTCGCCGCCCCAATCGAAAGCTTCATGCGCGGTCTCGGGGGTCATGCCGGCCACCAGCTCAGCCAGTCGATAGCGCGGCCGATGCACCGAGATCACGATCTTGTCGCCTTCGGCTTCCACCTCGACCTGAGCCCCGTCGCTCAAGCCGAAGCGGGATGCAAGATCCTTGGGAATGCGCATCCCGAGGCTGTTGCCCCAGCGTGTCAACTGCACCTGCATAGCCCCATCTCCTCAAGATATCATTAAGATATCTAAATAGGGCTTCCTTGTCGAGAGCTTTCGCAGGTTCTACTTGCCGGCGCCGGTCGCCTTTCCGCCACTGGAGAGCTGCCTGGCGATGAAGGCGCTCGGCGTCAAGCCGGCCGAGGCCGCCGCCTGGTTGAGCTGCGCCACCACGTCGGGAGTAAGCTGCGCGCTGACCAGCACGTGGGAGACATCCGCCGGGCTGCTGCGCGAGAACTGCTGTCCGGCGGTGTCGGAAAAGGCAATCAGCGCCTCGTGCTTCTGGGCGATGGTGAGGTCGGACCGGGTGGCGACCACCGGGCAATAGGCAGCGTTCAGCGCCGTCACCACGTCGCTGGCGGCGGCGTCGGGGTTGTCCTTCTTCACCTGCGCGATGACGCTGGTGATGCCGTTCTGCAGGTTGCTGCGGTCCGCGGTCGCGAGCAGATCGACATCCTGCTCGGTGGCGAGCGTGCCCGGGACGGTGCCGTCGCCGATCTTGGGGCAGCCGAAGCTGCGCGCGGCGATGCTGCCGCCGACGCCGACGGGTGCCGTGGCGCGCAACTCGCGGACGGTGGCCGGGGAGGTGTTCACCGGGGCCGCGTTGTTCCAGGCGGTGCGGACATAGTTGGAGACGTCGGCGATGTCCTGGTCGCTCAGCGCCCCGCCGAAGCGAGGCATGGCGCCGTACGTGCCCTGGCCTTCGAGGCCGGCCAGCATCGCCGTGATCGCGTTGGCCGGATCATGCGCGCGGATCGCGTCGTTGCCGGCGAGGTTCGGGATCGCGTGCTTGACGCCCATGCCGTTGGCCTGATGGCATTGCGCGCAGTTCGCCGCGTAGATCGTCTCGCCGCGCGCGAGCGACAGCTTCGCCGGCGCGTCGGCCAGGATCCCGGTCGGCTTGTCCACCCGCGCCGGCGTCCGCTTGAGATAGAAGGCGATGGCATGCACGTCGTCGTCGGTCATCTTCGCCATGCTCTCGTGCACGACGTCGATCATCGGCCCGAACACCACGCCCTTGGCGATGGCGCCGGTCTTGAGGAAGGTGAAGATCTCGTCCTCGCTCCAGTTGCCGATGCCCCAGCGCTGATCCGACGAGATGTTGGGGGCGAGGAAGCTGTCGATCCGGCCGCCGGCCAGGCTGCGGCTGTTGATCACGCCGCCGAGCGGGTTGCGTGGCGAATGGCACTCGCCGCAATGGCCCGGGCCCTCGACGAGATAGGCGCCGCGATTCCACTCCGCCGACTTGCCGTCGTCGCTCTTGTAGGCGTTCGCCCTGAAGAACATGATCCGCCAGCCGAGCAGGCTGAGGCGGATGTTGAACGGGAAGCTCAACGAGATCGGCAGGCGCGGCGCATGCACCGGCGGCAGCGACATCAGGTAGGCATGCAGCGCGTCGACATCCTCGCGC
>CAXSEE010000320.1:1721-3294 GCA_964235615.1 uncultured Acetobacteraceae bacterium | reverse complement strand
TCCAGCCGCAAAAAAGAAGCTGGTGGCGAACGAACTGGCCAAACTGACGGCTTCGGCGCTCAACAACGTCGCCGTCGCGGCCATGATAACGAGCGTCGTGGCCCCGGCAGCCTCAGACCTCTATGGCATCACCGCGCCGAAATCCCCATACTGGTGGGAATTCGGAATGGCGTGGTTGATAGCCGCCGGGGTGCTGCACTTCATAGCCCGGAAAATGCTGGGAGACCTTGAACCATGACTTCGATCCAAGTGTATGGCTTAGCGGCACCATTCTTTTTGATGGGCCTCGGCTGGCTCGCCTACTGGTGGAACCACCGGGAAATCATGCGGCTCCGGGAAGCGCGTACAGCCGCCCGGCCCAATCCTGCCGAATAACAGGTAACGGCTGCGGGCGTGTCAGCTCTCCTGACCGTCCGCACCGATCGCTTCAACTCAGAGAAACGACCATGAGCACCCTCACAAAGCGATCTTCCCAGACCACTTCCCAGGAAGAAAAACTCCGCCGCGCTGACGCAGTCCGCGCCGGCATCGCCTCCGCGCGCATCGAGGGCGGTGATGTCGGTCCGGAAGCTCAGGCAATCATGAACGAATGGGCCCAGGGGCTCATCGACGACGATACGGCAACCGCCCGTATTGACGCCCTGCATGCCCCCGGACGCTGATCCCTATCTCTACCCAGGCTCGCAGACTCTCAAGAACAAGCTCAGCCTTCGCGATCCCGAGGCGCTCGAGCGCGCTCAGGACGAGCGTGCAGCCTTTGCCTACGCCAAGCTGCAAAATAACCTGCCGCAGCCGCCCTTCACCTTCGACACGCTGAAGGATATTCATCACCGGCTGTTCAGCTCGGTCTACGAATGGGCCGGCCGGCCCCGCACGATCGGCATCCAGAAGGCCGACTGGGCAGATGCAGGCGCGAACACGCAGTTCACCACCTTCGCCAGCCCAGCCATGATCGCCCCCATGGCAGGCGTCGCCTTCAGGGCGATCGACAACGGCCGCGCGCTGATGGATCTCGACCGGCCGGCCTTCGTCGCCCGCGCTGCCGAGTTGCTCAACGATCTCAACATCATTCACCCGTTCCGAGAAGGCAACGGAAGAAGTCAGAGACTCCTGCTGTCGGCGATCGGCGAGGCTGCCGGGCACCCGATCGCGTTCGACGTCGCGACCCGCGAGCGCATGGTGGCCACCTCGATCGCCGCCGGCAACGGCGATCTCGGCGGCTTCACCCGCCTGATCGCGGAAGCGACCGATCCTCGCCGCGTCGAGGCCATGCGTGGCGCGCTCGGCTTCCTGCGCAACGCCTTCCCGACCTGGAACGACACTTATATCGCCACGACCACGGCCGGGCAGCGCTACGACGGCACCCTGGTCGACCGGACCAGGACCGACTTCATGATGCGCGTCACGGCCCGCGCGGGCGGGTGGATCGCGATCGGAGACGCCGCCGACCTGCCGCGCGATGCCCTCGGCGGAAAGCCCCTCTCCCTGACGGCCGCGCACTTCGTGCCGGATGCCACGCCGGCACCCAGCGCCCGGCCTGATCCGGCACCAGGGCGGTCGGGACCGTCGGCCG
>CAXSEE010000320.1:0-1621 GCA_964235615.1 uncultured Acetobacteraceae bacterium | reverse complement strand
GCGACGGTATTCGTCGCGGCACCCTCGCCAACGGCGCGGACCACGAAGTCCGGCAGGCACGGCGGCCGTGGCTCGGCCTCCAGCCTGCCTTGAGCCTCCGGCCAGATGTCGAACAGCGGCTTCTCGATCGACACCCGCGCCAGGTCCTGCTTGCCCAGCCAGGACTGCACGCTGCGCAGCTGAGCGAAGGTCTGACGCTCGAAGTCACTGTCCACCAGCATCAAATGCCGCTCCGACACGCAGGGATGCAGGTAGGCGGAGAGGATCCCGGCCGGTTCGTCCGGCGCGGCGCGGCCCAGCACGCAGGCTGCCAAGTAGGGCGCGCGCGTCGCCCGCTCCGCCGGCGTCTCGCGCGCCGTGCCTGGCCGCTCGCCGAACACGGCGATCCGGCCCCGCACGGGGATGGTCTCGCCGGCGAGCGTCCGCAGCACGCCGCTGCCAACGCCCTCCACCCTGGCGATCAGCACGCCGTGCGGGCGGGACCGGGGGAACCGGCCCGCCGGCGCCGCGGCGATCCGGTCCAGCACCCCGCCCAGCTTCGCCGGGCTGGTGCAGAGGAACTCGGGCAGATGAACGCCCGCGTCGATCTCGACCTCGCGCGCCGCCACCCAGAGTGCCTTGATCTGCTCGACCAGCGGCGGACAGACCCAGTCCGCCCCAACGGACTGCAACCCGGCCTCGGTCATCAGCCGCGCCAGCAGGCGGGCAATGCCCGGCCGCTTGACGTTGCGGGACTGCCCGACCTCGCCCGGCTGCGTCGCCGGCGAAGCCGTCCCGACCGGACGCACCAACCGTAAGGGCCGGTCTGCGGCCGCGGCCGAGTAGCTGTCCACAATGGCGCGCTGCTCGGATGGATCGCGCTGGAAATCGCAGGCGTCGGAATGCACCGGCCACCGCTCGTCCTGATGGCGGCGTATGTGCGTCTGCGCCACGGGCACCAGGGCAGGGGGGCGCTCTGCGTCGGAACGGCAGTCACACAGGAACCACGCTCCGCCGCCGAGCTGCTGATAATGCCGCACGATCCGAACCGCCGCCTCGCGTGCCTCCGGCTGGCCGCCGAAGCGCCCGAACGCCGCCCGCAGGACGCGGTCCTCCTCGATGCGCAGGCTCGTCGCGTGCGCGACATCGCCCTTCGGCGCGACCTTCAGCACAGTCAGGTGCCCCGCGCGGCCTGGGCGGCCGGGATCGAAGGCGGTAGCTCGCTTGGCAGGAGCACGCCCGCCTCCATGCGCAGCCGTCTGGCCAGGGCGAGGATCGACGCCTGATGCCCGTCGGGCACCCAGGCGGCCACCTGGACCAGCCCGGTTCCCACCAGCCTCTGGCGATGCTCGGCCTGACGCTGACGGCCAGGGCTCGTGGCAGACCGGACTGCTGGCGTCGCGGCAAGGTCTGGCCGAGCGAGGTCATAGACGCCCTTGCTGACCCGCACGACCCGGCCACGACAAAGCAGATGCTGCAACTGCCCGGTTACGTTGCAGCTCGGCCGGCCGATGATGCGCGCGATGTCCTTCGCCCGCCGCGGCTCGGTCAGGCAGAGCAGGATCTGCCGCCCGATCTCCACAGGCACGGCCTGATCCTGCAACACCGGCATCGCCGTCCCGCGGCGGACGTATCCAGATCC
>CAXSEE010000319.1:0-3298 GCA_964235615.1 uncultured Acetobacteraceae bacterium | reverse complement strand
AGACGAGCATGAGGTGGACGTTGTGGAGCTGGAAGGCCGTGAGCACGACGATGCCAGCGGGTTGGAAATGCTCGGCGCCGGAGGCATCGACGTAGGTCACGCCGGTGGCGGTGCGGCCGTCCGGCGTGCGCTCGACCCGCAGCACTTCGCACCCTGCGCGCAGTTCGAAATTGGGCTTCTGCAGGACGTAGGGAATGATCGTCGTCTGCGGCGAGGATTTGGAATAGTTGCCGCAGCCGAACTGCTCGCAGAAGCCGCAATAGGTGCAGACGCCGAGTTGCGCGCCGAGGTTATTGGTCCACGGGCGCGACATGTTGCCGCCGGGCTGGGGAAACGGCTGGTGGCCCAGTCGCCGCGCCGCGTCGGCGAACAGGGTCGGCCCATAGGTCATCTTCATCGGCGGGTTCGGAAATGCCTCCGACCGTGGTCCCTCGAACGGATTGCCGCCCGGCTGCTTCTCCCCCTTCAGGTTGCCCACCTGCCCGGTCGTGCCGACAACGTGGTCGAACATCGTGTAGTAGGGTTCGAGCTGATCGTAGGTGACCGGATAGTCCTGGATGGTCAGCCCGTCGAGCGCCGCGCGGCCGTAGCGCGCTTCCAGATGGCTGCGCGCGACGAAGTCGGTCGGCAGGAAGCGCCAGATCTGCCCGTTCCAATGCACGCCCGCGCCGCCGACGCCGGTTCCGGGGAGGAAGGCGCCGAAACGGCGGATCGGCAGCGCTTGTTCGCCGGTATTGTTGCGAAAGGTCAGCGTCGCCTCGGCGGAGTTTTGCAGCAGCGCCTGGCGCGAGACATAACGCAGCTCGTCGGGATCGAAGGTAGTGGCGAAGTTGTCCGCCGCCTGCCGCACCGCGCCGCGCTCGAGCGCCAGCACCTGGAGGCCGGCATCGGCGAGCTGCTGGGCCATGATCGCGCCGGTCCAGCCGAAGCCGACCAAGACGACGTCGACAGGGGTTTCGCGGATCGCCATCAGCCTGGCTTCCGCCAGCCGTCGCGGCCGAGCAGGCCCACCGGCTCGTAGGGGAGCTGCTCGCCGTGGCGCGAGACCCACGCGCTGTAGTCGTAGCGTGCGCCCGGGAAGCCGATCATGCGCCAGGCTGCCATGTCGCGATTGCCGCCGTAGGCCGGGTCCGAGAAGTAGCCTTCGCGGACGTTTCCCAACAGCATGTTGAAGAAGGCGGTGCCGTCGATCGAGTGCAGTGGCGCCTGCCCCGCTTCCAGAAGGCGCAGCGCCTCGTCCTGCCGGTCAGCCGTGAGCGACGCGAAGCTGGCACCGCCATGGCGGCCGCCGATCCACGCTTCGATCTCGGCGATCGCCGCCCGGTAGAATGCGGCGGGAGCCAGGCGCTGCTGGATGCCTTGGCTCGGCACACCGGCCGGCCAGGGGCCGCCGAGATAAAGGTGCGAGCCGATCCCGTAAGCACCGGCAAGCTGGAGGTCGATGAAATCCGGAACACCAGCCTGCGACGCGCTCGGTCCGGTGTCGTCCGGCGGGATGATCCTGTCCGCCGCAGCCGTCACGAAGGCGCGCTCGCTCGCCGTCAGGAAGAGCTTGCCGGTGCGCGATGCGACGTCGGGCACGGCACTCTGGCCATCCTGCCAGGGAAATGCGCCACGGACGGTGACGCCCTCGGCTGCAACCGAAGGCAATGTGGCCGTCACTGAGACAACCGCGGCACCGGCCAGCAGATGGCGTCTGCTGACACGACGCGTGGAGACGGGTTCAGTCATCGGCGTCCATACCAGTTTGATTTAATTTTGACAGGAACTAACAATTTTTGTTCCCGAAGTTAGAAACCAGCGCTGCGCGCCGATGTCAATTCAGATAATGTCTCATCCGCGAACATCATGGAACAGCATCCACCGCGTGATAAACTTGACCTCAATGGCGCCAGTAATGCGCCATCAGGACCGCTACCGCGCAGGAGGCGACATGCACCGCCTGGCTGTCCGCGCGGCTGGTCAGCACGATGGGGACCCGCGCACCCACGACCACCGCGGCGGCATCGGCACCGGCCAGGAAGGTGAGCTGCTTGGCCAGGACGTTGCCGGTCACGAGGTCCGGCACGATGAGGATGTCCGCCCGTCCGGCCACCGCCGACTTGATGCCTTTCTCTTCAGCAGCCTCCGGACTGATCGCATTGTCGAAGGCGAGAGGACCATCGACCAGGCCGCCGGTGATCTGACCGCGCTCGGCCATCTTGGAGAGGGCGGCTGCATCCAGCGTCGTCTGCAGCTTGGGATTAACCACCTCGACCGGTGCCAGCACCGCAACGCGCGGCTCGTCTATGCCGAGCACATGCGCGAGGTCGATGGCGTTCTGGACGATGTCGCGCTTATCCGCCAGCGAGGGGACGACGTTGACCGCAGCATCGGTAATCAGGATCGGCCGAGGATAGAGCGGCACGTCCATGATATAGACGTGGCTGATCCGGCGGTCGGTCCGGAGTCCGGTGTCAGCGGCCATGACCGCGTGCATGAACTCGTCGGTGTGCAGCGAGCCCTTCATGAGGAGTTGAGCCTCCCCGCTCCGCACGAGGCTCACGGCGCGCTCGGCCGAGGCATGGCTATGCGCCGTGTCCTCGATCCGCATGGAGGATATGTCCAGTCCGGCAGCTTCCGCCGCTGCGCGGATCTTGGACTGAGGCCCTACCAGGATCGGCGTGATCAGGCCCCGCTGCTGCGCTTCCACGGCGGCGGCTATCGCGGCGGCGTCGCACGGGTGCGCGATGGCGGTCGTGATCGCCGGCAGGCCGCCGCAGCGCGTCAGCAGCGCCTGCCGCCAGCCATGAGTGGCTGGAACGGGTGTCGTGTCCATCTGGCTAAACACCCATGGTTTCATGGACGATTTCCATCGTCCGGCCGCCGAGTTCGGTGGTGAAATCCTGCACGAGTTCGGACGCGAACGTAATTACCGATGTCGTGGCACCACCTGCCGTGGAGATCCGGCGCCAGGCTGCATCCTCGGTGCGGGCATCCACGCCGCCCGAGGCATCGACGGCGACCAGCACGCTGTAGCCGGCTGCCAGCGCATCGAGCGCGGTCCGCTGCACGACGATCTCGCTCGCGACGCCCGACAGGATCAGCACAGGCCGGCCCGCTGCCTTGAGCTCGGCCACGAGGCCTGCATCGGAAAATGCCGAGGTGTCGGTGCGTGGACGAGGCTGCGGATGGCCCAGCGGGGTCAGCACTTCTTCCAGAAACTCGCCACCCGGGGGCACCGAGGACAGGAATGCGGGCAGCTTGTGCAGGGCCACGAGCTTGGCGAGGGCGCCCGAGTTCCGGCGCAGGCGTTCGA
>CAXSEE010000318.1:0-3327 GCA_964235615.1 uncultured Acetobacteraceae bacterium | reverse complement strand
CTGGCGGAGGGAGTGGGATTCGAACCCACGGTACGCTTTCACGCACACACGCTTTCCAAGCGTGCGCCTTAAGCCGCTCGGCCATCCCTCCGGCATGGAGCGTCCCGGCTAGGCCGGGGCGGCGGACCATAGCAAACGCCGGGCGCTAGGCAAGCCTCCGTCTGGGCCGGCCGGCTGCGCCCTTAGGCATCCATCTTCAAGGCGGCCAGGAAGGCGCTCTGCGGGATCTCGACCTTGCCGAACTGGCGCATCCGCTTCTTGCCCTCCTTCTGCTTGTCCAGCAGCTTGCGCTTGCGGCTGATGTCGCCGCCGTAGCACTTCGCGGTCACGTCCTTGGACAGCGCGCCGATCGTCTCGCGGGCGATCACCCGGCCGCCGATCGCCGCCTGGATCGCGATCTTGAACAGCTGGCGCGGGATCAGCTCCTTCAGCTTGGCGCAGATCGAACGTCCTCGGGCCTCGGCCGCACCACGGTGGGCGATGAACGACAGCGCGTCCACCGGCTCCAGATTGACCAGGATGGAGATGCGCACCAGGTCGCTCTCCTCGTAGCCGTCCATCGCATAGTCGAAGCTGGCATAGCCGCGGCTGACGGACTTCAGGCGATCGTAGAAGTCGAACACAACCTCGTTCAGCGGCACCCGGTAGACCGCCATTGCCCGGTTGCCGACATAGGTGAGATCCGCCTGCCGGCCGCGACGGTCGTTGCAGAGCGTCAGGACCGGCCCGAGATACTCGTCCGGCACCATGATGGTGGCGCGTATCCACGGCTCCTCGATGCTCTGGATCAGGCTGGGGTCGGGCATGTCGGACGGGTTGTGCAGCTCCTCGATGGCGCCGTTGGTCCGGTGCAGCTTGTAGACCACCGAAGGCGCCGTCGCGATCAGCTCGAGGTTGAACTCGCGTGTCAGCCGCTCCTGGATGATCTCCAGATGCAGCAGGCCGAGAAAGCCGCAGCGGAAACCGAACCCGAGCGCCGCCGAGGTCTCGGCTTCATAATGGAAACTGGCATCGTTCAGCCGCAGCCGCGACAGGCTCTCGCGCAGCTTCTCGAAATCATCGGCGTCGATCGGATACAGGCCGCACCAGACCACCGGGATCGACGGCTTGAAGCCGGGCAGTGCGGTTGCGGCGGGACGGCGGTCGTCGGTGATGGTGTCGCCGACGTTGCAATCGGCCACGGTCTTGATCGCCCCGGTGATGTAGCCGATCTCGCCCGGCCCGAGGTCGTCGACCGGGCGCATGACCGGGGTGAACACGCCGATCTGCTCCAGGCCGTGCACCGCGCCGGACGACATCATGCGTATCTTGGAGTGCTTGCGCAGGCGGCCGTTCTTGATGCGCACCAGGATGATCACGCCGAGATAGGTGTCGTACCAGCTATCGACCAGCAGGGCCTGTAGCGGCGCGTCGGCATCGCCCACCGGCGGCGGCAGGCGTGTGACCAGGGCCTCCAGCACGCCCTCGATGTTGAGGCCGGTCTTGGCCGAGATCTTGACCGCGTCATCGGCGGGAATGCCGACCACGTCCTCGATCTGCTGGCGCACGAGCTCGGGCTCGGCCGCCGGCAGGTCGATCTTGTTCAGCACCGGGACGATCTCGTGATGGGCATCGAGCGCCTGGTAGACGTTCGCCAGCGTCTGCGCCTCGACCCCCTGGGAGGCGTCGACCACCAGCAGCGAGCCCTCGCACGCGGCGAGCGAGCGGCTCACCTCGTAGGCGAAATCGACATGGCCGGGCGTGTCCATCAGGTTGAGCACGTAGGTCTTGCCATCGTGGGCCAGGTAGCTCAGCCGGACGGTCTGGGCCTTGATGGTGATGCCCCGCTCGCGCTCCAGCTCCATGTTGTCGAGGACCTGGTTGGTCATCTCGCGGTCGGTAAGGCCGCCGCAGGCCTGGATCAGGCGGTCGGCAAGCGTGGACTTGCCATGGTCGATATGGGCGATGATCGAGAAATTGCGGATCAGCGAGAGCGGCGTGTCGGTCATGGGCGCAGCAATAAGCGCAAATCGGGCAAAAGTCAGCCGTCAAGCTGGCAGCAGGGTTAGCGTAGCCGGCTCAGCATGCTGTAACGGCGGCAGCTCAGCCAGTGTCCGCACGCCGCACTCCTTGAGGAAGGCGGCAATCGCATCGAAGGTTCGCGGCTCGCGGGTCCGGTCGGCGCGGTCGCCTTCCGGCACCCAGATGATCGTCTCGAAACGCGCCCTGGTCAGCAGCACGCGATAGGTGTTGAGCCGGTAGGCGATCTTGTGCGCGTCGCGGGCGATCTGCCAGTTGGTGCCCCGGAACGAGCGCACCTGCCACGCCGCCTGCCCGACGATGCGAACGAGGTCGGCGTCCCAGCACAGCCCGACATGATCGAGCTCCAGACCCTGCACCGAGAACTGCGTCGCCACCTGCTCCAGCGCGTCGGACGCCCGCACGTCCTGGGGATAATGGTCGAGGAACCAGCGCGCGACCGCGTCGGCATCCATGTGCGGCAGCTCGGCGCCCAGTCCCTCGGCACGCAGGCGGCGGGCGGCAGCGCTGCAGATCAGGCCCGAACGGTGCAGGTCTCGGCAGGACGCACGCAGGCCAGCTCGCAACGCGGGCAGGCTGCGCGTGAGCCTGAACGGGATCTCGCCATGCTCGGCGATGATCGCCCTGGCACCGGGCGCATCGGCGCGCAGCACCGCGTCCACCCATTGCGAGACCCCGTCATGGCGGAGAGAGCGGACCGGAACGCTGAGATGCAGGTCCGGGTCGGCGATCATGCCCGGCAATACGGGCAACCGGTTGCGCGGCTCGGGATCGGTCAACGTCTGCGGCGCCGCGGCGACATGCCAGACGGGACGAGTTCGCAGGGCCTCACCCCATTCCGCGAGGCCACCCTCACCGTCATGGATCTCCTGGCCGTTGCCGATCAGGCAGACGATGATGGCGAATTCCGTGTGGCGGGACATGATGTCGAGCAGATGCGCGGGCTCCGAACGGTCGAGCTGCACCGGCCGGTCGCGTGTCTTGGCGATCGCCTGTGCCGCGGTCCACGAGCGCTGGGCCTCGTCGATGATGATCACCCGCTCGGCCGGTATTTCCCCGCTTCGGACAAGGTGATCCCGGAACGCCGGCAACGCCTGGATCACGCCCTGCATGCGATGCACGGACAGCGGACGCGATCCGCCGCTCCTGACCGCATCGCGCACCAGCGCCTCGCGCAGCACATGCACCAGGGTCGGATTGCCGGTCAGGAACGCGCTCCCGGTTTCCGCCTTGACGCCGAACACAGCGTTCAGGCCGCAGAGCGTCTTGCCGGCGCCGGGGATGCCGGTGACAAACATCACCGTGGGC
>CAXSEE010000317.1:0-3336 GCA_964235615.1 uncultured Acetobacteraceae bacterium | reverse complement strand
TCCCGGCGAACAATGTCACCGGGACGATTGCCGACGTTCAGCACGTCGTGATCCTGATGCAGGAAAACCGCTCGTTCGATCATTATCTGGGGACCCTGAGTGGCGTGCGCGGCTTCAATGACCCGCGGGCGGTGACGCTCTCGACCGGCAACCCGGTCTTCTACCAGCCTGTCGGCACCACCGGTTACACCCTGCCTTTCCGCCCCGACGAGGCCAATCTCGGCCTGACCTTCATCGAGGACCTGCCGCACGACTGGACCACGACTCACGCCGCCTGGAACAACGGCCAGTACGACGGCTGGGTGCTGAGCAAGACGACCTCGTCGATGGCCTATCTCACCCGCACCGACATCCCGTTCCACTACGCGCTGGCGGACGCGTTCACGGTCTGCGATGCCTATCACAGCGCATTGCTCGGCCCGACCAGTCCGAACCGCTACTATATGTGGACCGGATGGGTCGGCAATGACGGCAATGGCGGTGGCCCGGTGATCGACAACTCCACCAACGGCTATAGCTGGAGCAGTTTCCCCGAGCGTCTGCAGGCTGCCGGCGTGACCTGGAAGGTCTACCAGGATGTCGGCACCGGGCTCAGTCCGGCCGCGTCCTATGGCGAGGCCTCCGACGCCTTGATCGGCAATTACGGCGACAACGCGCTGCTCTACTTCAACCAGTACATCAATGCCGCGCCAGGCTCGCCGCTCTACCAGGGCGCGTGCACCGGCACCGACATCGCGGTCGGCGGCGGCCTGTTCGACATCTTCGCCGCCGACGTGAAGAACAACACCCTGCCGCAGGTCTCCTGGGTGGTCGCTCCCGAGGCCTACACGGAACACCCGAACTGGCCAGCCAACTACGGCGCCTACTATGTCTCGCAGGTGCTCGACGCGCTCACCGCCAATCCATCCGTGTGGAGCAAGACCGTCCTCATCATCACCTATGACGAGAATGACGGCTTCTTCGACCACGTCGTGCCGCCGACGCCGCCGATCAACAGCGAGGGCGGCTCGTCCACCGTCACCACCGTCAACGAGTACTATCCTGGCAGCACCGGCAATCCCGCCAGCGTCTACGGGCTCGGCGTGCGGGTGCCCTGCTTCATCGTCTCCCCCTGGAGCAAAGGCGGCTACGTCGATTCGCAGCTCTTCGACCACACCTCGCTGATCCGCTTCATCGAGGCGGTGTTCGGCCCGCGCGTCAAAGGCGGGCTGACCGAAACCAACATCACGCCCTGGCGCGCCGCAGTGTGCGGCGACCTGACCACTGCCTTCAACTTCAAGACGCCCAATGATGCCGTGGTCGCAATGCCGTCGACTGCCGCCTATGCCCCACCGAATGGCACCCGCCAGACCATCGGCTACGTTCCAGTCCCGCCCGTGCTGCAGGCGCTGCCGCGGCAGGAGACGGGCACCCGCAAGTCCCGCGCGCTGCCCTACGAGATGCATGCCTACGGCGTCGCCAATGCCGCGGCTGGCACCTTCACCATCACGTTCGCCGCCACCGGCGCCCAGACGGTGGTTTTCCTGGTGCGCTCGGCGAACCCGCTCGATGAGCAGCGCAGCTACACGGTGCAGCCTGCAAAATCGCTGGTCGACACCTGGACCATGGCCAGCGTGCTCTACGACCTGTCGGTCACCGGCCCGAACGGCTTCCTGCGCCGTTTCATGGGCAGCATCGTGACCGGCAGCACCGGCCTTCAAATACAGGAGACCTACCTCAAGGCCAGCCGGACGATCACCCTGTCGCTCTACAACGGCAACGCCGGCGCCATCGTCGTCCTCGTTACCGACGCCTACTCCGGCAACGGTGTCGAGGTGGCACTCGCATCGGGCCAGACGGCCACCCGCTCTTTCGCGCTTGCCGCCACCTCGGGTTGGTACGACCTGGTGGTGACAGCCCCGGCTTATGCAAGCTTCGGCGTACAACTGGCGGGGCATCTGGAGAACGGCGCCGACAGCATCACCGATCCCATGATCAGTTAAGGCACAAGGTCACGCCACCCGGCCGATGATCTGCTCCGCCTGCTCGAACAATGCTGCTGGTACCTCGTGCCCGGAGGCCACGACGTTCTCGTCGATCTGATCGGGTCGCGAGGCGCCGATGATGGCGGCAGCGACGTTGGGCTCGCGCAATACCCAGGCCAGCGCGAACTGCGCCAAGGTGAGACCGGCCTGATCGGCAATCGGCTTGAGCGCGTGGACCGCTTCGAGCACGGGGGCCTCGAGCCACTGCCGGCGGAAACTGCCTCCCATCGTGTCGTGAGCGGCGCGGCTGTCATCGGGTATGGCGCTTCCGGGCGCATATTTGCCGGTCAGCACGCCCTGGCCGAGTGGCGACCAGACGATCTGCGAAATGCCGGAACGGGCGCAGAGCGGGATCACCGCCTGTTCCGGCTTGCGGTGCAGCAGTGAATATTCCGGCTGGCTGGAGACGAATTTCTCGACGCCGGGCACCGCCAGCGCCGCCTCGATCCGATCGACAGGCCATTCCGAAAAGCCGAGATAGCGTGCCTTGCCGGCGCGCACCACCTCGCTCAGGGCCTCCATCGTTTCCTCGATCGGCGTGTCGGCATCGTGGCGATGACACTGGTAGAGATCGACATGGTCGACCTTGAGGCGGGCGAGGGACGCGTCGATCTGCTTGTGGATCTGCACGCGTGACAGGCCCTTGTCGGTGTCGGTCATCGGGAAATAGAGTTTGGTGGCGAGGACATAGCTTTCGCGCGGGATGCCGGACAACGCCTCGCCGATCACCGTCTCCGCGGCGCCGCGTCCGTAGATGTTCGCGGTGTCAATCAAGGTGATGCCGCAATCCAGGGCGCGGTGGACGCAGGCGATCGCGGTCTCCTTCTCCACGCCCCCCGACGTGGTCAGCCAGGAGCCGAAGGCGATCTCGGATACCATCAGGTCGCTGTTGCCCAGTTTGCGGTATTTCATGACAGGATCCTGCTTGCGGGAGGTCGGCAGCGCCGGAAGGCGCGGTAGAAATTCTCCGTGGTCTGTCGTTCGATATCCTCCATGCCGACGCCGCGCAACTCCGCGAGCAGCCGCACGACATGGCGGATATGCGCGGGCTCGTTGCGTTGGTCCTGGATCGGCGCCGGTGCCAGCGAGGGCGCGTCTGTCTCGACCAGCAGCCGATCGGCGGGGATGTGGCGGGCGATCTCGCGCAGCGCATCATGCTCGGGATAGGTGAGCAGGCCGGAGAAGGAGATGTAGTGCCCGAGCGAGAGGTTGGTCTGGGCCAGCGCGGCCCCGCCGGAGAAGCAGTGCATCACCACCGACAATTCGTCGAAATCGAGATGGCAGTGACTATCGATCAGCATGCGCCCTCGGC
>CAXSEE010000316.1:0-3341 GCA_964235615.1 uncultured Acetobacteraceae bacterium | reverse complement strand
CGGCCATCGTAGCGCAGGGCGAAGGACAGGCTCTGCTCGATCTCCTCCGCGCTGGCAGGGCGGAGGTTGCGTTTGTCGTCTTCGGTCATGGCAGGAGCATCACAGTCAGAAGAAGCCGTGGAGGAACCAGGCGAGACCGCCCGTGGTCTGGTCGACGCCGTCACCCTGCCGGAACAGCCAGAATCGCCGCCCTTCCTGGTTCTCTACGGTCCAGTAGTCGCGCACGGCGACGAGCTCGGCCGGGCGGCGCCACCATTCCCCGGTGATGCGTTCCGGACCGTCCGCCCGCATGACGCGGTGACGGACACGCCGCCAGGTGAACGCCTTGGGCGGATGGTCCGGCATCATCGCCAGGGCCTCGACCGGCTCCGGCCGGGCCAGCAGGCGGACCGGACGCGGCCAGGGCAGCACCGACAGAACCATGGCAGGCAGCGTGTGGACCGGCACCGGCTGTTGCGAGCGTTCGGGCACGTCACTCTCGAGGCTCTGCATCCGGTAGACCTTGCCGGCCCCAAGCCGGTTCACCAGCCGGTCGATCAGCTCCGACAGATCGGCCTCGTCCTTCTCGCCGGGAGCCAGACCGCCGCGGCACTGGGTAGAGGACAGCGGCTCGACCAGGGGCAGCACCAGGCGCATCGCCTCGACACCCGGGCCTGGATCTACTTCCTCGACCCGCTCATCCAGCAGGCGGCTCAGGTGCCGGACGTCACGCACCGGCCGCGCCGTGCCGATCCGCACCACCTGCACCGTCGCGTCGACACGCTCGAACACCAGATCCAGCCGACGCGCACCCGCGCCGCGCTGCTCAAGCAGCGTGCAGGCCTCGCCGACCAGCACCAGGATCACCGTCACGAATGCTTCGGCGGTGGAGAGCGGCTCGACGAAGCTGCGGCGGATCACGATCGTTTCCGGCGGCAGCACCGGCTGGATCGGCTCGCGCACCCGGCCGAGCGCCTGGTCGAGGCGGGTCAAGAGTCCACTGCCGAAGCGCCGGGCGAGGGGCCCGCGTGGTGTCGTGACGAGCTGGCCGATCATGTCGAGGCCGAGCCGGCGCAACCCTGCCGCATCGTCGGGATCGATCCGCAGCGCCTCGACCGGCAACAGCGCCAGCGCATCGGCCTGCACGCCCGGTTCGATCACCGTGACCGGCCGGCCGCCATGACGCGCGACAGCATGGGCGGCACCCGGCGTGTCGGCGATCGCCACCTTCCCCGTCAGCCCATGCCTGGCCAGATGCTCGGCAAGCAGGGACAGCATCGGCATCTCGCCGCCATGCAGATGCGCGCAGCCCGTCGCATCGATCCACAGACCATCCGGTGGATCGGCCGCGGTCATCGGCGACAGCCGCAGGCACCAGGCGGCCAGCCGCTCCAGCGCATCGGCGTCTTCCGCCGGCGTGGCGTCCACGATCGTCAGATCCGGGACCATGGCCTGGGCATGGGCGAGCGCCATGCCCGGCTGCAGCGACAGCGCCCGGGCCGCGGCGCAGGCTGCTCCGATCACTATGCGCCGCCCGTCATGCAATCGGGTGGCGAGCGGCGCATCAACCGGCAGCCCGGCGTAGCGGTGCCGGCGCAGCCGATCGGTCGGCCAGAACGGAAGCCAGAGCGAGACGACCCTGCGCATCGGGCGCCTCCACGGTCCAGGTTGCAGGTTCAGCACCGCGGCAGCGGAGCAGCTCGAGGCGCCACAGCGGCCGGCCCAGACCGACGACATCGGGGGCATGGGCAAGCGGAGGCGGTGATGGCAGACCGCTGACCCGCCATCGGCTGGAAGCGGCGGAGGGTGCGGTCAGGGCCGGGTTGTCGAAGCGGCGGCTGCGACGGAGCACCAGGCCCAGCACGTCCGAGCCTTCGGCGGCCAGCTTCAGGCGGCGGGAGGCGACCAGATCCAGCTTGCCCTCAAGCTCGCAGACCACGCCGGCCAGGTCAGGATGGCGCAGCCCTTCCTCCATGGCGAGCAGGGCATCCTGGCGAGCCTGCACCAGCACCAGGCGGCGCGGATCCAGGCCGGCCCCCGCCAGTCCCGTGCTGAACAGATCCGGCTTGTCGAGGATCCACAGCACCGGCCCCGGACGGCGGGCCAACACGCTGGCGGCGAACAGCGCCGCACAGGCGCCTTGCTCGACTTCCGGTCCAGCTGCGGAGACCTCGTGAACCGAGCCCAGGGACAGACCACCACCCGGCAGATGCTGGTCGAGCGCCTCGATCCCGAAGGGTAGCACAGCGACCTTGGAAGAATGCTGGCTGCTGCCCCGTTCCAGCGCCGCCACCTGCGCGCGCAGGGCGGAAAGCTCGATCGTTGTCATGATGTACCTCCCCCTCTGCTGAACCCGCGCCGCCTCCAAATGAGAACGTATCATGAACGTACGGCCGCCGGAAAGGGTCCCCGGTTGCATGAGGCGGCACTTTCAAGGGGGGTCGAGCGTTATCAGCGAGATAAATCGCGATGTGAATGTCGCGCCTCAGGCGCGGCGCGGAAGGCTGGACATGTGCAACCTGTATGGGATCACGAAGGGGCAGCAGGCGATCCGCGCCTTCACGGCCGCGGTGGCGGATACGACCGGCAACCTGCCACCGATGCCAGGGGTATATCCGGATTATGCAGCCCCGATCGTGCGCAACCAGCCGGAGGGCCGGCAGCTGACACTGGCGCGCTGGGGCATGCCCTCGCCTGCCTTCACCCTGAAGGGCCGCAAGAGCGACCCGGGGGTGACGAACGTGCGCAACACCAAGTCGCCGCACTGGCGGCGCTGGCTGGGTGTCGAGAACCGCTGCGTGGTCCCGTTCACCAGCTTTGCCGAACACGAGGTTCTGCCGGATGGCAGTCGGCCGCCAATCTGGTTCGCCTTCGATGAGAGCCGGCCGCTGGCGTGCTTCGCCGGCATCTGGACCCACTGGACATCGGTGCGGAAGGTCAAGGAAGGTGAGACTGCGAACGATCTCTTCGCCTTCCTGACCACCGAGCCGAGCGAGCCGGTCCGCACGTATCATCCAAAGGCGATGCCGGTGATCCTGACGACGCAGGCCGAGATCGACCAGTGGATGACCGCACCGGCACCGGAGGCTCTGGAACTTCAGCGATCGCTTCCGGACAATGACCTCATCGTCGTGAAGCGCGGAGCAAGAAAGGATGAGGAAGGCCAGGACTGATCAACGCATCCAGTCACAACCAATTAGGAATCCCGGCTGCAGCACTGGTGGTTAAAACCTGAGACTTGGTACCCGCTGGGCATAGCCGCTCGCGACCCGAACCGGACATCCCAACCCCAACCTTGGCTATGATGCAACTGCCCCTTAGGGTTTAGTTGTTTACAAAGGAGATCGCACGATGTCGGAACC
>CAXSEE010000315.1:0-3367 GCA_964235615.1 uncultured Acetobacteraceae bacterium | reverse complement strand
TGCCGCCGAACATCTCGGTGCGGATCTCGCCTGGCTCGTAGCCGACATGGATGCGCGCGCCGTCGCTGTCGAACACATAGGGATTGTCGCGGTGATGGCGCGATAGCGAGCGCACGCCGTAATCCGAAAAAAACTCCGCCGGATCGAGCACGCGCAACAGCAGACGCTTCATGCGGTGCCCGCGCAGCAGGGACAGCAGGCGCCGCTCGCCGATGCCGGGTTCGTCCCAGCGCGACACCAGGTTGGCCAGGTCCGGCCGCCGGCTCAGGAACAGATGCAACCGCCGGGCGAAGCGCGGCAGCCGCTTGAGCATGTCCGGCTCCAGTGTCTCGACGGCGAACAACGGGGTCAGCCCCACCATGGAGCGCAGCTTGAGCTCCTGCGTGCGTCCATCCGGGAGGTTGAGCACGTCGTGGAAGAATTCATCGACCTCGTTCCACAGGCCTACGCCGCGCTCGCCGATATTGTTCAGCGCCTGGGCGATATAGAGGAAATGCTCGAAGAACTTGCTGGCGATGTCCTCGAAAGCGTCATCTTCGAGCGCGAGTTCGAGCGCGATGCGCATCATGTTCAGCGCGAACATCGCCATCCACGCGGTGCCGTCGGTCTGGTCCAGATAACCGCCCATCGGCAACGGCCGCGAGCGGTCGAACACGCCGATGTTGTCGAGCCCGAGGAAGCCGCCCTGGAACACGTTGCGGCCCTGGTTGTCCTTGCGGTTGACCCACCAGGCGAAGTTCAGCAGCAGCTTGTGGAAGATCTGCTCCAAAAAACCGCGGTCGCCCCCGCTGCCAGCTGGGCCGCCGTTGGCCTCGCACTCGATCTGGTAGACACGCCAGGCGCCCCAGGCCTGCACCGGCGGATTGGAATCGCCGAAATTCCACTCGTAGGCGGGGATCTGCCCGTTCGGATGCATGTAGCTCTCCGACGCCAGCAGCAGCAGCTGCTCCTTGGCGAAGTCCCCGTCGATCAGCGCGAAGGTGACGCAGTGGAACGCAAGATCCCAGGCGGCGAACCAGGGATATTCCCATTTGTCCGGCATCGAGATGATGTCTTCGGCGTTCAGGTGCCGCCAGTCGTTGTTGCGCCCGCGCCTGCTGCGGCTGTCCGGCGGCGGCGGCCTGGTGGGATCGCCGCGCAGCCAGCGATAGACGTCGAGGCTGTAGAACTGCTTGTTCCATACCATGCCGGCCAGCGCCTGACGCTGCACCAGGCGCGCGTCCGGATCGGCAATGTCCTTCTGCAGGGCCGCAAAGAAGCGGTCGGCCTCCGCACGCCGCGTCTCGACCAGGGAGTCGAATCCGGCGAACGGGGGAATGATCGGCTCGCCGCGCACCAGACGCACCCGGACGGTCCAGCTCGCTCCCGGCGCCAGTTCCTGGCGATGCCATACCGCGCATTTGGTCGCGGGCCCTTCCCGGCGCACCGCCTCCTCGCGCCCATCCACGACGCACTCGTGAAACCCGTCCTTGTAGATGCCGTCTCCCCGCGGCATCCCGAGCACGGCCGGGTTGGTCTCGTTCTCGCAGAACAGGATCTCCGCCCCGGCCTCGAAATTGAAGGTGTAGTGGCCGAGCATGCGGTGCTCGGCGACGACGCAGCGGCGCCCATAGGTGCGCATGGACGGTTTCGGATGGTTCTCGCGCCAGGACCAATGGTTGGCGAAGGTCATCTGCGGCAGCACGTGCAGCATGGCCGGATCGGGTCCGCGGTTGGTGGCCGTCACCCGCATCAGCATGTCCGCCTCGTCGGCCTTGGCATACTCGATAACGACATCGAAATAGCGATTATCCGCGAAGGCGCCGGTGTCGGTCAGCTCGAACTCGTCGTCGTTGCGGTTCCGCTCCCGGCTCTCCTGGATCAGCCGCTCGTACGGGAACGCCGTCTGCGGGTATTTATACAGCATGCGCAAATAGGCATGCGACGGCAGCGCGTCGAGATGCCAGTACAGCTCCTTGACGTCCTCGCCATGGTTGCCCTGCGGCCCGGTCAGCCCGTACAGGCGCTCCTTGAGCATGCGGTCCTGGCCGTTCCACAGTGCCAGGGACAGGCACAGCCGCTGGGTGTCGTCGCAGACACCGGCGAGCCCGTCCTCGCCCCAGCGATAGGCTCGCGCGCGTGCATGCTCATGCGTCACGTAGCCCCAGGCATCGCCGTATTCGCTGTAATCCTCGCGCACCGTGCCCCATTGGCGGTCGCTCAGATAGGGTCCCCACAGGCGCCAGTTGCGCATGCCGTGACGGTATTCGTCGAGCCGGCGGCGCTCGGCGTCACGGGGTCGATAGCCGGGAGGACGGGAGGCATTCATTCCTCCATCAGGCGGAAAGCCGCGTGCCTCGTCAACGCCTTCTCAAGTTTCGGCGAGCAGCTCCCGGGCCGCGGCCGCCCGCTCCGGCCGGAAACCGGACGCCACGACGTACAACTCGCTGGACTCCTTGCGGCTCGCCGGTGGCTTGGCATGGCGGACGGTGGCGAAAGCCTGTTTCATCGGGATCAGCATCTGCTTCTCCGAGCCGCCCTGGAACACCTTGGCGACGAAGCTGCCGCCTTCGGCCAGCACCCGCATGGCGAAATCCAGCGCCAGCTCGGCCAGGGCGATAATCCGCATATGGTCGGTCGGCGCATGGCCGGTGGTGTTCGGCGCCATGTCCGACAGCACCAGGTCGGCCGGGCCACGCAGCATCGCCCGCAAACGGTCAGGGAGCTCGGGATCGTTGAAGTCGCCCTGGATGATGGTGGCTCCCTGGACCGGGTCGACCGGCAGCAGGTCCACCCCCACCACCTCGGCGGCACCGCGGCCGACCGCGACCTGCGCCCAGCCGCCGGGTGCCGCTCCGAGGTCGATCACGCGCATGCC
Organism: uncultured Acetobacteraceae bacterium; assembly: GCA_964235615.1. GTDB lineage: Bacteria > Pseudomonadota > Alphaproteobacteria > Acetobacterales > Acetobacteraceae > Lichenicoccus. Next base: position 510 of record CAXSEE010000315.1, on the reverse strand, counting down.
GGGCCGGATCAGCGAGAAGCGGTCATCGAGCTCGATCAGCTTGAACGCCGCGCGCGACCGCCATCCCTGCTTGCGGGCCGCCAGCACGTAGGGGTCGTTCAACTGCCGGGAGAGCCAGCTCTGCTGCGCGGTGGTGCGCCCGCGCGAGGTGCGGAGCGACACGGATTGCAGGCGGGTGATCTGCGCGCGGCCGAGGGCGGACTCTTTTCCCTTGCCTGGCCCTTTGCCGGGACTGCCGCCATTCCTCTTCCCGCCTGCTCCGTCGGTCTTCCTGGCCAAGCGGCTGTTCCTCGTCATGGCTGCCATCATCCGGAGGCGCCGGGCCGGTTTGTGGCATAGTGGATGCAGCGGGCAAGAGCATTCTGCATCCGTCCTCTGGTCAGCCAGGGCAGGAAGACGGTTGCCACCTCTCCCTGCCAATGCTAACTGCGCCGCGCACCGAGCGCCACGGCGATGCTTGGGGGATAGTTTAGCGGTAGAACTACCGGCTCTGACCCGGTCAGCCCTGGT
>CAXSEE010000314.1:0-3376 GCA_964235615.1 uncultured Acetobacteraceae bacterium | reverse complement strand
CCGGCTTCGCGCCATCGAGCGTGCGGACGAGGTCGCCCACCTCGATCGTCTCGACGGCTACCTCGCCTTCCGGCGTGGCGATCATCGTCCCCTCGGCGAAGCAGACCTCGTAGTAGGTGCCGTGGCTGCCGTCGGAGGCCAGCTTGTAGCCGAAGCTGCCGGCGCCCGGCATGTTCAGCGTGTAGGTGCCGCCGGTGGTGGTGATGGTGACCGAGTTGGTGGTCTCCGAGACACCGGTGATCGAGCTGGCAGGAACATTGGCCAGGTCGATCGTGCTGCCGGAGGTGAAGCCGCTGATGACCGTGGAGTAGCTACCCGCACCGCCGCCGAGAATGACGCCGGATGCACTGGTAATCACCGCCGTGCCGCCGGCCGTCGTGTTGTTCAGCACCAGCGAACCGCCACTGCCGACGCTCACGATACCGGACAGGGTGCCGTTGACGATTGCGACGCCGCCCGAGGAGATGAGCTCGGCGCTCAGGGTCGCGCCGCTGTTGACGAGGATCGTCGCTCCGGACACGACGGCATCCGTGCTCAGGCTGCTGCCGTTGAAGGCGAACCCGCTGTCGAGGACGATCGTGCCGCCGGACGCGCCGAAGCTGTCGTTGCCCGCATTGGCACCGCTCCGAAAGTCCAGCAAGCCGCCGTTGACGACCGTGTTGGTGACCGACCCGCCCGTCGCATATAACGCGCCACCGGAGAGGATGCTGCCGCTGATGTATGAGCCGCCGGATAACACGGACGCTGCGCCGCCGCTTCCGATCGCCACGGCAACGTTGGTGCCGCCCGAAAAGATGGTGTCCGTGCCGAGAACGGTGCCCCCACTATCGAGGCCGCCAGCAGAGACGCTCGCGATCCCGCCGGATGCGACGATCGTATTGAGCGCCGTGCCGCCGGATTGATTAATCGCGCCATTGATGAAAGTCCCGCCGCTGCTTACGACGGTGCCGACAGCATTGCCGCCAGCCCTGTTCCCTCCGTTCAAGAAGAGAATGCCGCTGTTCAACACGGTCGTCGTGCTGATCACGCCGCCACTGCTCACGACCAGGAGGCCATTGACGGTCGTGTTGGCGACTGATCCACCGATGCTGTCGAGGATCGTGCCGCCGGCGGAGAGGGTGCCGGAAGTCAAGGAACCGCCGGAGTTGACGATGACGACGCCGCCCGAGGTGATGCCGACGCTGGTCAGCAGGGCACCGTTGTTGACGATGCCCGTTCCACCGGACGTGACGGCGTTCTTAGATCCCGCGTTGAAGATGAAGCCGCTGTCGAGGCTGATGGTGCCGCCGGACGTGCCGAAGGTGACGCTGGTGTTGTAGTATGCGTTGGGCACGACACCCTGGAATTCCAGCGCGCCACCGTTGATCACGGTGTTCTCGATGAGGGCGCCCGGCTTGTTCAGCACGGAACCCCCGGCGAGGATGGTGCCGCCGTTGAGGATGCCGCCGGAAGACACGACCATGCTGCCGCCGATAACCATGCCCGAGACCGTGCCGGCGTCGAGGATCGTGCCGCCGGCGGAGAGGGTGCCGCTGTTCGCCAAGCCGCTGGCGTTCACGATGAGCTCGCCGCCGCCGAAGACCGTGAATCTGGTGTCAACCCCGCCAGAGGCGATAGTGTCGGTGGCGCCGCTCGAAACGTTGAGGCTGGTCGAACCGGAGATCGTGGTCGTGGTCATTCTGGCTGTCCTTGGTTGTGTACAAGCTCGGATCGCAGCCCGACCGCGCGGCATGCGGCCTTGACCTGGTGGGAGGTGATGGATCGGGAGCACTCGAAGGCACGGTCGGTGCCCTTATGCCGGGGGCACCACGAATAGTCGCTGTGGTCGAAACGATGCCGCGCATCGTTCCAGCAGGAGTTGCAGACATGCCAGTTCACGACCCTGCCCAGTGTCGCGAACTCGTTGGCGGGATGGGTGAAGCCGGAGATCATCACCACCGGGCAGCGAACCGCCCAGGCGATCCAGGCCAGTCCCGAGGACGCGCCGATGAACGCGCTCGCGTGCCGCATCCAGCGGGCCCGCTCGGCCAGCGGGCGCTCGCCCGTCTCGTCTTCCGCGCCGTGCGGAATATGCGTGTAGGTCAGCCCGGCGCCGTGAACACGCTCACGGTCGATGCAGATGACGCGGTAACCCTGCTCTTTCAGCCAGGGTACCAACTCATGCCAGCCCTGCGGGTTGGTCCATTTCTTGGCGTGCGTGCTGGCCTGCACGGCGATGCACACGTAGGGCTCGGCGATCGGCCGGCTCTCATCGGGCAAGATGAGGGTCGGCGGCTCCTCCGTCGGGTCGACGCCCAGGATGTAGCCGGCGGTGCGGTGCAGGCCGACGTGGCGGAAGTCGGTCGGCTGCCACTCGCAGGCCGCATCGTCGAAGAACAGACCGATATTGTAGGTGGCGTAGTAGCGGGAGGCGTCGACCTGTTCGTGGGTGATCAGGGTGACGTCGGGATAGGCGTCCCGGAATAGCGGGATGAGACGCTCCGCCAGGGCGACCGTCAGGCGGCAGCCATGGACCTGCTGGAAACGAACCGCATAGGGGAACCAGCCCATGCTGTCGCCGATCGTGCCGACCGGCAGGGTGACAAGCACCTCGCGGTCGCGCGCGTCATACTCGTGCTGGAAAACGATTTCCCCGGAACCGTCCCAGACCTCCAGGCCGAAGCGGACGAAGAAGCGCTTGCTGCTCTGCATCGCCACGCCGCCCTGGCGAACCTCGAACAGCACGTTGTCGGTATCCACGTCTCGCAGCCGGGCTCGGTAATCGCCCTCGGGCAGTCTCAGGCGGGCGCCAAGATTGAAGTCGTAGCTGATGCCTTGCGGCCCGCTCTGCGTGAACTCCGCCGCGGGAGGCGGAAAGGCCGGCTTTGGCCCGTTGCCGGTGGGGCCGGAGGCCGAAGGTCCTGACGGCACGGCACTTCCAGGCAGGACAGCGGCTGAAATCAGGTTTCCAGGGATCGTCTCCTGTCCCGGAAAGAACGCCGAAGTTTCAAGAAGCGTAACTTGATCCATATGCAACGATCACACGGGAGCCACGCATCTAGCAAGCAGAAAGTTATCCTCGATAAAACTTTCTGTTCGTCTCATGTGAGGGCGCTACGTTCCGTAACGGTGCGACCAGCTCTTGAGCGGCATACTCTCCGCAATGGTCGGCATAAGTCCATTCGCCAGGCAAGAAGCGGGCACCGGGCCACAACCGTGGCCCGATGCCTATCGTAACGAACCTGCTACCCGATGGCTAGGCGACCATCGTGCTCCGCGTCGGGGTGGCGGTATCCTCGACCAGGTAGGGACCAGCGGCCACCAGCTCGATCTCGAGCAGGGCCGCCTTGCCGGGGCGCATCGCCGACGCCAGCGGGAGCTGCGCGTCCCCCGTGGT
>CAXSEE010000313.1:0-3501 GCA_964235615.1 uncultured Acetobacteraceae bacterium | reverse complement strand
AAGCTGGAGCAGAACTTCCGTTCCACCGGCCACATCCTTTCGGCCGCCAATGCCATCATCGCGTTCGACGAGAACCGGATGAAGAAGACCCTGTTCACCCGCCGCGGCGACGGCCAGCCGATCGAACTCGTCAGCCATTCCTATGGCAGCGACGAGGCGGCCGGCATCGCCGCCGAGATCGGCAGGCGGGCCGCGGAAGGCACACCCTATGAGGACATGGCGATCCTGTACCGTGCCAATTATCTGTCGAGAGGCATCGAGGAGGCTTTGCTCGCGGCCCACCTCCCCTACACCATCATCGGAGACACAGGGTTTTACCAGCGCAGTGCGGTCAAGGACGCCCTGGCCCTCCTGCGCCTCTCCGCCTGCCCCGACAGCCGCCAGTCCGACGAGGCATTCCGCAGGGTCGCGAACAAGCCGGCCCGTGGCCTCGGCGCAAAGGCGATGGGGGCTATCGAGGTCGAGGCAACCTGGCGTGACCTGTCCCTGTTCGGTGCGATCGAGATGACGCCTCTCCCGAAGGCCGCGGCCGTCAAGCTGATGGCGTTCACGGCGACGGTACGCGCGATCGCCCGGGAGGAGGACCTGTCGCTCTCTGCGCAGCTGAGGGCGCTGCTCGATCGCACCGGCTACCTCGCCATGCTGAGGGAGAGCCGCGTCGATGAGGCCGAAACCCACCTGGAGAACATCGCCGAACTGCTCGACCTCGCCGACGGCTTCAGCAGCGTCACCGCCCTGCTCGAGCACGCCGCTCTCGCCAGCGCCGCGCCGGGTGAGCAGACAGGCGGCCGGGTGCAGCTGATGACCCTGCATCGGGCCAAGGGGCTGGAGTTCCCGCACGTATTCCTGCCAGCCTGGGAGAGCGGCGTTTTCCCCACCGGCAATGATCTGGATGAGGAACGCCGGATCGCCTATGTGGCCCTGACCCGCGGAATGCAGCGTGTCTCGATCACCTGGTGCAGCTTCCGACAGGGACGGCCGACCGGACCATCCCTGTTCGTCAGCCAGATCCCGGCCGAACACCAGGTGGCGGGCTGGCTTCGCTACGCCGAGACGGGGGCGCAGCCGAAGTCGCGCTGGACCCGAAGCGAGCGCGGGATGCAGGCCTCCGAATTGCTGCGAGCGGAAATCTGGTCCGAAAGAGCTTGAGCCGATGAAGATGAAACCGATGATGTCCCGCTTCGTCCTGACCAGCTCGCTCGTGACGATCGGATCGGTGGTTATGGCATGTCTGACGTCGGCATTGCTGGGACCGGACGATACATCCCGGGTCATCACCTGGCCCGCGATTACCCTCAGTCTCCTGCTCGGAGGTGGCTTCGTGCTGCATCTCTACCGCCATGTCCGGGCTCCGACATCCGGCTCCTCGATCAGGCTGTTGGTGCTTGCACTTTGCTTCACGATCACGACCACCGTCGCGTCCTTCAACCTCTTCGCGACGGTTACTGATCCATACGTGTCCACGCCAGCAATATCGGACGCGCAGCTTGACGCTTCTACCCGGTAGTCCGCCACCGGTGACCAAGCTGATCCCTTTCCGAAAGCGCCGTCTCGATCTCGATCGGCAAGCTGCCGGTCTGATATGGACGCTGATCACATCCGGCTCGTCGTTCAGGACTTTCGGGATGCGAGCGCCGCCAGGTGTGTCTGCCGCTGACCTTCGTACGCCGCTGCCGTCTGCGCCAGCATCGACCAACCGTGAGCCAGTGCGAGGGAGTTGGGCGGAGCGCTGGACGGACGCAGGCATGTTTCGGCCAGCTGCGACAACGTCACCACCACCGGCTCCAGATCCGGCACGAACCGGGCCGATCCGGCTGACACCACATAGCTGCATACCGGAACCACAAGTCCAGCCCGACCGAGCAGGCGACATACTGCCTGGGCATGCCGGAAATTCTGCCGCACCGGATTCTGGAACCGAGTACGCAACGATCCATCCTGCAACAACTGGCACCAGCTCGCGTCATGTGGATCGCCGGTGATCAGGCCGCCGTAGGTCTTGGTCTCCAGCACGATCACCGCGCCGGCACCACGCACCAGATGGTCGATCTGCGTCAGACCGGCGTTGTCGGGCAGGATCACGTCGTGCAACGCATCCAGCCCATGCTCCGAAAGCAATGCCGCCACGGCTGTCTCGCCTTTGCGGCCCTGTATAGCCGCCTTGAACGACCGGAATGCGTCAAGCGTCTGGACATCGACGTTCGGCTCAGGACGTGGATCTCCGGAAGTCCATCTGGCACGTCGTTTGATCCGCACTCTGCTCGCTCCCGGCTGTGACGGAGTAAACCTGGCTGCCGTCGGTGCGACGAAACATCTTTCGCAGTGGTCGCATCGATGTCCCGCAGAATGTCGGCATGATGCTGCACGAGATGCTGGACGCACCAGAGGACCTTGTTCACAATGTCGGGCCGGAACCCGGTGGATGCCGGCAGGGATGTGCCGGATGTGATCGGACCGGCTGTGTTGATGCCGCTTGTGGCCATTTTGGTCACACGCTGCCGATGACAGCCAGACGGCTCGCCATCGTGCTCATGATCCTCGGATGGTCGGCTCGGGAACTGGCGCGACGAAGCGGTGAACACCGGACGACCGTGACGCGCTGGCTCGACGGAGCGGCCATAGTGGATCCCGATATTGCGGGTTGCCTTGAGCGTCTTGTCATGGCCCATCTCGCAAACCCGCTTCCACGACGACGGCCCGACCCGTTGTTCGGTGTTCCTGATATGGTGGCATCTCCAGTTGCGGAACCTCAACGCAACCTCGGTCGCCAATGCCGCGCCGGTGATGTCGATCTACGCGAAACCCTGCGCATCCACATGGACGAAGCCACGGGAGCAGGTCAGCGGCAATAGGGCTGTCGTCGCGAAGCACGATACCGCGTGGCACGCCTGACCGGTTTGTCCTCCGTCGGTCCTGGTCGCACCAGCGCTGACTAGCCTCGGTGAAGACTTGCCGTCCTAATCCTGGAGTTCAGCGCATGGCAACAACAAGGCGTTCCCACCGCAGCCGTGATCCGTCGCGGTTGGCCGAGCGCGATGCCGTGCTTGCTCTGCTGGTCGAAGAGCACACGCCGATGCAGGTCGCAGTCGCATTGGACGTCGCGCCCTGGACAGCCAGGGAAATCATCAGGGACCTCGACCGGGAAGGTCTTATCACGCGGGTCGCTCGCGGCCATTATCTTCGCCTGCCAGTCGGTGCCCAGGCTCCGGATCGACAGCTACGTCTGACCCGTGACACGCTGCTCGATTATCTTTCAGAGCCGCGCCGGGCCAGCGAGATCGCGCTCCACATCGGCCGCTCTCTCTCGATTGCCACCGGTCACATGAACCGGCTCCGGCAGCGTAAGCTGGTGGTGCGGATCGCCTTTGGAGTCTACGTTCGTGCCGACTGCTGCACGACACCGCCGGATCCAATGACGATCCAGCGCGGCTGTCTCGTGCTTGAAGCCGTTCGGGCTCAGGTCGATCGGGAGAAAAGCGTCGATGCAATCTGCCAGCACCT
>CAXSEE010000312.1:0-3503 GCA_964235615.1 uncultured Acetobacteraceae bacterium | reverse complement strand
AGGAACAGGTCGAAGCCCTTGCGCAGGTCGCCATAGCCGACGCCGATCAGCAGCAGGTCCTCGGCCCCGATGCCGAACTGGCGGCGCAGGCTGGCGCGGGTCCGGCCGGAGAAGCCGCGCTTGCGATACAATCCCTGGGGCAGCACCCTGATGGCCGCCTCGTCGAACGGCACCAGGGCGGCGAGGCGTTCCTGCACGGCCACTGCGGGAAAAACCACGGTGCGGGCGAGGCGTGCCGCCTCGGTCAGGCCGGCCAGCAGGTTCTTCTCGGCGATCAACGCCGGCAGCTCATGCACCAGCAGGGTGTAGGCGATGCCGGCCGCGGCCAGCTGGACGCCCACCGCCCCGGAGGCGGCGCTGTTGACGATGGCGCCATCGAAGCCGTCGCGACGCAGCCTGGCGAGATGCGCCGGCAGGGCAGGGTCGTCCGCCGCCATCACACGGGTCGGCCCGACCGCGCGAAAACCCTCCAGCATGCGTCCGCCGTCCAGCAGCAGGATGCTGATCTCGACGCCATGCGCCCGCCTGAGCTGCTGGGCCATGTGCAGCAGCAGGCTCTGCGCCCCGGCCGGGAATGCGTCATGCCCGACCAGCAGGAGGCGGCCGCCCTTGTCGCGCGAGCGGCCGAAGCCGGTGACCGCGCGCGCCGTCGCGTTCAGATAGGCGCCGCCGAAATGCAGGTCCGGCTCCAGGTAGGCGCCCTCGGCCCATTCGTTCCAGGCGTTGATGCAGACGATCGGGCTGCCGTGGAACGGGTTCGCCTGGGCCTGGCGCACCAGCCCCTCTACCCAGGCCTGGTATTTCGCCGGCGTCGAGCCGTGCATCACCAGACCGCCACCCTGGCGGCGCGCGTCGTTGTCCCATGACGGGCAGGCGGTGCGTATCAGCGGATAATCCGCAACCGCGGTCGCCAGCGAGCTGCTGACGATGTCGTCATAGTCATAGACCTGTGCTGTGAAATCGGTGTCGAGCAGGTCGAGCCGCTGGTTGATGGTCTGCAGGCCGTCGACCAGCTTGTGCGGCGGGAACTCGATGGCGCCGTCGAGGTCGTATTCGCGCGGATCATTGTCGGAAAAGGACTGGGCCATGATGAAGATCGGGTTCTCGTCGCAACGGGCCATGAACATCCGCCGCCAGCGCGCGATGGTCTGTCTCGCCTCGGGGATCAGCGCGGGACGATAGATCATCAGCAGCGGGCGTCCCTCGAGCCGGATGTAGCGCGGATCGGCGAAGTGGCGGCCGTAGCAGTCGATCAGCGCGGGTTCGTCCGCGGCCAGGCAATCCTGGCTGATCAGCACGTCGCTGTCCGAGCCGTCCCAGCGCCGCGTCCAGTTCTCGTTGGCCCACATGAGGCAGAACGGCATGTCGAGCGAGCGGTCGGCGAGCAGGGCCTCCAGCGGGCTGTCGAGCAGGCGGGTGCCGTTGAACCAGTAGAAATAGAAGATGAAGCCATTGACGCCGGCGGCCTTGGCCATCGCCGCCTGGCGCCTGAGCGTGTCGGTGCCCTCTAGCCGGTAATGGCCAAGGTCGCGCGGCGTGCGCGGCTGGTAGTGCCCCGCGAAACGCGGCAGGCCGCGGGCGACATTGGTCCATTCGGTGAAGCCCTCGCCCCACCATTCGTCATTCTGCTTCACGCTGTGATACTGCGGCAGGTAGTAGGCCAGCACCTGCGCCCGCCGTGCCACCGAGGCCGGCAGCGGGCGCACCGCCTCGAACAGCGGGCCCGGCTGGGTGTTGCGGCGCATCTCGCGCGGGATGGTGGTCTCCTCGCGCGGCAACTGCGGGTGAACGCCAGGCTCGCGCTTATGCTCCAGATAATGCAGCAGCGGGTTGATGTCCTGGGCGGAGGCAAGATAGCGTTGCCGGTAGAAGGCCGGGTCGAAACCCTCGAACGGACGCCGGGCCTCGCGGAAGCCCTGGACCATGTAATGGTCGAGCGGATCGAGCCCGGCGGCGGCAACATCCGGATAGGATTGCAGATAGAATCCCGAGTTGAACTCCGGCATCGCGCTGACCGAGCCGTCGAGGCGGTTCAGCAGATAGTGTCGCAATGCCGTCATGCCGTCCGGCAGGCGATAGGTCGTGCGGTACCAGAGCGGGTCGAACCAGGCGACTGGCCGGCATCCCGCCGCCTCTCCCGTGGAGATGTAATGCAGCAGCGGATCGACATCGGCCGCCGCGACATCGGGATGCTGCGCGCGATACCAGGTCGGGTCAAAATAGAGATTGGGCTTGCGGCCCTCGCGCCAGCCGTAGAAATGATAATGCGACAAGGCATCGGAGCCGAGGGCCGCCACGTCGGCGTTGCACTCCAGATAATAGGCTGCCTCGAACAGGCCGGAACGTCCGAGCACACGCAGAGCGTCGATCGGTGGTGGCATGTCCGATGCGTCGGGACCTGTAATCTGCGGTTGCATGAACTCTTCTAACACCTGATGTGAGAAACGGTAACGTAACAATCTCAGAGGGTAAAGCACGAAGATATATTGACTATTTGATCGTTGAGGAGTTCGCAGCACAACCTTAAGGCGAGTGGCTGGCCTGCATCTACGATGACGCTACGCCGCACGACGACGATGGCGTGACGCCGCACGACGCTTCTGGCATTTTGCAGCTGCAGGTCATGAGCCTGCAGGCTCGAACGGTGTCAGACTTCCGATGGACTTGACCGCTCCCTTCGTCGAGATCGAACACCGCCATGTGCAGCTGCCCGACGGCGTGGCGCTCGATTGCGGCGTATTGCTGTCACCGGTCAGCATCGCGCTGTGCCGCTACGGCACGCTGAACGACGCCCGCGACAACGCCATCCTGGTCTGTCACGCCCTGACCGGCGACCAGTATGCGGCCGAGCCGCACCCGCTGACCGGCAAGCCGGGCTGGTGGGAGCGCATGGTCGGTCCCGGGCTGCCGATCGACACCGATCGCTATCACGTGCTGTGCATGAACGTGCTCGGCGGCTGCATGGGCTCGACCGGCCCCAGGTCGGAGCATCCGCAAGGCACCCATCCGCAAGGCGCTGGCGGCCGTCCCTGGGGCACCGAGTTCCCGCCGATCACCATACGCGACATGGTGCGGGCGCAGCGCCAAGTGATCGCGGCACTCGGCATCGAGCGGCTGTTCGCGGTCGTCGGCGGCTCGATGGGCGGCATGCAGGTGCTGCAATGGGCGGCGAGCTACCCCGATCTGGTGTTCGCCGCGGTGCCGATCGCCACCGCCGCCTTCCACTCGGCGCAGAACATCGCCTTCAACGAGGTCAGCCGCCAGGCGATCTTCGCCGACCCGGACTGGCAGGGCGGACGCTACTGGGCCGACGGGCTGATCCCGGCGCGCGGCCTCGCGGTGGCCCGCATGATGGCGCACATCACCTATCTCTCGGAGGAGGCGCTGACGCGCAAGTTCGGCCGCAGGCTGCGCCGCGATCCCTACGATGCCGAGGCGCCGCTCGCCTTGTTCGGCGAGATGTTCGAGGTGGAGAGCTACCTGCGCCACCAGGGCAGCAGCTT
>CAXSEE010000311.1:0-3539 GCA_964235615.1 uncultured Acetobacteraceae bacterium | reverse complement strand
GACCAACGGGCCGGGGTCAGCAATCCAGGCCGTCGCCATCGCAGCCGTCGTTATGTGGTGGAGCTGAACGCGTCCGGACCCTAGACCAGCACCTTGTCCAGCGCCGCGCAGAAGCTTTTCATGTCGGAGGCGGAACCGACGGTGATACGCGAGCGGGTCGGCCAGATCGGCCAGCTCCGGCCGATGTCGATCTGCCGGGATGCGAAGGCGGCCTTCATCTCCGGGGCCGGCTTGCCCCAGTCGACCATGAACATGTTGGAGTCCGTGGGCAGGGTGTGCAGCCCACGGCGTCGTAGGTGCGCCAGCGCCGTCTCGCGCGACGAGGTCATCTCCTGACGCCGGGAGGCGATGTCGCCGGCGAGCAAGATGCTGGTCCCGCCGGTCGCCAGCGCCACCACCGACAGCGCCCCGCTCTGCATCATGCCGTCGTAGCGCATCATCCGCTCGTGCAGGTCGGGCCGGGCCATGCTGAGGCCGAGCCGCAGCCCGGCCATGCCGAAGATCTTCGAGAACGTCCGCAGCACCACGACGTCCTTGCCCCCTGCCACGAGGTAGGCCGCACTCGGGGCGCCGGAGAAGTGCAGGTAGGCCTCGTCGATCAGGACGATGGAGCCGGCCGGCTTGTTCTCGACCAGCCAGGCGATATCGGCGACCGGGGTCAGGGTGCCGGTGGGATTGTTGGGCGAGCAGATGTAGTAGACGCCGGCGGCCGGATCGGCGGCCAGCATCGCCCGGACGTCGACGGCATAGCGGTGCTCGGGCCGCAGCTCCACCTTCGACACCGGGATCTTGAGCCAGGATGCCACCCCCCAGGCCTCCTCGAAGGTCGGGTTCGCGGTCACCAGGCCGCGGGTCGGCGAGCAGAAGGTCACGATGGCGCGCGCCAGCGGGTCGCTCGATCCCGGCCAGGGTAGGATGTGGTCGACCGGCACCTTCTCCACCGCCGCCACGTTCTCGATCAGCTTCTCGCGGAGGTTGCTGGGCTCGTAGCGGTTGCCATGCTGCACCATGGCGGCACCTGCCGCCGCAGCAGCGGGGAAGGGACCGGTCCAGCACTCGTTGCTGCCGATCCGCACCATTCCTTCGAGGTCGGGAACATGGACGCTCGGGCCCGATGCGGTCGCGGCCGAGGCCGCACGGCCGGGCAGCGACAGCGCGCTGGCGGCGACCGCCTGCATTCCCAGCACGGTGGAGATGCGTCCAAAATGTCGGCGGGAATAGCCACGCGCCAGGAGATCCTCTTTCGCGTCTCGCGACAATGCAGCGGTCATGCCGGTTCCTCGGGCTTAGATGATCAGCCAACATGGCGTCGTGGTGGGCGGCTTAGCAATCGTTAACATCGATCGGCACCGTCCGCGACGAAAGAAACTTGCGCTGATCACGTCCTATCGAGAGACCGGTCGAGAGCAGTGGCGGGTGCTGCATGATACCGGATGACTAGTGGGTGACGGCGCGACGAGCCCGTGGAAACCCGAGCGCCGCCACGACGCAAAGCAGGTTCACGACGGCCAGATACCATCCCGGCGAAATGGCGCTTCCGGTGTGCCGGATCAGATCCACGAACACGATCTGCGCCGTGCCGCCGAATGCCGCGATCGAGACGGCATAGACCATGCCGAAGCGTGTCGCCCGCAGCAGTGGCGGCAGCGACGCGATCAGCAGCACCAGGCTGGCGACGAACGACGCCGCCTGTGCCAGGGCGATGGCGACGCAGAGCAGGATGAACAGCCAGGTGCTGCCGGCCCCGGTGCATAGCCACAGGCCGGGGACGATCAGCAGCCCGAGCAGCAGGCGCGGCCAGATGATCACCGCGCGGCTGCCGATGCGGTCGCACAGGATGCCGCCGGCCAGGGCCGCGAGCATGGCCGAAACTCCGACCGCGACGCTGACCAGCAGCGCGTTGCGTATCGGCAGATGCAGCACGGTGAGCGCGTAGCTGGTCGAGAAATTGAGGAAATACTGCGTGACCGTGCCGCCGGTCATCAGCACGAAGCCGCACAGCAGCACCCGGAACAAGGGCGGCGTCGCATCTCCGGCCTGGGTCCCGGCCGGCGCGGGAGCGTCCGCGAGCCCACGGCGCAGCCAGAGCCCGACCGGAACCACCAGCACCCCGAGCATGAACGGGATGCGCCAGCCCCAGGCGGACAAGGCGGCGTCCCCGAGCAGGCCGGTGACGATCACCCCGACCAGCCCCGAAAGCAGCACCGCGCCGGCCTGGCTCACGCCCTGCCAGGCAACCAGTCGGCCCTCGCGTCCGGGGCCGGCGGCATCGAGCAGGTAGATCGTGGCCGGACCCGCCTCCCCGCCCCAGGCGATGCCCTGGATCAGCCGCGCCACCACCAGAAGCACGGGCGCCGCCACCCCGATCATGCGGTAGCCCGGCAGCAGGGCGATCATCAGGCTGCCCAGCCCCATCAGGGCGAGCGAGAGCAGCATCCCGGAGCGGTTGCCGCGACGGTCGGCGTAACGCCCGATCAGCAGGGCGCCGAGCGGGCGGGTGACGAAGCCGATCCCGAAGGTCGAAACCGACAGCAATAGCGAAAGGAAGGCGTCATGGACCGGGAAGAACGCCCTCCCGATCATGACCGCGTAGGTGCCGTAGGCGATGAAGTCGAACACCTCGATGGTGTTGCCGAGCACTGCCGCAAAAATGCGCGGTGCCGGCACCATCGCCGATGGGTTCAGGCCAAGACTCAGGGCAAAATCTCGGTTCCGGCAAAGAAGAACGCGATCTCGTTGGCGGCATTCTCGACGCTGTCCGAGCCATGCACGGAGTTGGCCTCGATGCTCTCGGCGAACTGCGCGCGCACGGTGTGCGGCTCGGCCTTCTTGGGGTCGGTGGCGCCCATAACGTCGCGGTTCTTGAGCACCGCGCCCTCGCCCTCGAACACCTGCACCACCACGGGGGCGGCGATCATCGACGACACCAGGCTGGCAAAGAACGGCCGCGCCTTGTGGACCTCGTAGAAGGACTGGGCCTGAGCCTCGGAGAGATGGATGCGCTTGCTGGCGACGATGCGCAGGCCGGCATCCTCGAACAGGGCGTTGATCTTGCCGGTCAGGTTGCGGCGGGTAGCGTCCGGCTTGATGATGGAGAGAGTGCGTTCGGTCGCCATGATCTGGCTCCTCATGAGGGTCGATAATCGGGTATCACACGCCGGGACTGCCCCGGACGCCGCCCGCATCGGCCCGGCATCTAGAGCAAAACCGCCGTTATGACCACCATTGGAACCCCAACGTGAGCCTGCTCGTCATCTCCGGCCTGACCCTGCGCATCGCCGGCCGCACGCTGCTGGACGCGGCCGACCTCACCGTCGAGCCGGGGCGGCGGATCGGCCTGCTCGGCCGCAACGGCGCCGGCAAGTCCACCCTGCTGGCGGCAATCGCCGGCGACATCGCGCCCGACGGCGGCGAGATCCGGCTGTCGTCGCGCGCCCGCATGGCCCGTATCCGGCAGGAGGCGCCGTCTGGGGACGCCTCGCTGTTGCAGACCGTGCTGGACGGCGACACCGAACGCGCGTCGCTGCTTGCCGAAAGCG
>CAXSEE010000310.1:0-3593 GCA_964235615.1 uncultured Acetobacteraceae bacterium | reverse complement strand
GCTCACGAAATCTTTTTTAGCTTGAACGGTCGCTAACCATCCCCTCTCATCACGGCGATAGAAGTCCACGACCCCAGCATCTTCCACGCGTTGCTCAGCTTCCAGGGTAAGAGCCATCAGCGGATTTCTCGGACTGTTAGGACTGCAACTATCAACAGCCAACCGAAGCCAACCAGCAGGAACGTCAAAGCTCCGACAACTGCACAGCCTAGGTCTAGCCATTTACCGACCAAACCGAGCAATGCGGACAGTAGAAACAGCACAAGGCCAACGAACGCGAACCACGCGCGGCGCTGATACGAGCCTAATACCGTTCTGCGCTCCTGAGTTTGATAAGCCCCGAAGCTGGTTGAGAGAGCCAATATAAACGAGGATCAAACCTGATAGCGCGCTTCCCGAAGCTACGATATCTCCCGCCACCTTGGCCACGTTGGCCATCTTCATTAGTCCCTGCCGAGTCTCCATCCTGAGGCGCCTCGGGGTCGAAGACAAGCTATTGAATACATATGGGGATACTACCTTCGCGTGAGTGCGAAGGGCACGCCGACGCGTGGTATAGCTCTGCATGTAGTACGCCTTCGTGTGACGGCCCCCAAACCCGATTCTCTACCACCTGATCCAAACCGAGCGGTCGTTGTCATAGACGAAGGTGATCGGGGTGGACGTTGTCACCGACGCCGGCGCTCCCAGGACAGTGACGCCGGGTCCCGTCACCGTCAGCGCGCTGATGGTGCATTCCGAGGCGATGTGGAACGGCTGCTTGGCCAGCGGACTTGGTGGCAGCGTCACCGTCAACGAAGCCAGCGTGCCGCTGCACACCAGGATGATGCCCGTGGAACCCAAGACGCCGGCCTGCGTGCTGCCGCTGGCCGCACCCACGGGAGTTGGCGAGCTGTCGACGATCCCGCCCTTCGGGGTTATCGTGAACAGGGCCTGGGTGGACGGGGTCAGCCCCCTCGGGTTGATCGCCTGCAGGATCGCCGTCGCGTAGCTGCCCTGGTAGATGCTGCCGATGCTGTGGCTGCCGCGATCGTCGTTGAAGGTGTTCGCCGACGAGGTCGACAGCACGTCGTCATTGACCGCGCTGACACTCTGCAGGCCATAGAGCCAGCCCTTGCCGCCGACACCGGCGCCGACCAGGAAGCCGGCGTTCATGTTCTGGTTGCCGTTGTTGCCCAGCCAGATGCCGTAACCGCCGATGTTGGTCGAGAAGTTGGCGGCGTCGATCTCGATCCCGTGGATGGCTCCGTTCGATCCGGGCTCGGCTTCGACAATGAAGTTGCCGCCCCAGGCCTGTCCCACCGTGCCTGGAGCCTGATGCGCGGTCAGGTCGACCGAGGCCGCGATGCCGGTGAATTGCTGCGCACTGGTGTTGGTGCTGAAGCTGACGGTGGATCCAGCCGGCAGGTCGGCCGCGGTCGGGCTCGAAAGCAGCAGCACGCTGGTGACGCCGCCGATGGACGTCGAGGCGATCGTCTCGCTCGCGGGCAACGCTCCGGACACGGAAGCGCTGAGCCCGCTCAGTGTCTGCACGGCACCGATCGACGGCGTGGAACTGACGTTGGCGACCGCCGGATTGCTCAGCACGGTGATCGCATTGCTCCCGGGCGGGGTATCGGCCGCGGTGACCAGTGCGGGGCTGGCGTAGTCGGCGAGGCCACCCTTCAACCCGAAGATGGCCGCGGCCCCGCCGACGAAGGGTATGCTCGGGGTATATTGCATGCAGACCCCGGACGGGCTGCTGAGCTGTCCGCTCTGCGGCGCCTGGCAC
This sequence comes from uncultured Acetobacteraceae bacterium, assembly GCA_964235615.1. Lineage (GTDB taxonomy): Bacteria > Pseudomonadota > Alphaproteobacteria > Acetobacterales > Acetobacteraceae > Lichenicoccus. The sequence continues at coordinate 1,822 of CAXSEE010000310.1, read as the reverse complement.
AGCACGTTGCCCTGGGTCTGGAACTTGCCAATCGCATCATTGAGCAGCAGAGGTGTGTTGACGGTGCTGAAGCTGCCGCTGCCGGCCTTGGAAAAACTCGGCTGTGCCAGCGCGGACAAGCCTGGCAGCATGACCAGCGACACGCCGATGGCGGCGCACGCCGACGCTCGTGTCAGCCTGGAGGCGAACGAGCGCGCAGCCAGAAGCGGATGTGATTTCCACATCGGATCTTTTCTCCGGAGTTTCATCGTTGATGGAATGCGGACCGTGCGCGGCTGCAAGCCGGGCTGGCGACGCGAGAACGCACCGGGACGCCCGAAGGCCTTCCAGTGTCCCAGTCGTACCGACCTGTCGGTATTGTTTTAGTATCGCATCAAATTAGCACAGGCCGGACCCGCGGGTAAAGCGGCCTTTATTCGCGACTGATCTTGTTCGCGACCAGCTTCCTGCGCCACGCCCTGCGTGTGCGGTTGAAGGCAAACAGCAGCAAGGCCGCCAGCGCCGAGAAGATCAAGGCTCCGGCCATGAACTGGCTGACCAAGGCTGTCCCGGACATCTCCGTCATGGTCCGGCCGCCCAGATCGCGATGCTGCGACAGGGCCTGCACGGCCAGGCCGATCGCCAACGGCAGCGGCCAACGCCAGTCGATCACCTGCCGCCAGATGGATAGAGGTCTGGTGCCGCAGTTCGGACAGGACCCAAGCGCCAGGTTGTACTGCATGTGACAGTCCCGGCAGGTCAATCGCGCCATCAAGCCACCCTGTGCAACTGCCTGGGCCTATAGACCATTGTGCCGTTCTTGCAATTCGCCCCTGAGACCGCAGCGGCCATGGCGCTCGGCGCGGGCTTCGCTCCGGCCGTGACCCTGGTCTGCGTCACGGTCTCCCTGTCCTGGATGCGCAGCTGAACATTGGGGTGTTCAAACCGCTTCCGAAGGTCCATAATCCCCTCTCGGTGTTTCGTTCAGTCAGCCAGTCCGTCCCAAAGTCGGCCTTTCGTTGCGATCGAGCAGATGGGTCGTCTTGTTGGTGACCTCCGAGTTCAGGAGAGACGGATCATGCCAAGCGGCACCGTAAAGTGGTTTAACCCGACCAAGGGCTTCGGCTTCATTCAGCCCACCGATGGCTCGAGCGATGTGTTCGTGCATATCTCGGCAGTCGAGCGCGCTGGAATGAGCAGCCTCAACGAGGGCCAGAAGCTGGCTTTCGAGCTTGAGAATGGCCAGCGCGGCAAGGTCTCGGCCGTAAATCTGAAGGCCGAGTAACAACAACGGCAGACCCGCTGTCCGGCAGGTCTGCCGCGGCGATGGCCTGCAGTTTCAAGGATAATGAAATGGCAGGCCATCGATACGCTGTCGGCGACAGGATCGAAATCAGGCGCTCGGCCCACCAGGTCGACGTAGGTCCCTACACCGTCGTGCGCCTACTCCCGAATGACCAGATGGACCGCGAATATCGCGTCAAGCATGACCGTGACGGCCAGGAACGTGTCGTTGCCGAGAGCGGCATCGTCGCGAGCACGGCTCCGGCTCCAGTAAGACTGTTTCGCTGACGTCGAAGCTGGCGTCCGCCGTCAGCCCGCGGCACCCCGAACCGCTCCGAACCTGGACCAGCCAATGAAGATACGCGCCGGCTACGAGATCATCTACGACTCGCCCCGGCCGACGCCAATGATCCTGATGTTGAGTCCCCACCCGTCGAGGCATCCGGACCTGCTGTCACCGCAGAAGGTCGAGTTCGATCAGCCGGTCAAGAGCTCCACCTACACGGATGGGTTCGGCAATCTCTGCACGCGCGTCCTGGCACCGCCGGGTCGCCTGGTC
>CAXSEE010000309.1:0-3655 GCA_964235615.1 uncultured Acetobacteraceae bacterium | reverse complement strand
CCGGAGGGAACGAAGTCCCGCTGATCGTGGAGGATCAGCCGGCGGCGGATGCCGGACGCCGCCGGTGGTGTCGCCTGTAATGACGGTGCAGCTGGTGGGATGCCGGATGATGCGATCCTGCCGTCATCTCGACTGCGACAGCTTGGGCTGCCACGGGATGCGCTGTCAGGGGATCCCATCGCCCGGCGCGCTGTATGACGGCCGGTGCGCAAAAGGCCGGGTCGAAGCCGGTGATCAGCGCCGCGGTCTGCCTGCGCAGCGCGTCACGTTCGCCGAGGACACGCCGCATCTCGATGGCGCGGGCAGCGGCCGGCAGGCCAGTAAACAACGCGGCCCGTTGCGCCGCCATGACATCCGGCAGTTCGGACAGGGACGCGAAGGTGAGCGGCAGGGTGAGCTGCTGCGTCTGCCCTCGTGCCACCGAGGCGGAGAGACCGAAGGGCGGCCCTCCGGTTATGGACGGCCCGACGGCAAAGCCGCCGTTGGCGGTGAAGGTTCCGGTGAGGTTTATGGTGATCTCATGGGCCAGGATCGGCACGCCGGGATTGGCGGTATGTGCCTCGCATTGCGCCGAGCGCGCGGCAGCGGCAAAGCGTGCCGGTCCTGCTCCGGTGGCACTTACGGCTCCGGCGGCCTGCAACTGGCCCTGAAGCTCATTCAAGGCCTTGGCGATCGTTACCGGCTGCGACTGCGTGGCACACCCGGTCAGCAACATCCCACCGACGAGCGCCAGAAAGCGCATGAGATAACGCATGCTCACCGTCTCCCGATCCTGTTGGCGCAACCGGCATGTTAATGCACGATAAGCGACAGGCGGCCTGGTAGCACAATGCCTGGCCGAACGTGGTAGTGCAGCCTTGCGAGCCGGCGCGCTGTGTCTTGAACAGAGGCAATCCCGGTCCTGCCGACCTCTTTTCAAGAAGCAAGCATCCCATGAGTATCCCGACCGACCACCCGTTTGACTTCGATCCGACCTACGGCCTTGGGCTCGACGAGCTTCGCGCGATAAGACCGCCCCAGGGACCACTCGAGTTCGATGACTTCTGGCGGGCGCGCCATGTCGCGGCACTTCGCGTCGATCCGCAGCCGCGGCTCAGCGAAAGCCGGTCTAGCCATCCGGACTGGCACGTCCACGACGTCACCTATACCTCGACCAATCAATTCCAGATCGGCGGCTGGCTGTTGCTGCCGCGAGCGGGGACGGTCAGGCGCGGCCTCGTCGTCGGCCATGGCTATGGTGGACGTGACCAGCCGGATTTCGATATTCCCGCCTCCGAGACGGCGGTGCTGTTCCCCTGTTTCCGCGGGCTCTCGCGTAGCAGCCGCCCGCCGATTTCCAGCGATCCGGCAGGGCACGTGCTCAGCAATATCGACAGGCCGGAGAGCTATATCCTGGGTGGCTGCGTCGAGGATCTCTGGTTGGCCGTCTCCGTCCTGACTAGGCTCTACCCCTGGCTTGACGGACGGATCGGCTACAGCGGCATCAGCTTCGGCGGCGGCATCGGCGCGCTGGCAATCCCTTTCGACAAACGCATCGATCGTGGTCATCTGGTCGTGCCGACCTTCGGCAACATGCCGATCTGGCTGATCCTGCCTACGGTCGGCAGCGGCCACTCCGTCCAGAACTACCAGAAGACGCACAAGGACGTGCTAGAGACCCTCAGCCTGTTCGACGCGGCAACAGCGGCGATGCGTATCGATATACCCATGCTCCTTGCCGTCGCCCGCTTCGATCCGGCGGTGCCGCCGCCCTGCCAGTTCTCGATCGCCAATGCGCTGCCCGCTTCAAATCGTCGTGAAATTGTAATCCTGGATGCAGGCCATTTCGACTATCCCGGTTGTAAGGAGCAACACCTGCTCCTTTCTGAGAAGGCCAGACTGTTCTTCAGGGCGACATGAGGCGAGAGTATCGGCGCTGGTATAGTCCGCGGCTTCATCGGGACATGGAGCTCCTGATCTTCGGCCATGCCGGAGCAAAGGTGCTGATGTTCCCGACCCGGGACGGGCACTTCTGGGAATACGAGAAACTCGATGTCGTCGCGAGCCTCGCCGGCAAGGTCAATGCCGGGCACTTGCAGCTCTATTGCATCGAGGGGCTGGCGCGGGAGACCTTCTACGACGGGCGCCGTCATCCGGCCGACCGCATCCGCCGGCACGCCGCCTACGAGGACTATATCCTCAACGAGGTGCTTCCGCTGATGGCCTGGACCAATCCGCACGATTGCACGATAGCGATGGGCTGCAGTCTCGGTGCATTCCAGGCCGCCAGCCTCGTTTTCCGGCATCCGCACCTCTTCCGCAAGCTGGTCGCTTTTTCCGGCCGCTATGATCTGACGATGAAGGTGGAATGCTTCGGCGACCTGTTCGACGGCTATTATGGCGACGACGTCTATTTCCATACGCCGACGCATTTCCTGCCCAGCCTGGCCTGCGCATGGCGGCTGGAAAAGCTGCGCCAGCTCGATATCGTTCTGGCCATCGGCAAGGCCGACCCTTTCCTCGACAACAACCGCTACTTCAGCCGCCTCCTCGACGAAAAGAGCGTCCGCCATCAACTGCATTTCTGGGACGGACGCGCACATCGCGCAGGCGCATGGCGAGAGATGGCGGCCCTGTATGTTTGAGCCAGGGTAGACCTACTGCCGGGATCGGGTTTGAAGTGGTTGTGAATGGTTGAGCCCCGCCGCGCGGTTGAGCTGGCCGACGCCGAGCTGCCCGCGATGCGTCCACGCGATGGCGGCGCGGATTGCACCGAGCGCCACCCCACCGAATGCGACGGTTCTCGGCCATGCGAGAAGCGTCGGAACCCGACGGGCGGCGGCGGGCGGAAGTCGTAGGGGCGGTGCGGCCGGGTGCCCGATAGCCACCAATTGATTTCGGTTGGATGGTGTAGTTCCATTCGCCGTGGAAGGAGTGCGGCGTGATTTTGATGGCGGCCATTGCGCTGTTGATGACCTTGACGCTTGCCGCATGAGGGACCACCCCTTTTGGAATCGTAACTTTGCCTTAACGCGGCCCCGTCATGCTCCGGGCTTCTGGACCTTGTCCTCCCGGCATTACGGAGAAGTTCGTGCGCAGTCTCTCGATCAGCATACAGACCAGGATCCTGCTCGCCTTCGCCGCCGTGCTGTTGGCGACGCTCGGGCTTGGCGCCTTCACCATCCAGCGGATGGGTGCCATCAACAGCGCGGCCGAGGAGGTCCGGGACAACAGCCTGCCGAGCATCCTGCTGCTCGGAAAGCTGGACGGATTGATGCACAGGTTCCGGATCAAGGAAGCCCGTCACATCATGTCGATCACCGCCGACGAGATGACGGCGGACGAGGCCGGCCTCGATGATGTTGCGAAGGACGTGGCACGGGCCAGGCATGACTACGAGCCGCTGATCGATCCGGGAGAAGAACGCGAGCGATTTGCCGAGATCGACCGGCTCTGGGCGAAGTACGCTGGAAATCACGCGCAGATCATCGCGTTGTCGAGCAAGAACGCCAAGGCGGAGGCAGCCTCGTTCTTCCGAGGTGACGACGCCATGGTCTTCAACGCGATGACGGACCTGATGGAGCGGGATGCCGCCTACAACCAGGCTATCGGAGTTGCCGACGCCAACAGAGGCGCGCAGATCTACGTCACGACGCGGTGGTTGGCGGGCGGCGTG
>CAXSEE010000308.1:0-3664 GCA_964235615.1 uncultured Acetobacteraceae bacterium | reverse complement strand
CAAGCTGCGGTGAGATTAACCGACAGAAGGTAAGGCTGGGCTCTGCCCAGACCCGTCAAAGGCCTTGGCCTTTGGAAACCAATCCATGGATATGATTGGATTCTCAAGGCTTCGCCTTGAGCGGGTCCAGGGCAGAGCCTTGGTCTTTTATAGGTTAAGCTCAAAACCGGTTGGTATGATTGTGCATTTACTCATTTATGTAAACGCGGATCGCCTCTATGGCGTCAGCCAAGCAGCGCCGCAACCCTCTCGACCGGCAGATCGGCGAGGTCGCGCGCGCGCAGCACGCTGACCCTCGCCGCATCCGGACCTCGTGGCGCGGTCAGGGCAGGATCGCTGTCCCGCGAGAACAGCACGATGGCGCGGCAGCCCATGGCGGCGGCGAGATGCATCGGTCCCGTGTCATTGCCGATCGCCAGCGACGCCCGCGCCGCCAGGCCGCCAAGCTCGATCAGGCTGGTGCGGCCGGTGAGGTCGAGCGCGTCGGGGCAGAGCCGCAGGATCGCTGCCGCCAGCGGGGCATCCGCCGCCGCGCCGACCACGACCGGCCGGATGCCGTTTCCAGAGAGCCTCGCCGCGAGCTCGGCAAAGCGCGCCACCGGCCAGCGCTTGGCCGGACGATGCGGCGCCGCACCCGGCGCCAGCAACGCGTAGGGCGGCGCCAGGTGAGGACCGTCTCCGGCCAGCCATGACAGGTCCGGGAACGGCACCTCGGCAATGCCGGCGCGCCTCAACTGGTCGGCCTGGCGTTCGCGGGTGTGCATACGGTCGCGATCCGGATTGTCATGCGGATGCGTCGCACCGCGGGCGATGCCGGACCAGCCCGGCCGGCCGGCCAGCCGGAAATAGGTCGAGGAACGGCTGGAGGTCTGCAGGTCGTAGACGAAGTCGAACCCGCGCAGGCAATGGCGCAGCGAGGCGACACCGCGCAGGTCCCACCAGGACGGACGGCGATCGAGTTTGATCCGTTCGAACCAGGGCGACGCCGCGCAGAGCTCGGCAAACGGCGCGGTGGTGAGCAGCGTCACCTCGTCGCCCGGATGATGCGCCCGGATCGCGGCGAACGGCGCGAAGGCGAGCACCAGATCGCCCAGGGCACCGAGCTTGATGACTAGGATACGAGTCACGTGATTAGGAGATGGGCCATTTCGGCGGTTCGGGCCGCATACGCAGCAACTCGTCATAGACTGCCAGCGTGGCCCGCTGCATGGCTCCGGCGCTGTACTGCTCCATCACCCCGGACCTCGCCCAGTGGCCGAGGTTGCGGCGCTCGTTTTCGTCCATCGACAGCACGAAGCCCAGCGTCTCGGCCAGCGCCCCGGCATCTCCCGGCGGGAACAGATAGCCGCTGATCCCGTGCTGCACCGTCTCCATCGCGGCACCATGCGCCGCCACCACGACCGGCCGCCCCATCGCCTGCGCCTCGACCACGACGCGTCCGAACGGTTCCGGCTTGAGCGAGGGCGCCACCACGACATCGGCGAGCGAGAAGGCGGCCGGCATGTCGTCGCAATGCCCGGCGAAACGCAACCGGTTCGCGATGCCGAGCTGCCCAGCCTGGGCCAGCAGACGGCCGATGTATTTTCGGCTGCGCTGCTCGGGACCGACCAGCACGCACACCCACTCCCGCGTCCCGGGAGGCAGCCGGGCCAGCGCCTCGAGCAGCAGGCCATGTCCCTTCCAGGCGGTGATGCGTCCGGCGATCATGATCACCGCGGCGCCGTCCGGCAGGTTCCAGTCGCGCGACAGCGTATGCAGGCGGTCGCCGCGCACAGCACCCAGGTCGAACGCGGTGACATCCGCTCCACGCGGGATGGTGCGCAGCCGGGCAGGCTCCACGCCATAGTCGCGGGCGATGCGGCTGGCCACGAACTCGCTGATCGCGATCACCCGGTCGCCGCGCGCCATGATCGCGTTGTAATGCTTCTTGAACGGCAGGTCCTCGCCATAGACGCCGTGCCAGGTGGTCAGGAAAGCCGCCCGCGTGCGCCGCGCGGCCAGCATCGCCGACCAGGCCGGGGCACGCGAGCGGGCATGCACGATGTCGACCCGTTCCGCCCGGATCAGCCGGGCCAGCCGGCCGGCGTTCAGCAAGATCCCGAGCGGGTCCTTGGTCAGCAGCTTCATCGTCACATGCCGGCCGCCGGCGCGCTGCACCAGCGGCGTCATGCGGCCCCCGGCGCTGGCGATCAGGGCGATGCCACCGGCGTCGGCGATGGCCCGCACGATCTCGATGGCGCCACGCTCGACACCTCCCGCCTGTAGCGCGGGCAACACTTGCAGGATCACGGGCGGACGCGGCGACGGCGGCATGGGCGGCGGCCATAGCATAATGCTGGAACGATGTCCCCATCTTCGACCGCAACATGCGCTAGCGTGCGGGCATGGCTGATCAGCACCCCGGCATCACCTGGCTCACCCGACCGGACGGACTTCGTCTGGCCATGCGGCACGACCGTGGCGGCGATGGACCCTGTATCGTGTTCCTGCACGGGCTGATGAGCGACATGGAGGGCGAGAAGGCGCGTCATCTGGCCCATCATGCAGGGATGCGCGGCTGGGAGTGCCTGCGCTTCGACCTGTCCGGCCATGGCAGCAGCGAGGGCGCCTTCGAGGACTGCACCATCAGCCAGTGGCGGGACGATACGCTGCTAGCTCTCGGCCAATGCGCAGGGGCGGCCATCCTGGTCGGCTCGTCGCTCGGCGGCTGGATCGCCCTGCTGGCGGCACTGGCACGACCCGCGCAAGTGGCCGGACTGCTGCTGGTCGCACCCGCGCCGGACATGTCGCAGCGGCTGGAGGAGACGCTTCCGGACGAGGCCTTCGCGGCCTTCCAGCAGCATGGCGTGTGGATGCGCCCGAGCTCCTACGGGCCGCCGATCCCGATCACCCGGCGCATGCTCGACGATGGCAACCGGCATTGCCTGCTCGACCGGCCCATCGCGCTGTCATGCCCGGTGCGCATCCTGCACGGCCAGCAGGACCCCGACGTGCCGTGGCGGGACAGCTTGAAACTTGCCGAACGGCTGCAGTCGGCCGATGTGCAGACCCTCCTGCTCAAGCATGGCGATCACCGGCTGTCGCAACCGCACGAACTGGCGCTGCTGTCCCGCACCCTGGACGAGCTGCATGCGGTTACGGTTTCGACAGCCCGGTGAATGTAGCAAGACCGCCGGAGCCGACCCTTTGCAGACTCTCGTAGCCGCGCCCGCGGGGCATCTGACTTGTCCGCAAGCGATTCGCAGCGACCGTGCCGGAGGTGACAATGCGCTCCTGACGCGCCCCAGGGCCAACCCCGCGCGCCCGATCAGACGGGTGCATCGTGGCTGTGCGTCAGAAGCGGCGTGGGTTGTGGCTGCCCCTCGTAGTAACCGGCTTCGCGCAGGAACCCGCGGCGATCGAGGCCATCGATAACAATCTGACCGTTGTCCGGATAGGTGCAGACATCCCCGGGCGGCTCGGCGCCGATCGCGAGATAGACCAGATCGCCCGTGCAGTCCGGGGTCGCGGGGTTGGCGATCTGATGGGCGATCCCCGTGTCGGCCGGGCAGGAAATGCAGTCTCCGGGGCGGATCTCGTGCACGCGATCGCCGTAGCGGAACAGACCTTGCCCTTCGAGCACGACGAAGATCTCGTCGGCCATAAGGTGCGTGTGCGCCGGGCA
>CAXSEE010000307.1:0-3677 GCA_964235615.1 uncultured Acetobacteraceae bacterium | reverse complement strand
AGGTCGGCAGCAGCAGCTCGATCGCGGCGGTGTTGAAGCCGATGCCGTGGTTGAGCCGCTTGACGCCATACTCGGCGTAGATCCCCTTGATCACCATCATGGCGCTCAGGATCATCGTCTCGGTGATCTGCGCCGGATCGCGCGTGAACAGCGGCTCGACGTAGAATGGTTTCGGAGACTGCACGATGAAATCGATCCGGTCGCCCGGCACGTCCACGCGGGGCAGCTTGTCCACCACCTCGTTGACCTGTGCGATGACGATGCCCTGCTTGAAGGCCGTCGCCTCGATCACGACCGGCGAGTCCTCGGTGTTGGGACCCATGTAGAGGTTGCCCTCATGGTCCGCGGCCCGGGCCACGGTGAGGGCGACGTGGGGTGTAAGGTCGACAAAGTAGCGGGCGAACAGCTCGACGTAGGTGTGGATCGCCCCGAGCTCGATCTTGCCGTCGTTCAGGGCACGCGCGATCGCGCCGCCCTGCGGGCCCGAGTAGGAATAGTCGAGCTTCTTCGCGATCCCCTTCATGAACAGGTCCAAGTGCTCGGGCAGCACGAGGCCGGACTGGACGATGTGCAGGTCGTGCACCTTCTTGGGATCGGCCTTGGCCAGTGCGCCGGCAAGGAAGTCGGCCTGCTTCTGGTTGTCGCCTTCCATGCACAGCCGGTCGCCGGGACGGATGACCGCTTCCAGCAGGGCGGTCGCGTCTTCGGGCTTGACCATCTTGCCGCGCGCGAACTTCGCTCCTGCCTTCAGGCGCTCGTCGCGCGCACGCTGCTCCTTGCGCCAATCGGCCATGTCGTTCATGTCCAGTCTCCTGTCGAGGTTGCACGGCTTAACCGAGGCGGGCTCATCAAGGTTGCCCCATTCCCGAGGTATAGTAAATCGCGGCGGAGAGCGTCACGGCGCTCAGCACAGTGCTTGCGATGAGCGTTGTTCCTGACACGCCGGGTGAAGTTCCGAAACGCAGGCCGAACAGGATGCCAAAGAAGCCGGCCGGAAGGGCTGCGAGCACGATGGCCTCACGGGCGGGTAGTGCGGCAACTCCGAACAACCACGCCAGGGCCGCGACGAGCAATGGATGGACGACGTCCGAGATCAGCGTCTGAATGGTCACGTTCGCATCCAGCTTCAGAACCTGAGCCGAGACGATGAGGCCGGTGAGGAACAGGCCCGCACCGCCTGCCACCTGGCCCGTGAGGGTGAATGACCGGATTGCGAACGTTGGCAGCCCGATACCGGTCAATACGAAAGCGACGGCGACGAGCGGGGCCAGCACGATCGGCTTGCGGAACGCGCTCACGAGAGACGCGCCAACGCTCTTGCGGCTATCCTTCGCGTTACGCTCGAGGATGACCAGGGTGATCGGCGAGACCACGATGGCACCGCACGCGATCGCCACCGCCACCGAGACCAGTTGCTTCGAGCCGAGCAGGGCGGCGATGAGGGGAAGCCCGGCGGAGGCGTAGTTCGGCAGCGATGTCGTGAGCGCCTGGAGAGAGGCTGCCGAGGCAGTGAAGCCATAGACCCGGCGCGCCAGCACGTAGGTCAATGCGAACAACACCAGCATGGACCCGGAGAGCAGAGCCGCGAGCGGAAGCTGGCCCAGCAGCTCTGCCCGCGAGGCCTGGACAACGGCGGCGAAGATAGACGCCGGCACGGCAAAATCCATGACCAGGGCATTGAGTTCGCCGACATGCCGGTTGTCCAGGTCACGCGTCTTGCCGCCGACATAGCCGAGGATGATGCCGAAGAAGACCGGAACCAGCGCATTCAGGATCGTGCCGAACATCAGGATGCCACGCTCGCTCTACTCGATTTGGCCGTCAGCCGCATGATCATTGGGAACCTGCACGGCTTGCCGTGACCGACCTCGAAGATCCACCGAACGGGATCACCAGTCGAAGCCACCCGCGCGTGTCCGGCCCGTTCGGTCCTCGTTCGATAACATCTCGTGTGACATACGCCTGCAGGCTGACCGGCCCCAACTGATAACCGGCCAATCCGCCGAAACCGAGCTCCCCGGACGGAACATAGCCCGCGTCGATGAACTTGCTCGACAATGGAACGTCGGTCGACCCGATCATGACCGGTCCGAGCTCGAACTTCCCGATCTTTCGAAGCGCTGTACCCTCGAAGTTCACGTAGTCGGAGTTGCGCTGCACCAGGCCGTTTCCGAAGCGTGCCACGTGGTCGAAGATGTTTCCGTAGGTGATGTGGCCCGTCACGCTGTAGTCATCATCGCCGTAGCTCAGCGAGAAGTCCTGTCGCGAGCTTGCCGACGCGAACGCGTACTTGTCGCTGGTAGGGAAATAGATCCCCAGCAGATAGCTCGCCCCGAGATGCGGCGTGAGCTGCCACGCGATCCCGGCGCCGGCCAGCGTATTATAGAAACCGGCACCTTCCGCGCCATTTCCCGCGCGGTCCCCGAACAGCACGGGCTGCGACACGAACGGCTCAACGCGGCCACCCAGAATCGTCAACGGGCTCGACCAAATCAGGATCGGTATGTTGAAGCCGACCTGGGCGCCAGCCTTGCCATCCGGCCCCGGGACTTGTCCATACGACGTCGTATCGAGCACGTACCATCCCTGGTGAAGGGGCGTCCCAAGAGCGACGCCCAACAACTCGCCGGGTGGAACAACAGGAGCGGCGTGCGCCTGCACCAGCCCCGCGCCAAGGCAAATCGCCACCGGGAGCGCCAGCCTGGCCAAGGCAGCCGATCTGTTCACCGCTCCCGAACCGACCGCGTGTCGGTTGGTCACGACCTGCCGGATCTGGCGGTGCTTCGCAGTTTCTCGCCGAGCAGATGCGCGATCTCCTCCGTCGCGGCGAGACAGGCTTTCGAGTGCATGGTCATCTGGATAATGCCGTGCGGCAGGTCGGGGTAATGCACGTAGGTGATGTCGTTGCCGGCCTCGGCAAGCTTCAGGGCGTAGGCATGGCCGACATCGCGCAGCATGTCGAAGCCGCAGGTCGCGAGCAGCGCCGGCGGCAGATCCGCGTGGCTCTTGGCGTTGAGGGGCGTCACGTAGGGCTGGCTGTAGTCGGTTCCCGGCGGCAGGAGACTCCACACGAACAGCAGCACGCCCGCGGTGTCGACATAGCCGCCCGAGACGTTCTCGACGCCGGCTGCCGTCTCGAACGGCATCTTGGCCTCGGGGTAGAGCGGCATCTGCAAGGCGAGCTTCGGGCCGTTCTCGTCGCGGAGCTTGAGCGAGATGGTGCAGGTGAGGTTGCCGCCCGCGGAGTCGCCTCCAAGGGCGATGCGCGCCGGGTCCACGCCACGCTCCGCCGCATGGTCGAACAGCCAGCGGACGACGAACTCGCCCTCCTCGATCTGCACCGGCCACTGATATTCGGGCGCCAGCTTGTAGTCGACGGCGTAGACCTGCACGCCCGCGCCTTCGCACAGGCGACGCATGGCGGTCTCGAACTGGTCGAGCGATCCGACGATGAAGCCGCCGCCATGCATGTAGATCAGCGCAGGCAGCGCGCTGGTAGCAGGATTGGAGGGATGGTAGACCCGGACTGGGATCGTGCCATGCGGCCCCTTGAGGCCGAGATATTCGACGCCGCCGACGGCGGGCGGAGCGGCGTCGATGAAGGCATCATGCTCGCGCCGCTGTTCGTGGATGGGTTTGTGGGCGCCCAGCACCGGACCGGTCTTCAGCCATTCGGC
>CAXSEE010000306.1:0-3677 GCA_964235615.1 uncultured Acetobacteraceae bacterium | reverse complement strand
GATTGGATTCTCAAGGCTTCGCCTTGAGCGGGTCCAGGGCAGAGCCTTGGTCTTTGCTGGTACGGGCTCTTGTTTCGTCCTGCTCTTCCGGGATCGCGCAAAGCCGCAGCCGGGCGAGCAGCCGGCTCAGCCGCGGGCTCGATGTTGCGGCGGCGAAGGCGGGCGCCAGCAGGCAGCCCAGGATCGTCGGCAGCGCCCAAGGGACCGCGCCCGGCGCTGTCCCGGCGAGCACCACCGCGAACACGGCGCCGAACGCGCATTGCGGCCAGAGCCCGAGCAGTGCGGCCCGGAGGGATACGACATGCCCCTCGCGCCGCTGCGGCTCCCAGAGGATGCGACGGCCGAACGGCAGCCCGGCCATGAACCCGGCCTGGGCCAGGGCCATCACGGGACCGAGCAGGAAGCTGAACAGGGCGTCGACCGCCGAGCCGGCGAGCAGCCTTGCACCCCCGCCGTAGCGGCGGCGCCGTTGCGGATCGAGCCCGATGTCGATGGCGCCCAGCAGCCGCGGCGCGATGCCGATCGCCAGCATGCCGAAATACAGGCCGGCGGCACCCGCGCTGGCGTGGAACCCGGCTGCCCCATCCGTCGGCGAGATCGCTTCGGCAAGACCGATCAGCAGCATGAGCACCCAGGCCGGCGCACCCATGTACATCATGATCGCGTTGACCAGCTGCAGGCGCCCCATCGCGGTGAAGCCCCTCCCGGTGGCCCCGGGGCGCCCGATCAGCTTGAGATATTGCAGGTTGCCCTGGCACCAGCGCAGGTCGCGCTTGATGAAGTCGGGCAGGCTCGGGGGGTTCTCCTCGAAGCTGCCGAACTCGTCGGCGATGACCCGCACCTCGTAGCCCGCCGCCCGCATCAGCACGGCCTCGACCTGGTCGTGGCTCATGATGGCGCCGCCCAGGGGTGGCCCGCCGCCGAGCAGGGGCAATTCGCAATGCTCGAGATATGGGGCGATGCGGATGATGGCGTTGTGACCCCAGTAGGGACCGCTCGGACCCTGCCACCAGGCGATCCCGGTGGTGTGGACACGCATCGAATGGCGCATGCCGAACTGGAAGATGCGGGCGAAAGCGGTGGTCGCGGGGCGTCCGACGACCAGGCTCTGCAGGATCCCCAGCCGCGGATTGGCCTCCATCACCCGCACCAGCCGCCGCATCGCCGCCGCGGACATCAGGCTGTCGGCATCGAGCACCAGCATATGGTCATAGGCGCCGCTATGGGACCGGGCGAAATCGCGCAGGTTTCCCGCCTTGAAACCGGCATTCGAGGCGCGACGCCGGTAGCCCACGGCGACACCCAGCCAGCGTCCCTGCAAGGCCGCGACCGCGTCGCGCTCGGCGGCAGCGATGACGGGATCGGTGCTGTCGCTCAGCAGATGGAAATCGAAGGCGCGGGCGTCGGGGGTGGCGAAGGTCGCGTCGATCATGACGGTCAGCCGGTCGATCACCGCCGGCACATTCTCATGCCGCACGGCGACGCAGACCGCGACCCGCGAGGTGATCGGGAAGCCGGGCGGCGTGCGGCGGAGGGCCAGGTTGGTATAGCCCGCCGGGTCCGCGACCAGCCGGAGGATGACGAAGCCGATCACCGAGTTCCAGAAGCCGAGCAGCGTCCAGGGCAGTCCGGCCAGGAACAGCAGCAGGATCGCCGCGCGGCCGAGGTCATGGCCGATGTCCAGCACCCTCGCCGCCAGCGCACCGAGAGCGAGCCAACTGGCAACGGTCAGACCCAGCACCGCGAGGCGGCGCCCGAGCAACGGCTCGGCTTGCAGATCCTTGATCGGAGGGGGGTTCCTGTTCATGCTGTTGCCTCTATCAGGCGAGCCGGAGACCGTGGAACCTAGCGACGCCTACAGGGCACGCGCCGTCTGGATCATCCAGCCCGGACGGGCGGAGATCCGCGCGGCCAGGGTGAAGCCACCGGCTGCAGGGGAGCTCGGCATCCGCACGCTCGCCTCGGGGATCAGCCGCGGCACCGAAGCCCTGGTGTTTCATGGCCGGGTCCCTGCCTCCGAGCAGTCTCGCATGCGCTGCCCGTTCCAGGAGGGCGAGTTCACCTTTCCGGTCAAGTATGGCTATGCCTCCGTCGGCGTGGTGGAGCAGGGACCCGAAGGGCGGATCGGCGAGAGGGTGTTGTGCCTGTATCCGCATCAGACCCATTACACGATCCCGGAGGCGGCGGCGCTAGCGGTGCCGCCCGGCGTGCCGACGCATCGCGCCGTGCTCGCCCCGCAGATCGAGACCGCCCTGAATGCAACCTGGGACGCCGCTCCGGGCATTGGCGACCGCATCGCGATCGTCGGCGGAGGCGTCATCGGCTGCCTGGTGGCGTTCCTGTGCGCCGGCATCCCGGCCACCGGCGTGACCCTGTTCGATCCCGATGGCCGCCGCCGGTCCGTCGCCGCTTCGCTGGGCTTCGGCTATGCCGGGCCGGAAGACCCCCACCCCGGCGGCCATGATCTCGTGTTCCACGCCTCCGGCACGGCCGAGGGCCTCGATCATGCGCTGGAGCTTGCCGGCTTCGAGGCGCGGATCATCGAGCTGAGCTGGCATGGCGATGCGCCGGTGCCGGTCCGGCTCGGCGGCGCTTTTCACAGCCAGCGCCTGACGATCCAGGGCTCCCAGGTCGGCGCCGTCGCCCCTTCCCGCCGTGCCCGCTGGACGCACCGGGACCGTCTGGGCCTCGCGCTGCGGATGGCCGCCGACCCGCGTCTGGATGCCCTGGTGCAGGATGCGGTCGCCTTCGACGAGCTGCCGGCCGCGTTGCCCGGGCTGCTGGGAACCAGCGGCGCCCTGCTCACGCGGGTCCTCTATCCTGAAGGCAGTCCATGATGAACCCGCGCGCTGAATTCGCCGTCGAGATACGCGACCACATCATGATCGCCCACAGCCTGCCACGCGACGTGTTCGGCCCGGCGCAACGCCTGCACGGCGCCACCTACGTGGTGGACGCCACCTTCTTTCGCGAGCAGCTCGATGCCGATGGCGTCGTGGTCGACATCGGGCTGGCAAAGGAGACGCTGCGCGCCGTGCTGGCGCCGCTCGACTATCGCAACCTCGATGACCAGCCTGCGATGCAGGGCGCCATCACGACCACGGAGTTCCTCAGCCGATACATCTTCGACCGGCTAGCCGAGGCCATACGCGACGGCGGCTTCGGGCCGGGCGGCGCCGGTATCGGGCGGCTTCGGGTAACGCTCGGCGAGTCTCACCTCGCGCGTGCCTGGTATGAGGCGACACTGGCATGAGGATTCTGGCATGAGGATTGCGGGCTGAGCCTCGCCGAGCTGTTCTTTGCCCTGCCCGGCGCGCCGGACCGCTACACTGGGGGCACCCTCTATGACCGGGACCTGCTGGCGGCTCTGCGCGGCGCCGGCGTCACGGTCCATCGCCTGCGCTGGAGCGACAACTTTCCCTGCCCGACCGCGGATGATCTCGCGGCGGTGGCGGCCGACCTCGCGGCCATGGACGACGATGCCACGGTGATCGTCGACGGCCTCGCCTATGGCGCGTTGCCGGACATCGCGGAGCGGCATGGCAGCCGGCTGAAACTGGTGGCGCTGGTGCATCACCCCCTGGCACTCGAAACCGGCCTCGACCGAGGCGAGCGGCAACGGTTGAAGCTGTCCGAACGGCGCGCCCTTGCAGCGGCACGCGCCGTCATCGTGACCA
>CAXSEE010000305.1:0-3680 GCA_964235615.1 uncultured Acetobacteraceae bacterium | reverse complement strand
ACGCGGAAGCCCTGCAGGAGGAGATACCGGACGAGCTGGAGGTTGAGCCTATGAAACCCATCAGCCCCTAGAGCAGCTCCAGCGGGACCTTCCGCGCCGGTGGCGGAAACGCCTGATCCAGATCTCTCAGATCCTCCTGCTCCAGCACGATCGACGCGGCTTCGGCATTCTCCCGCACGTGCGCGGCCGACGAGGCTTTCGGGATGCTGATCACGTTCGGATGGCGCAGGCTCCAGGCCAGCGCGATCTGCGCCGGCGTCTTTCCGTGCCTGCCGCCGATCGCCGCCAGCACAGGGTGTTGCAGCAGCGCGCCGCCCTGCCCGACCGGCGAATAGGCCATCAGCGGGATGCCCTGGTCATGGCTGTAGCGCAGCAGGTCGAACTCGACGGCGCGATGTTCCAGGTTGTAGAGCACCTGGTTGGCGAGACACCCCTGCGGCCGGGCCAGGCCGACCAGGGATTGCATGTCGTCGACGTCGAAGTTCGACACCCCCCAGTCGCGGATCATGCCGTCCCGGCGCAACTCCTCGAAGCCGTCGATGGTCTCGGCGAGCGAGATGCTTCCGCGCCAGTGCAGCAGATAGAGATCGAGCCGGTCGGTGCCGAGCCGCTTCAGGCTGGCCTGGCAGGCGCGACGCACGCCGGACTTGCTGGCGTTTGTCGGCAACACCTTGCTGACCAGGAACACCTGGTCGCGCACACCGGCGATCGCCTCGCCGACCAGCTGCTCGGCATCGCCGTTACCATACATCTCGGCGGTGTCGATCAGCGTCATCCCGAGCTCGATGCCGAGGCGCAGGCTGTCACGCTCGCGGTCGTGCGCCTGGCGGTTCGAGCCCATCTTCCAGGTGCCCTGACCGAGCGCCGGCACATTGGACCCGTCATGCAGACGAACCTGGCGCCCGGTGCCGTTCATGATTCGGAAGCACCTTCGGGATCATCGCCATTTTTCGCCGCGGCAGTCTCGGATTGCTGCCGATCATCGCCCGGACCGCCCTTGGCCTTGCCTTCGTCGAGCTGGTCCGGGATCCCGTTGGTCATGCCCGGCCGGTTCATGTGATCATGGCTGCTGGGTGGGGCATCCGCGGCGGGAGGTGCCGCCGTCGTGCTGTCGTCGTCCTGCATGAGGCTCTCCATCTTGATGGATGTGAATCGAAGGCAGCGCCCAAGGTTGCCTGCTCAACCGGCCTTTTGCCAACCCTGGGCTGATTGCTTCCAGTAGGTCAGACTGTGGCCCGCCTCCTTGAGCCGCGACCACCGGCCACGCGCCGCCGCCACCGCCGCCTCGTCGCTGCCGTCGAACAGGTCGAATATCCGTTCGAACGCTTCCTTGGCGAACGCGTCCTTGGCGAACGCTTCCTTGGCGACCGTCTCCACGCCGTCGAGCAGGAACAGGAAGCTGGCGCCGTTCGGCGAGGCCGCATCGCCGGAGGGAAGACCCTCTATCCAGATCGGCTGCAGTCCGGCATGGCCGAGCTTCGCGGTGCCGTGCGGCAGCCAGACCGGTTCGGGCGCCCGCCACAGGGCCTCGTCGATCTCCGCCGCGCGCGCCTCGTCGCGGCAGCGCACCAGGGCCCGCTTGCCGAGATCGAGCGTCCGTCCCAGCAGCTTCGGCAGCGCCTGCTCGGCCGTGCTGCGCGTGAGATGGTAGAAGCCGACATCAGCCACGCGAGGACATCATCGGCTTTCGTAGTGGCTCGCCACCAGCCGGTCGAGCAGCCGCACGCCGAATGCGGTGGCGCCCTTCGGCACGGTGGCCGCGTCCTTGCTGCTCCACGCGGTGCCGGCGATGTCGAGATGCGCCCAGGGCACGTTGTTGACGAAGCGGGCCAGGAACTGGGCGGCGGTGATCGAGCCGCCCGGACGGCCGCCGATATTCTTCATGTCGGCGATGTCCGAGCGCAGCATCTTGTCGTAGGCGTCGCCCATCGGCATGCGCCACAACGCCTCTCCCGACGCGCGCCCGGCTTCCAGCAGATGCCCGGCCAGCGTGTCGTCGTTGGAGAACAGCCCGGCATGCTCGTGGCCCAGGCTGACGACGATGGCGCCGGTCAAGGTCGCGAGATCGACCATGAAGCGCGGCTTGAAGCGCTCCTGCGCGTACCAGAGGATGTCGGCCAGCACGAGCCGGCCCTCCGCGTCGGTGTTGATCACCTCTATGGTCTGGCCGGAGTAGCTGGTCACCACGTCTCCCGGCCGCTGGGCGTTGCCGGACAGCATGTTCTCGACCAGGCCGACGATGCCGATGGCGTTGACCCTAGCGCGGCGCCCGGCCAGTACCGCCATCAGCCCGGCCACGGTGCCGGCGCCGGCCATGTCCCACTTCATGTCCTCCATGCCGCCGGCCGGCTTGATCGAGATGCCGCCGGAGTCGAACGTCACTCCCTTGCCGACGAAGGCGATCGGCGCTTCATCAGAGCTGCCGCCGTTCCAGCGCATGATGACGGTGCGGGCCTCCTTGTCGCTGCCCTGGGCGACGCCGAGCAGGGCGCCGAAGCCGAGCTTGGTCATCGCCGCCGGCCCCAGCACCTCGATCTCGAGGCCGAGTTCCGCGAGCGCCTCGATGCGGTCGGCGAAGACCGGCGGGCTGAGCACGTTCGCCGGTTCGCTGACCAGATCGCGGGCGGTGAACACGCCGCGCGCCACCGCAGCGAGATCGGGCCAGGCGCTGCGCGCAGCGGCGGGATCATCGGTCAGCACGGCCAGCCTGGCGAGACGCGGCTTGTCGTCCGGCTTCTCCTTGGTGCGGTAGCGGTCGAAGCGGTAAGCACCAAGCGTGGCACCAAGCGCTGCACGAGCAGCGAGCTCTCCGGCCGAGCTCCCAGGCAGGCCCCCAGGCGGACCCCCAGGCAGACCATCGACAACGAGGGCTGCCTTCGCCTGCGATCTCAGCGCCGACGACGCCATGCTGCCGGCCGCCTCGAGAGCGCGCGCGTCGATCTCGCCCGACTTGCCGAGCCCGATCACCACGACCCGTGACAGACCGGCGCCGGGACCGTGCAGCACGACGCTCTTGTTGCGCCCGAAGTTGAACTCCGCGGCCTGCAGGCCACGCGAAAGCGCCCCTTCGGTCGCCTTGTCGATGGCCTGGAACAGCGGCGGGCGTTCGCCGTCCTCGGCCGCGAGCAGGGCGACGGCGGTGCCTTCCGGCAGCGCATCGAGGTGGGCCTCTGCGAAATCGATCTCCAGCATGGCAGCGTCTCCGGTGTTCCCGACAGGGCATTCTCTTGGTCGGTTTCTAACTATGTGACATTTCGCCCAAGGGCCAGCGCGGGCCGCCTTTACTGGAGCGCCCGACACTCGCTACTGCTCCATGATGAACGACATCGATCTACTGGCCCAGGCCGCCGAACTTGCCATGAGAGCCGCCGCCGTCATCATGCAGATACGGGCGCGTGGCTTCGAGACACTGCTCAAGGCGGACCACAGCCCGGTGACCGAGGCCGACAATGCCGCCGAGGCCCTCATCCTCGAAGGGCTGCGCCGTCCGGTGGCCGGCCAGCCGCCGATCCCGGTGATCGCCGAGGAGGAAGTGGCGGCGGGACACCGCGTCGAAGGCGGCGCCTGCTACTGGCTGGTGGACCCGCTCGACGGCACCCGCGAGTACGCCGCCGGACGCGAGAGCTTCACCGTCAATATCGGCCTGGTGCGGAACGGCCGCGCGGTGCTGGGCGCGGTGG
>CAXSEE010000304.1:0-3722 GCA_964235615.1 uncultured Acetobacteraceae bacterium | reverse complement strand
CTTCCTGCGCCGGCCGAACGACATCCTGCGGCTGACGCGCTTCACCGAGATGGCCCAGGCCGCCGGCGTTGCGACCATGCCGGTTGTAGTGACCCTCTACCACCACCCTGCAGAACGTGGGAGTGCATCAACGCCAAACCGAACACATGTTGCTTGACCGGCAGTCCACATCTTTACCCAGAGCAGGGAAACCGCTCCGGGCGCTCAGCCATGCACCAACGTCGTGAACCGGTGACACGCGCCTCGCCCTTCGTAATAACGTCTTGTAGCGTGTGGCGAGGCGTTCCGGGGTGATGGCAAAACTCGAACTATGCACAGAACTGTAGATGTGCACGGACGTTGGCTAGACCGCAGCGCCTGTGGTAAGCGGCACGAGATTAATGTCAGGCAGCAGTTCGACGTGATCGGGCGGCGGCGTCATCTTAGGCAGGAACACAATCCTATGCAGGCCAACCAGTCCGCGTCTTACGAAGTCCTGGAGCGGCCGGCCAGATCAGCGCCAGCGCTAATAACGGATCCGGACCGATCGTTCGCATGTCATTACAACCGCAGCAGCTTCATGTTCCCACATGGCATCGGAGCCGATGATGGCTTCGATGTGCCCGGCCTGGCATCGCTTGCCGCCCGTCTGCCGCAGACCGACGAGTATGTCTACTGGTCGAACGGGCCGGTCGGTGTGACGTCGCGTTGGGAGCAGGGACGGGCCGAGAAGCATTCACTGCAGGACACGATCCTCAACATCGCCCACAACAACTCGATCGTGATCCTCAAGCATACGGAACAGGACCCTGTGCTCGGGCCGATCCTGCGTGCCTTCCTGGCCGAGGTGGTTGCACGGACCGGTCCGCAAATGGGCGACGACGTCTTGGTAGGCGAGGCGCTGATCCTGCTCGCATCCCCCAACCGCATCACATCCTATCATATCGATGCCGAATGCAACTATCTGGTCCAATTGGTCGGCGACAAAACGCTGAGCGTGTTCGATCCGGCGGACCATAGCCTCATCACCCACGAGGAGCTGGAGCGATTCCATGACGGTGATTACAACGGCGCCGTCTATAAGCCCGAGCGGCAGGCGGAGGCTCAGACCTATGACCTGCGAGCCGGTTACGGCGTGCACATCCCAACGGCTGCGCCGCACTGGGTGCAAAATGGCGACAATGTCTCGATCGCGTTGAGCATCAACTACGACCTGCGATCGGTGAACAGGATGTCGCGCATCTACCGATTTAACAACCGCTCCCGCCGGCTCGGTGTCGCGCTGAGAGCCCCTGGCGTATCGGCCTGGCGCGACAAGCTCAAGCTGGCGGCGGCCTCGCGGCTGATCCGCATCCCGGTTCCCGTAAGCACGGCCGCGACTTGGACGCCGCAGCATCGCGAGGAGGACGATGCCGCGCTCCCGGGCCTGGATATGATCTGATCGATCATGCTCCGATCCATATCGTGAGCGAGCAGCTTCATCAGGTGCACGACGACGGGTTGCACTGTCCTCACTGCGTGATTTCCGGCGCGATAGTGCACTCTCCAACCATGACATGCTGCACAGGCCAGAGCCGTGGTCGACACGAGCAAGTCCTGCAACTGTGGCACTGGGATCTGGAGGTGCCGCCGGCGCAACTTGTCCTGCTCGGGGTTAGCGAGCACGATTATATCGGCATTGACGTGGAGCGGGCCGGCTCGGTCCCGATCGAATTGCTCTCCTTGCTGGCGCCGGCCAATACCCCTCGATCGGGTTCCTTGAGGGTCCGAGTCAGATTGGCGCCTTCTGCTACTGTTGGACTAGGAAGGCGGTCTTCGCTGCCGTTCAAATGCTTCGAGCTGGTGAGCCAGCCTTGGGTTCACGCTTCGCCTTCAAGCCGGGGTGGCTCCGTTCTATGCGGGCGCTGACCGGGCCTGCCTGACACATAGCCTTGGGCGCTCGAGAGATATTACGGCGCCGTAGTCATCGAGAAGGCCGCGGTAGAGACTCCACACAATCGACAGCAGCTGCTTCAACCTGACTTATCATCTCTCGTGAGCAAACTACATGGTAATGGCTGAGTTAACAAAGTCCGCTAACGTCCGAGCTGGCGCCATGCTTACAAGGTTGCTTCCTAATAATTCCCCCCCTCCCAGGGAGTCGTCATGGTGCCCGATCAAGACGTCCCGGACCAAATGACTGGTCCTTCTGTGGCGCAACCGGTGCGGAGCCGGCTCATACCGGATCCTCTCAGGTTCAAAACCAACTTTGATCGTCTCCCGGTCGCCCTGCAGCACAACCTGCACGAACTCGACATGTTCTCGATGGATAGCTTCCAGTATCTGGCAAAGCGTTATCTTGGCTATCCAGGAGATTACTTCGTCGCTGCCAGCGCACCAGCGCCGGATGCCCAGTTCTATTCTGTAGCTCACAGTATGGCTGATCCTGTCGAGACTCTGGAGACCCTCGAGACGCGGCCCGCGCGGTTGCTGTTCAAGCGGCCGGAAAACCACGATTCGCGGTTCCGCTCGTTGCTCAACGCTTTGTTTGGGCAGGTAGTGGCATTTCAGCCGCATCTCGCCAAGGAAAGGATCGTCCGGCTCGAGTCGGCCGTGTTCATCACCTCGGCGGCAACAACGACGCCGTTCCACTTTGACCCTGAAATCAATTTTTTCGCGCAGATTGAGGGTGAGAAGACTTACCATGTTTATGACCCGCAAGTCCTGAGCGAGCACGAACTGGAGAATTTCTACAGGCGCAACATGATCAATATTGGTCAGGTCGATCTCGCCGGTCGCGATCCGGCGGCCGAAGTCGTGTTTGATCTCCGCCCGGGTCTGGGTCTGCACCAGCCGCAAAATTCACCACATTGGGTCGAGACCAGAGCCGGACGTTCGATCTCCTATTCCTTCGTCTTCGAGACGGAGAGCAGCCGGGCGATCGGCCGTGCCCGCTCTTTCAACCACATGCTTCGGCGCCTCGGCATCAACCCGTCGCAGCCGGGAACAGCGCCAGGACGCGACATACTCAAGTCCGAAAGCGTGAAGCTCATGCGTCCTGTGCGCAAGACCCTAAGACATCTGACCCATCTTGTTCACAGCGATGTCCGCTCTTAATGGTTCTGTCGCATCTCCCGGGCTCTGCGTCATACCGGGTGATCTTGGATCTGAGGTTGACCCGGAGGATGTTGGCTGCACGGATGTTCGATGAGAACAATTGCGCAGTGGGCGGCGTCGGCTGGAATGAGGGTCCTGGACACCGAGATGCGGGACGGAAAGTGGCTCGTCTTCGGCTTGGGGCTGGGAACGGCCCAGTGTCCTGAGTGCGATTTGGTATCGTCCCGCCGGCACGGCTGGCGGATCCGCCATCTGCAGGACCTACCTGTGCAGGGCGCCCAGGTAACCCTCAGGGTCAAGGTGACGCGGTGGAGATGCCTGAATTCCCGCTGCTTCAGGCAGACGTTTGCTGACCCGCTTCCCGAGGTGGCTGCATCGCTGGGAAGGCGAACCCGCCGGGTTGCCGAGCTGGCAAGGCTGGTGGGTCATACCAGCGGTGGGCGACCAGCAGAGCGCCTGTTGAACCACCTCGGGCTGCCTCAGAGCGACGACACGGTCCTGCGGAACCTCAAGCGCCATGCCGGCGGCAGCTCCAGGGGGGCCATCCGTGTTGTGGGTGTTGATGATTGGGCATGGCAGAAGGGCTGCCGCTACGGGACGATCATGGTCGACCTCGAGCGGCGTGAGGTGGTCGATGTGCTGCCTGA
>CAXSEE010000303.1:0-3729 GCA_964235615.1 uncultured Acetobacteraceae bacterium | reverse complement strand
TCAGGACAATTCCCCGGCCCTTGACGTAGACCAGGGTATTGGCGGTGCCGAGATCGATAGCCATGTCATTGGACAACAGGCCGAGCAGGCGAGCGAACATCAGCCACTCCAATAGACGGATCGCAGGCGCCCGCAGCCCGAGGCTACTCTTTTACGGAGCCGAGACAAACTCGACGGAACGCCTTAACGGCGTCGAGACGGTGGAGCAAGCATACATTCACGATCTCGGGAGCCATCGCGCACGCTGGCGGGCACCCTGCCTTCGGCAAATCTCTATATTTCGACAGGGTTCAAGGAAAAATCATGACCGTGACACGCGCAAGATCCACAGCAGCCATTGCCCAGGCCAAAGCTGTTCAGGAGAGCAGCGTCGCATTGAAGTGGTCCCAGGCGATCGCCTTGGCCGGCCTGGTCTCGGCCGGCTTGGCGCTCAGCGGATGCAGTGACCCCTACAGCCCAGGCCAGCGAGCCGTCGGCGGCGGTCTGCTCGGCGCTGGCGGCGGTGCAGCACTCGGTGCAATAGCTGGTGGCGGACATGGTGCCGCGATCGGCGCCTTGGCCGGAGGCGCGCTCGGTGCCGCGGGCGGTGCCGCCACCACGCCGAACCGCCCGCCGCCAAGCAATTATCCGCCCCAGCCTTCCGGCTATAACGGCTACTAACGCGTCCTGGCCGGCTTAGGCGGACATGAGCCAGTCGTTCTCGCGGACCACCACTTTCCGGAGCAAGGCAAGGACATCGTTGCCGGCGGTGGATTGTCCCGAGAACGCGCGGCCCAACGCCCCCGGGAGCGGGTTCGAGGTGGGGCCAGTGCCAGTGAAAGCCATCGACCAGTCCGGAAAGTCACGTTCGGCGATTGCTCCGGACTGTATTACCGTTACCTCCTGATGCCGTCCATCGCACTGGATGCGCTCGAAGGCGCGCTCGACGGCGGTGAGTGGACCTTCCAGCACCTGGGCAAAGCATCCGTCGCTGAACAGCAGGCCCCCGGTCACGCCATCGCGCCGGTTGTTCTCGCGCGATGTGGCCAGGATCCTCTGGATTTCATCCGGATAGGTCTCGGCGGTCCCGGCAAGGTTGTTCCGGCTACAATACAGTACGCGGTAGAGCTGGGTCATGGGGATGAGGTCCTTTCGGGAACCCGGGACAAGTTCTGTCTGATGGCTCGACGAGCCGAGAATTTGGCCAGCAAGGCGTCGACCTGCTCGACCGGAACGGGCTTGCTGAACAGATAGCCTTGGACCGATGTGCAGCCCTCGGCGCGGATGCGCGCGAGCTGGTCCGAGGTCTCGACGCCCTCGGCGATGGTTGCCATGCCGAGGCTGACGCCGAGGGCGGTGATGGCGCGGATGATGGCGTTCTGTCCGGAGATGTCGCCATTCTCCTTGACGAAGGACCGGTCGATCTTGATCTTGTCGAACGGGAAGCTGTGCAGCTGGCTCAGCGAGGAATAGCCGGTACCGAAATCATCCATCGCCACGCGCACGCCCATCGCGCGGATGCGATGCAGGGCCGCGAGCACGGTCTTCTCGTTTCGCAGCAACACGCTTTCGGTGATCTCGATCTCCAGGCGATGGCCGGGCAGGCCGGAACAGGACAGCGCCCTGCTCACCATCTCGACCAGCCTGGCGGTATCCTCGAACTGATGCGGCGAGACATTCACCGCAACGGACACGTCGGCCGGCCAGCGCATGGCTTCGAGGCAGGCCTCCCGCATCACCCATTCGCCAAGTGAAAGGATCAGGCCGATTTCCTCCGCCAGGGGAATGAAATCGACCGGCGACACCAGGCCGCGCACCGGGTGGCGCCAGCGGAGCAGGGCCTCGAACCCCACGACGGTGTCGCTCTCCAGGTCGATCTGCGGCTGGTAATGCAGCTCGAACTCGCGCAGGGCCAGCGCGCGGCGGAGGTCGATCTCCAGGGCGCGCCGGGCCGACGCACGATCGTCCATGGCGGTCTCGAAGACGCGATAGCTGCTCCGTCCCGCGTTCTTGGCCGAGTAGAGGGCAAGGTCGGCGCACCGCATCAGCTGGTTGTAATCCCGCCCGTGCCGCGGCGAGAGGGCAATGCCGATGCTGGCGCCGATATTCACGAGGTGGCCGTCCACCAGATACGGCCGCCCGAGCACATCGACGATACGTTTGGGCACGCTCTCCATCGCCTCCGCCTCCAGCGCCGGCGCCACCAGGATGGCGAACTCGTCGCCGCCCAACCGCGCCACCAGGTCATCCTGGCGCACGAGGGAAAGCAGCCGCTTGGCAACCAGCCGAAGCAGCGCATCGCCGATCGGATGGCCAAGCGTGTCGTTGACGATCTTGAACCGGTCGAGGTCGATCAGCATCACACCTAGACCAGGCAGCCCGTCATCCCCAACGGACAAAGCGACCGAAACCCGCTTCTCGAATAATTCGCGGTTGCACAGGCCCGTCAACGAGTCTCGCATCGCCTGCTGGAGCGCCTCCGTCTCGACGATGCGTCTGGCGGTAATCTCCTCGAAGGATGCCATCCACTGGCCCTCGCCGATGCCGGCGAGCAGCAAGGTGAAGACCCGTTGGCCGCAGATGGACGTGAAGTTCATGCTGGAAGCCGCCCCGCCCATGGAGACGATCGCCAGGCAGGCCTCAAGGGTTTGTTGCGCCACCACGCTGGAAACTACCCCGCTGGCCTCCAGCACCTCGAACACCGTGAGGCACCGATGCCGCACGGCCGCCGGGATATCCAGCAATGTCCCGAGACGATCGTTGGTGATCAGGATTGCAAGCCTCGCATCGAAGCTCAGCAGTCCCGTGCCAACGCCGTTCAGCGCGGCCTGTAGATAAGCCCGTATTGGCTGGGTATCGGCTCGTGTCGATTTGCGTCGAGCCGAATGGGAACTGGTGGAAGACACGCGAAACCCATGGAACATCTGCGAAGCCTGATCGCCGGCCGATCCGGTTGTGGTTGCAGAACCACCTTGCGGCGATTAGGCCATAGAACCCTTTCCGATCGGTTAAGCGCGCGCCGGAATGCTCCGGCTCAGGCGGACAGCGCCTCGGGGAGATGCCGCGTGCGCTTGACCAGCAGCTTGTTCAGCGCATGCAGGTAGGCGCGTGTGGCCGACACCACCGTATCGGCGTCGGCACCCTGCCCGTCCACCGTCCTGCCGTCCTCTTCGAGCCGGACCGTAGTGCGGGCCTGCGCATCCGAGCCCTCGGTAATTGCCCCCACCGAATACAGCGTCAGCACGGCCTCATGCGGGAACAGGGTGCGTATCGCATTGAAGGCCGCATCCACCGGACCGTTGCCCGATGTGGTCGCCACCACCCGCCTGCCCTCGATCTCCAGCTCCAGCTCGGCCTGTGCGGGTCTGCGCGAGCCGCTATGCAGGTCCAGCGACACGAAGCGCAGATGCGCGTGGTCGCGAACCTCGTCATCGACCAGTGCCACGATGTCCTCGTCGAACACGGTCTTCTTGCGGTCGGCGAGGTCCTTGAAGCGGGCGAAGGCGTCGTTGACCTGGTTGTCGCCCAGCTCGCCGTAGCCCAGCGCGCGCAACTTGTCGCGGAAGGCGGCGCGGCCGGAATGCTTGCCCAGCACCAGCGAGGACTTGGTCCAGCCGACGCTTTCGGGGGTCATGATCTCGTAGGTGGCGGCGTTCTTCAGCATGCCGTCCTGGTGGATGCCGCTCTCGTGGGCAAAGGCGTTGCGCCCGACGATCGCCTTGTTCGGCTGCACGTCGAACCCGGTGATGG
>CAXSEE010000302.1:0-3750 GCA_964235615.1 uncultured Acetobacteraceae bacterium | reverse complement strand
CCGTCCGACATCGAGCAGCGCGAGGGCCGCATCGAGCGCCAGGGCAACCAGAACGACGAGATAGAGCTCTACGCCTATGCCACGCTCGGCAGCGTGGACGCGACCTCCTGGCAGCTGCTGGAGCGCAAGGCACGCTTCATCTCGGCTGCTCTCGGTGGGGATCGCAGCCTGCGCCGTCTGGAAGACGTCGAGGGACAGGCGAACCAGTTCGCCATGGCCAAGGCGCTCGCCAGCGGCGACCAGCGCCTGATGCAGAAGGCCGGCATCGAGGCCGAGGTGGCGCGGCTGCGCCGCCTGCACGCCGCCCATTTCGACGACCAGCACGCGATCGCCCGGCAGATCCGGGACGCCGAGAGCGTGGTGCGCGGCAGCACCGTCCGCATCGAGCAGATCGAGCAGGACCTCGCGACGCGCATAAGCACCCGGGGTGATGCCTTCGCGATGAACGTGGGCAAGAAGCAGTTTGCCGAGCGCAAGGCCGCTGGCGGCTCCCTGCTCAGCCGGCTGCGGCTGACCGAGAAGGCGCTGGAGGAAGGCAGCTGGACCGTCGGCCAGATCGGTGGCTTCGAGCTGCGTGCTGAAGGCAGGCGTTGGGGCAAGGGCTTCTACAGCATGGAGCTCTGGCTGCAGCGCGCCGGGTATGAGCAGGCGGTCGAGCTGTCCAGCGACCTGACCGCGCTCGGTCTGATCTCGCGCCTGGAATACACGCTCGACCGCTTCGAGGCCGACCTCGCGGAGCATCAGCGCCGCCTTGCAGAGGCACAGCAGCGCCTGCCGGCCTACCGCCAGAGGGTCGGGGAGGTGTTCGGCTTCCAGGAGGAGCTGGATGCCAAGGAAGCCGAGCTGGCAGCCCTGGAGGCCGATCTCGCCGCAACGGAGCGGCGTGACGAGGCCGAGGCCGAGGCCGAGGCGACCGCGGCCGCTGCCTGAACAGGGACTGCCAGCGACTGTCCACCACCCGGAACTGGAGAACCACCATGCCTAATGACTACAGCATCGTTCGCCAGAGCGACGACACGTTGCGTCTTGTCCGCAGCCTTCCGGCCGAACACCTCATCGCGCTGCTCCGCCGGATGTCGGATCGCGGCGGGACGACCCTCGGATGGCGGCTGGATGCCAAAGTCGTGCTGTGCTGCCCGAAGCGCAAGCTCTGGCCCAAGCCTGAGGACGCGTTGGTTGCGACCAGGCTGATGACACGCCGTGAAGCGGTGGCAGCACTGGCCAGCGCTGACAAAGCGGCAGGCAGCGACGAGACAAAATGAAGACGTAGCGAACGGCGACGAGAACCGTCTGCCGCAGGCGGCCGGCCGCCGCAAAGGGTGGGTCTTGCCGGCCGCTGCGCTGGACCGGCTTCGATCCCGCCGCAAGCGGCGCCTTTGCAGCGTCCGCCCCCCTGCAGCTGTCGGAAGCGGTCTTCCGAAACAATGGGAAGACGAGAAACCAGACTGGAGCAGACCATGGAACTCAGGACCATCGACCCCCGCACGATCAAGGCGAACCCGAACAACCCTCGCCGGACCAAGGCCGCGGCGGACGCGGACGCGCAGCTGGCCGCCAACATCAAGGCGATCGGCGTGATCCAGCCGCCACTGGTCAAGGAGACGGGCGGGTCCCTGGAGATCATCGCCGGCGAGCGGCGCGTGAAGGCGGCGATCGCCGCCGGGCTCGCCGAGATCCACGTGCTGGTCAACACCGAGGATGACGGTGCCGACGGCGTGCGTTCCCTCGCCGAAAACGTTCAGCGTGCGCAGATGGGTCCGGTGGACCAGTGGCGAGCCATCGAGGGGCTCTGCGGAATGGGATGGTCGGAATCCGCTATCGCGGTGGCCTTCTCCTTCACGGTGCGGACCATCCAGAAGCTGCGGCTGCTGGCGAAGATCCACCCGGCAATGCTCGACGCGATGGCGTTCGACCTGCCGAACGAAGGTGACCTGCGCACCATTGCGGCCGCCTCCCTGCCCGAGCAGCAGGCGGTGTGGAAGCGGCACAAGCCTAAGCGCGGCCACAGCGCTTCCTGGTTCGAGATCGGCCGGGTGCTGCACAAGACCCGCATTTCCGCGAAAGTGGCCCGCTTCGATGCCGAGACCGCCGAGGCGTTCGGCATCCACTACGAGGAAGACCTGTTCGCTCCCGCTGGAGAGGACAGCCGCTCGACGGTGCAGGTCGATGAGTTCTTCGCCGCACAGCTGCAGTGGCTGGAGACCAACCTGCCACCCAACGGCACCATCCTGGAAGTAGAGCGCTGGGGTGGTGGCAAGCTGCCGCCCAAGGCGGAACGCGTCTACGGCAAAGCTCAGGCTGGCGACTGCATCGGTTTCTACATCGACCAGAACACCGCCGAGGTGAAAGAGACTCCATACCGGCTGATCCGTCCGACACGTTCGTCGGGAAGGGCCGATGACCGGTCGGTCGAGGATGACGCGCCGCGCGCCGCGCGTCCGGAGGTAAGCCGCAAGGGCGTCGAGATGATCGGCGCTCTTCGCACCGATGCGCTGCATCAGGGTTTGCGGGAAGCCGACTTCGACGACGGCACCTTACTGGGCATGCTGGTGCTGGCACTTGGTGGCAGCAACGTCAGCGTCAACAGCCCCGGCAACGGATATCACGGCGACCGTGCCAATATCGCCGCGCGTCTGATGGAGGGCGGCCACCTGTCGGCAGACCTCAGCCTGATCCGTGAAGCAGGACGCGAGATGCTGGTGCAGGTCCTGTCCTGCAAGGAAGGCATGTCCAAGAGCGGGCTCGGCGCGATGGTGGCAGGGACTGCCATCGACGCCGACCGCTACCTGGTCAGCATGGCCAACGAGGACTTCCTGAAGCTGCTCAGCAAGGCCGGCATCGAGCGTGCCGCCCGGGAAGCTGGGGTGCTGCTGTTGCCGAAGACCGGCAAGGAGATGCGAGCCGCCCTGATCGGGCACGTCGCGAACCAGACCTACGTGCTGCCTGAAGCGCGCTTTGCCCTTACCGCCGCCGATATCGAGGAGCTGAAGCCGCTCCCCACGGAAGCGTCCGACGACGCTGATGAGACCGATGAAGCGGTCTCGTTCGGTGAGGCTGGGAGCTCTGGTGAAGAACAGGGAGACCACGAACGGGAAGATGATGACGCGCTGAGCGGGAGTTTTGTTCCCGTCGAAGTGGAGCAGCACGCCGCCGCCTGACCGGAAGCCGCCCGGCGGGAGCCGGGCGGTGCACCCCGCTTACGAGGAGAGACGCCATGCCATGCCCCGATACCTCGGCCCGGCTTGCTGCGCGCCGCGCCCAGCTCGCCCTGCTCGACACGACACTGATCTGCGCCTGCGAACGTGCCGCCGGGCACGGGCGTCGCAATCGCCTGCCACCTCCTGATCCGGCCCGCTGGGACCGGTCCACCTGGCACCGCTATCTTTGCGAAGCGCGCACCCAGGACCGGATCCTCGGCGGACGCATGCGGCAGATCCAGTCCGACATTATCCATCTCGAACGGCTCGACCATTGCGGCGCAGGGCGACCGGGAGGTGGTGCTCTTCTGCCTTCTGCTCTCGATGCGTCTATCGTGACCGCTTATCTGGCGCGTGACGCCGCCTTATCAGCGACGACTTCGAATTGAACCGGCACTGACTGCTGCGTCGCGGCTAGCTCGGAAAATTCTACTCGATCAGCGGATTAGGGAAGCAGATGAACGCGCTTCATGCGTGCAATTTAGTTGAACTGCCGGCTTCCTGGCGGGCATAATTGCCATGCGGCTCCTGTCTCTGCCCTCGTGTTCCTCGG
>CAXSEE010000301.1:0-3760 GCA_964235615.1 uncultured Acetobacteraceae bacterium | reverse complement strand
CGGGGTCAAGAGGGCGGTCGGGAACGCCTGGCCGGTTTCGGATCGGCTCCGGCATGGTCTCGGGGTGGTCGATTTGTGATAAAGCTGCTTTGTTCAGCCCATGAACCCAGCTCCGGCCCGGGCGCCCCTGGCCATCGTCACGATGGTCTATAACGAGGCGGTGTTCCTGCCGCTGTGGCTGCGGCATTACATCGGCCAGGCAGACGCCCGGCATTGCTATGTCGTGGACCATGGCTCGGACGACGGCAGCACCGATCCGGCCAGACTGCCCAACGGGCTGAACCTGGTGCGCATACCCCGCTCGCCGCAGGATGACAGCCGGCGCTGCCGGTTCATCTCGCAATTCTGCAGCGGGTTGCTGGTCTGGTACGAGAGCGTGATCTACGTCGATGTCGACGAGATCCTGGTGGCCGACCCGGCGCTGCATGCCTCCCTGGAGGATTACGCGTCGGGACTGGACGGGCAGGCCGTCGTTTCCGCCATCGGACTGGACGTCGTGCATTGCCCGTCCGACGAGCCCGCATTGGACTGGAGCCGCCCCGTCAGCCTGCAACGGCGCTGGCTGCGCTTCAGCTCGGCGATGTGCAAGCCGGTGCTGATCCGCCGTGCGGTCCAGTGGGCGCCTGGTTTCCACAATATCGAAGCAGCCCCCTGCTTCCACGAGCTGTTCCTGTTCCATCTGCGCTATGCCGACCTGACGTCCGGCCTGGTCCGGCTGGCGCGGACCCGCGCACAGGCCTGGGGTACGCCGCAGGCCGGGTCGCACCAGCGCATGGCCGACGGCGTCTGGCGTAGGATGCTGCGGGGCATGGCCGGGCTGCCGCGTCATGCGGAGGGCACGCTCGGGCTGGACGACGCGGAACTGAGCGGCTGGCTGTTACGCGTCATGCAGAGTGCCGCGTCACGCGAGGCCGAGGTCTACCGGATCGACCTGCATATCAGCGGAGATGTCCTCTGGCAGCTGCCTGAACGCTTCGTCCCCAGTTTCTGAACCGGAGCTTCTGAACCGGCAGCTGCGCTGCGTGAACCGGCAACCCGCCTGTGATCCACCCGTTCCGGACAGAGGCACAACAGGCAGGACAAGGTCATGACGCGAAGGACATCACCAGGCGGGACGCTGATGACGTCGTTGCTGGTGGCGAGCTGGATGGTCGAGCCCGCTCTGGCGCAGACAGCCCAGTCCGGTCCGGCAATCCAGGCTCAGTCGCCCGGCCTGCAATCCGGCAGCGGCGGCGTGCTGACGCCGCCGGAGCATGTGGATCCGGGAATGACCCGGGCTGCCCCGCCGATGCCGGCGCAAAGCACGCCGGTGATCCATCCACGCCGGCTTCACAAGACCCGGCATGGGACAGTCCAGGTGGTGCCGAAATGAAGGCCCTACTTGCCTTTCGGTGATGACTTGCCTTTTGCCTGAGACTTCGGCGCTGGAGGCTTCGGCTTCTCGGCTGCCGTGATCGCCTTCGCCTTGAGGGAGGGCTTTGCGGGCAGGGTTTCCGGCGTAGCCTCCGGCGATCGGGCCGGACGGGGGGCGGGCATCGGCTCCGGAGCTTCGGCGGCCGAAAGGTTGTGCGGGCGGGCCTTCGGCGTCGGCTCGGTCTCGCCCTGGTCCGTGAAGCGGCTCGGGAACTCGCCCAGGTTCTCCTGCAGGAAGGCCTCCTCTACCGGTTGCTCCCGCAGCGGGTCATGCCCCGTGGTGATCGGGTTGGGAAGCTGGCCGGAACCGGCACTTTCCTCCATTCCCACCAGCTCCCTGGCGCGCTCCCAAAACTCGTCGTGACGTCCATGCGGCCGGCCTTCGTCGACCCACAGATGATAGGCACGGTCGCGGATACGGATCTCCCGCTCGGGATCGTCTTCGAGAGGATTGCTGGACATCGACTTCTTTCTCCATCCCCATTGGGTCAAAGCCACATGACGAGCATGCCGGCTGCGGTGTTAGGAGCGTCCGATCATGCCGCATGGTTCCCGCTCCTGATCACGAGATAGAGATCAGATAGGAAACGATATCCGGTGCAGGCCCGTCGCCGCCATGCGGGACATCATATCCGTGGAAGATCCCGCTCCTGTCGATGCGCTTACGGATCGTCAACGGCGGCATGATCGGGTTAAGGTCGTGGCTCAAAGGATGCCGCGACAATGACGATATCCCACGGGGTACAGCCGCCTTCAGAATCCATGCCGGCACGGTTGTCGGTGGGGGACAGGTTGCGCTTCCAGCGCGAGCAGCTTGGCTGGTCGTTGCCGGAAGTAGCGGACTGGCTGCGTATCAAGCTGGTCTATCTGCAGGCGCTCGAGGATGGACGGCCGCAGGACTTGCCGGGCCGCACCTACGCGCTCGGGTTCCTGCGCAACTATGCCTCCAGCCTCGGGATGGATGCGCAGGAGCTGTCGCAGCATTTCCGCCAGGAGGCGACCGGACTGGAGCGCCGCCCGGATCTGCATTTTCCGGCTCCCATGCCGGAGCGCGGCGTGCCTGCGGGGGCTGCGGTGCTGGTGGGCGTGGTGCTGATGGCATTCGCCTATGCCGGCTGGTACATGCACGCCGGGCATGAGAAGCTCCCCCTGCAGAGCGTGCCGCCGTTGCCGGCGAGCATGGTCCCCTACGCAGGAGGTTCAGCCCCTGCTGCTCCGGCGCCGAAGGTCGCGGCGGCGCCTGCGCCTGCGCCCGCGTCAGCTCCTGCGGCAACGGTCGTGCTCCCGTCTCAAGTCCCGCCATCTCCGCCGCCCGTGCAGGCTGATGTCCCGGCACAGGCCATTAGCCCGGTTCAGGTGGCCCCGGCCCAGGTAGGCGTGAAGGCCCAGGTAAGTGTAAAGGCGTCGTCGAGCAGTTGGGTGCAGGTGAGGCAGGACGGAGGCCCGGTGATCTACGAGCATATCCTGCAAGCGGGCGAGAGCTGGTCGGTCCCGCCCGGAAGCGGCAAGCTGCTGCTCAGCATCGGCAATGCCGGCGGCGTCACTCTGACCGCGGGCACTCTCACCACACCGCCGCTGGGTCCCCCCGGAGCCGTCAGGCGCAACCTGCCCCTGGATCCCGACGCCGTCCGTGACGATATCGAGCGGATCGGGACCGGCATGAACCAGCCCGGTTACTTGAACCAGTCTGGTCAAAGCCCGCCATTCCTGGCAGGAAGCGGCCGAGATGCGAAGCCGCCGGCCACGCAGGACGGCCAGGACGACCAGGACGGCGGACAATCCAATCCGGAGCATTGAGCCATGAGCTACCGTCCGTACCAGCAGATCGAGCGCCGCAAGTCGCGTCAGATCCACGTCGGCCGCGTGCCGGTCGGCGGCGACGCGCCGATCACCGTGCAGACGATGACCAACACGCTGACCAGCAACGCGGCCGCGACCATCGCCCAGATCAGGCTGTCCGAGATCGCCGGGGTCGACATCGTGCGGGTCTCGTGCCCGGACGAGGAGAGCACCGCGGCGCTGGCCGAGATCGTCCGCGAGGTGAATGTCCCGATCGTCGCGGACATCCATTTCCACTACAAGCGCGCCATCGAGGCGGCCCGCGCGGGTGCGGCCTGCCTGCGCATCAATCCCGGCAACATCGGCAGCCCGGAGCGGGTGCGCGAGGTGGTGCGGGCCGCGCGCGAGCATGGCTGCTCGATACGCATCGGCGTCAACGCCGGCTCGCTGGAGCGCCATCTGCTGGAGAAATACGGCGAGCCGAACCCGGAGGCGCTGGTCGAGAGCGCGCTCGAGCACGCCAAGATCCTGCAGGACCACGACTTCCACGAGTTCAAGATCAGCGTGA